>CAZQIE010000092.1:0-12655 GCA_964593675.1 uncultured Opitutales bacterium
CTACCTCGCCTCCGCCCTCCTGTGGCTGTAACCCATATGTCGATTGGCCCTAGCGTTTGAAATGCCCCCTTCAAAGTCTGTTTGCTGATATTGGTAACTAAAATCAACTAAATCGTTTAATATGCGGCCCCTGAACACGATCGGTCGGGCAATTTCCCGAAGAAGGCGCTTTTTCCTTCCGTTCCGGTGCTGGCTGGGCGTAATCAGGGGGAGGTAATCCCCAAGGTGATACGCGCGTTTTTCAGGAGGTTGGGCCAGGACGGCACGGATTTGCTGCGGCTATCGCGGCCCGCGCAGGTGTTGCTGGTGCTCGGGGTGGGGATACATGTGGCCGGCTTTATGGCTTTCCGGGTATGGCCGAGTGATCCGCCCCCGATCATCTTCCCGAAGCCTGCCGTGGTGTTCAACAGCCCGAAGCAGAAGACGCCCGGCATCATGCGCGATCAGGCCCTGCTGGCGGACACGGAACCGCTCTTCCTGCCCACCGCCCTGAACTACGGCGCGCGAGCCCCCTTGGTGCGTCTTGCGGAACCCGAGCCTTCGCCGTTCTCAGCCTATGCGCTGGAGGTAAAGCTGTCGCAGGCGGACTTTCTGGGTGATGCACGGAGGGAGGCTTCGCTGCCAAGCGTTGAACGGGCGCTCCTGGGGGGGCAGGATGCCGCGGTGTTCGCAGCACTCGGCCAAGACCGGGAAGACCGCACGGCCCTGCCCGGCCGGGGCGGCGCGGTGCGTGTCGTGGACGTAAGCACCGGCAAAGTTGTGCTGGAACGGACGCTCCCTGACGTGGCTCCGTTTGCCGGACAGCCCCTATGGGTGCCCGCGGAGTTTCTCGTAACTGTCATGGAGGACGGGATCGCGACACGCCCCCTTCAGACCTTGGGCAGCGGACAGGACGAGGTGGATGACGCGCTGCGGCGCTGGATTTTGGGGTCGGACATCGGGCGCGCCTTGAGGCCGGGGACCTACCGCCTTGAGGCTGGCCCGTAGGGGCGAAAACGTCACGCAAGGGATCAAGATTAGACGCAAGGCGTTGTCATTTTGGCCGTTGCGAGGGGATTCCCGGATTTCGGGTTGCATGAGCCGAAAGCGCGTCCTTTAAGATTACCGGCCATGAAGATGGCCCTTCGACTTTTCTTGGCTTTTTTCCTCCTGTGCGGCGTCGTGCATGCGCAAAAGCATCTGGGCGAGCTCGTTACGAAGAGCGGCAAGGCAATTGCCGTTGAGGTAGAGAGCTCCCAACCGCAAACGCGGCTGTTGATGACCCGTGCGTTCAACGCCCACGGTGCCTTTACCGTGGTGGACTCGAAAGGGGCACTGGTTCTGCGCGTGGAGCCGTCCGGCAATGGCGCCGTGGTGACGGTCGAGACGCCTGTGTCCAAGCAGGTGCGGTTCCGGCAGGAGGTGCGCGGAGACAATGCAACGGACGCCGTCCTGCGTGCCTGCGATGCGGCAGTCGAATTTGTGACCCAGAAGCCCGGTTTTTTCGCCGGTCAGATTGCGTTTGTGACCGACAAGGGAGACACGAGCGAGATCTGCGTGGGTAACCTGTTCTTCCAAGGGGTGCGCCAACTCACGAACGACAATAACACGTCGCTTTCGCCGCACTTCTCGCCCGATGGCCGGAAGATCACTTACACGGGTTATTTCCAAAACGGGTTCCCGGACCTGTATGTCATTGAAATGGGGTCGTTCCGCCGGCGCTCGTTCGCCTCATACAAGGGCACGAACACGGGCGGCGTTTTCAGCCCGGATGGCAGCCGCGTCGCCATGATCCTCTCCAGCAGCGGGAACGCCGAGCTGTATGTCGCGGATGCCGAGGGGCGCAACCCACGGCGCCTGACAACGACGATCAAGGCGATCGAAGCTTCGCCGACGTGGTCGCCGGATGGCACGCGTATCGCGGTGTCGAGCGACCCGCAGGGTTCGCCGCAAATCTACGAGATCGGTGCAAACGGTGGCACGCTGCGGCGCCTGCCGACGGGCCTGAGCGGCTACTGCACCGAGCCCACTTGGAACCCGCGTGACCCGAACGTCATTGCGTTCACGGCGCGCACGGGCGGGACATTCCAGATTGGCGTCTACGATTTCAAGACGGGCCAGGCCAAATTTGTGACGAACTCGGGCGATGTATCGGAGCCGTGCTGGACGAATGACGGGCGCCACCTGATCTGCACCCAGCGCAACGGGCGCAAGCAGGCGCTTGTGCTGGTGGATACGGAGTCCGGACGCCGCACCGCACTTCATTCCCCGCAGTTCGGGAACGCCTCAATGGCGACGTTCTACTACCCGAAGCGTTAGGGCAGTTCCATTTCAAGCTGTCGCATGCGCCGACGTTGCGGCGAGCGTGAACGCCCCATCCTCGCGTCGGCGCGGGCGGAAAAGTGATTCCAGGAGGTCCGACATCTTAGTGCTCTAGGGCGAGAGGCAACACAGCAGGCAAAAGGCCGGTTCGCAGGAACCGGCCTTTTTCGTGTCCCGGCGCCACCATGTTGCTTTCCCGAAAGGGGCCGCTGCCTCCTTTCCCTGCTGCAAGCTTGTGTGAGGCAGGTGAGGAAGGATTTGGAGCAGCTTACTTCAAGTTGTCGCGTAAACACGCTTGTGCTTGAGCGCGAGCCCGCAGGCCGTGGACCAGGCTTGTTCAACGTGCTGCCTTCCCCCGTTTCAGCCGGGAGGGCTATTTTCCGGCCCCGTAGCCGAGCTGGCTTGCCAGTATTTTCTGGGAGCCCAGTTCGTTGCCGACGGCGTCGTAAAGCGTAACGGTGAAGACGCGGGCGTCTTCGGGCCCAGTCACGCGCAGGAGGCCGAAATGGCGCTTTGCCAACACGCTGTTCGGCACGCGGAAGAAATTGGATTCCTCCACCTTTGGCACGGGGCGGGCCGTGAGCGGGCAGATGGTGAACTCGTAGAGGTCGTAGGCATTGGCGCGGACCATTTTCGTGATCTCGCCAAAGTCCTTTCCGCCGGACAGGAAAACGAGCCCGTTGATGCGCGCTTCGCGGAGGGCTTCGAGCAGGCGCTCCCGCTCGATGGGGGCAGCCGTGAGGTTATGCTCCGACTCTATCGGGTTGAGGATGGGAGACCCACAGACCACGATCTTAAACGTCGCACGACTGCGCTTCAGCGAGGCGAGCAGCCAGTCCACCTGGGCTTGCCCGAGGACGACGCGCTTGGCCGGGTTTGCCGGCGTGGTGTCGCGGAAGGTGCGGTCATCAAGGAGGAAAAAGTCCGCGTCAGCCCAGCGGAACTGGGTTGCCGTGCCGGGTAGGTCGGCGACGCCGAAGGTAGGGTTTGCCCAGAACAGGCGAAAAGCTTCGGTCGCGGTAGCGCGGTTGTAGAGGTGCAGTCCTTGCGCGGCAGTCGCGGGCCCGCACTCACCCCAGCTCCAGACGGCGTAGTGGTGGACGCTCCCGAGCAGAGGCTGGAGTTCCGGCAGCGAGCGCGTGTCCGTGTAACGGCGCAGGTAGCCGGTACGACTGCCCCAGTCGGCATCGCGCAGGTAAGTGCTGTTTCCGAGCCAAAGCATGGCGTCGGGGGCTTTGGCGAGGATGGCGAGAAAGATACTGTGCTCGTCGCCCGGCCTGCGATTCAGGGCCTCGTAAGGGATGTCGTTGACGTAATTGCCGCCGCCAAGGGCCATGCTGAAATCAGGCGGGGGCGTGCGGTCGCGAAAGTTCGGGAGGGTCTGAAACTCCAGGGTATGCGGCATGGCGACGGGACGTCCGTCGACGAGGACCTCATAGGCATAGCGCGTGCCCGGCGTGACATTGTCGGCGAGGAGCTTTGCCGTGCAGGCGTTCGCGGGGGTCGCTTCAACGACGGCACTTACGCTGCGTTCGCCGGGTTTCGTTTTGGGCCAGTAGGCAAGCTGCAATTTCGCAGGCTCTCGCGTCTGCACCCAGACCTGGGCTTCCCGCATCTCCGCATAACCGACCATGGGGCCAGACTGGAGGGGCGAGGCGTCTGCGGCAAAGAGGCCGACGGGAGCGAGGCACGCGAACGTAAGGGCGAGTCTAAGGGCGAGGTTCATGGGGTTGAACAACGGAGCGTAGCGGCGGGCGGACGCCTGCAAAACGGAGCAAAGCCACTGCCAAGAGCGTTATCCGTGGGCCGCGCGTTGACGATGAAACGCACCGGACCGAGTGTCAAAAACCGAATCCCGGAATGCCTTCAGTTTGGTGGGGTTTGGGGGGCTGGGAGGGTAAGGCGGAAGGAGGTAAGCGCGGCCCAGTAGTCGGGGCCGCCGGCGTCTTCAACGTCGTTGTGGCCAGCGTTGGGGAACCAGGCGTTCATTTTGGAACCTTTGACGGCGGCGAAAAGGGCCTCGCCATGCCAGAACGGGATGATGCCGTCGTTTTGCCCGTGGATGACGAGAACGGGGCAACGGACGTTTGCGATGCGGGTCAGGTTTGGGAAGCGGTCGCCCGGGAACACAGGCCAGCGTGTGAGGACACGGTAGGTGCTGACGAACCCGGATTGAACGATGAGGCCCCCCACGGGCTCCCGGGACGCAAGTTCTATGGCCGGGCCGCTGCCGACAGAGCGTCCAAAGGGGACGATGCGGTCGGCAGGGATGCCTTTTACGTCGCGGAGGTACCGGTACGCGGCGCTGGCGGCGGCGATGCAGCCCGCTTCTGACGGCGTGCCGGGGCTGAGACCGTAGCCGGGATACTCCACGCCGATCACGGACCAGCCTGCCTTGCGGAGGTCTCGCAGGTAAGGGCTTATGTAGCCGAGGTCCTCACCGTTCCCGTGACAGAAAAGGAGGGTATGGGTGGCGGAGGGGTTTTCGAGATACAGGGCGGCCACCTGGCCACCGTCCCCCGTGGGAAGGTGGACGAGTTGGCGCAGGGTGGGCGCGTAGCTGCACGGGGGCGCCGGGAAGATCAGGCGCTCAGCCCAAATGCGTGCGGCGAGACAGAGGGCCACCCAGGCGGTGAGCAATGCACAGAGGACAACCACGGCAGCGCGCGCAAGGTTACGGAACAGACGAGTACGCGGTGGACGCGGGGTCTGCGTTGCTACGGTCACCGGACGGGCGAGGCGACGGGGTTAGTCCTTGTCCCCGTCGGCCTTGCGGCGGCGGTTTTCCTCGCGGCAGTCATTCATCACCCGCAGCCAAACCTCGCGGAGGTCAAAGAGCGCGATGGTGGCTTCCTGATGCAGGGTAGCCATGGTCGGCGTCTTTTGCGGGATGTTCTGGAGAATGCTGAAGGAGTGATTGATCGCGCTGAGGGCGTTCTTCAGGTGGCAGATCGCGAGCGAGTAGTCGCCCATATCCAGGGCGTTGATCGCCATGATCGCGTTGATTTCGCCCGCGTGCAGGCTGGCCGCGAACTTCCACGTCACCGCGGGATTGAAAATGTGGTTCAGCCCTTGGGCCGAATACTGCTCCCAGACGTGGTACAGGTTCTGATACAGCCCACGGGTGACGATGAACACCGGGTGCTTGTGGATGGTGTAGGGCTGGAGGTCTTCATCCGGTCCGTCTTCGTCATCCTTCTTCTCGTCCCAAGAGGACTGTTCCGAGGATTCGTCGCCGGGAGCCCAGTCTCCACTATCCCACCCCATGAGGTGCGCGACGTCATCGAGGTGATCCGGCTGGTGCTTGAGCTTGTTGTAGAAAGACAGGAACCTGCTGATTTCCTGATCGTTCTGCTTCAAGTACTGTTGCCAGTCATACTCGTTCCAGGCCAGATCTCCCCTGTCGTCCCATTCCCCATCGGAGTAGTTTTCGTATTCGAAGCTGCTCATAGGAACCCCCGGGTTTGCCTAAAACGCAGGCATGAATACAATCCCGCAACCGGGCCGAAAAAGCAAACCAATTCGCCCCGGTCTTGCCATCGGTACGGGAAGTGGTAAGCAAATGTCATGCCCTGCGAACGGTGCAAACCTGCGCCGGCAGCCCCAATGTGGGGAATTGGACCCTGGCGGCGTGAGCGGGTTCCGGTGGCCGCGGGGAGGTAACGCAAGAAAGCCATGAGTGACAGTGTCTTACACCTAGAAGCCTGGTTCACCGGGCGCGTGCAGGGAGTGGGGTTCCGGTATCAGACCATGCAGATCGCCAAGGAATTCGACGTTTCCGGCTCGGTGAAAAATCTGGCGGACGGGCGCGTTCATCTCGTGGCCGAGGGGCAGGAGGATCAGGTCCGCGGGTTTGTGAAGGAGATTCAGGAGCAAATGGCGGTTTTCATCCGGGACACTGAGATAAAGAGCCATTATGGCGCACCCCTGCACAAGGGTTTCCGGATCACGCACTAAAAAGCGCGCGCCGTGCCCATGACCTCCCCCACCCTACAGGCGGAACCGGCCGTGCGGATCCGGAATCTGGTCAAGGACTTCCATGTTGGCTTGCGCGGGATGAAGCTGCGGGCTGTGGATGACCTCTCGCTGGCCGTGCCGGCGGGTTGCGTATATGGGTTGCTCGGGCCGAACGGGTCAGGAAAGAGCACAACGCTGAAGATCCTGCTGGGGTTGATGCAGCCGACGCGTGGGTCGGTCGAAGTGTTCGGCAAGGCAAGCGGGGAAGCAGAGACGCGGGCGCTGACCGGTTTCCTGCCCGAAGCCCCCTACTTTTACAAATACCTGTCGGGACGCGAGTTTGTCGCGTACTGCGCGGAGCTCTGCGGGGTCCCGCGGAAGGCGCGGAAGGAACGGGTGAGCGAGGTGCTCAGGCTCGTGGGACTTGAGGAAGCGGCGGACCGGCGCGTGGGCACGTATTCGAAAGGGATGCTCCAGCGCGTGGGCCTGGCCCAGGCGGTCGTCCACGATCCGACGCTGGTTGTGCTGGATGAGCCGACAGCGGGGGTGGACCCCATCGGGTCCGCCGAGATGGGGAACCTTATCCTGGAACTGAAAAAGCAGGGTAAAACCGTGATCTTGTGCTCGCACCTGCTGGCACAAGTCGAGGGACTTTGCGACCGCGTGGCGATCCTGCACCGGGGGCATCTGGTTGCGGAAGGGGCGGTTGACGAGCTCTTGCGGGAGCAGGAGGCCCGGCTGCTGCGGGTGGCAGGGCTCAGGGATGCGGACTTGCCGGCGCTTCGGGCGTTCCTGGAAAGCCGGGGCGCCCGACTGGAGCAGGCGGGTGACGCCCGCGTGTCGCTGGACGCTTTCTTCCTGAGCCAGGTAACGCCGGAAAAGGCGACAAAGGAGGGCACCCGATGATCGCGGGCATGGTCCAGCGCACCTTCCTGATTGCGGGCAACACGTTTCGTGAGGCGCTGCGGCAACGGCTCGTGGCGTTGCTCGTGCTGCTCACGGCGGGGCTGGTGGCGAGTGCGCGGTTCTTCCGGCAGTTCGATTTTGGACCGAGTGAACTGAAGTTCATCGCAGACTTTGGGTTTGGCGGGATCCTGTTCTTCGGGTCCCTCCTCGCCATCGCGGCAACGGCCCAGTTGTTTTTCTCGGAGATTGAGAACCGGACGGCGCTGACGCTGTTGGCCAAGCCCGTGCGGCGTTGGGAGTTTCTGGCGGGCAAATTTCTGGGAACCTGGCTCGTTTTGGCGGCGTTCGTGGCGCTGGCCGGGGGCGTGTTGGTGGCTCTGCTCGGAGCGCGGCATGCGGAGATGGTAGCGCTGGACCCGTCGCTCGCCGGTGCGCCTGCGCCGTTCAGCTATGGGGGGCTGGTGCTTTTCCTGGGGCTGCAAACGGTACGCCTCGGCGTCTTGGCGGCGCTCACGTTGTTCGTGGCAACGTATGCGCGGACGAACCTGTTCACCGTCGGCACGGCGTTCTTCGCCCTCGTCATCTGCCAGCTCCAGTACCTCGCGCAGGACCATTGGCAGGAGAGCGGGGGCGCGTTTGCAAAGGCGGGCGCGTGGCTCCTGGCGCGGGCATTCCCGAACCTTCAGGTGTTTAACGCCGCGGAGGCGCTGGTGTTTGGCGACCAGGCCGGGACGGGCCTTGCGGTGCAGATTGGCGGTTACGGGCTTGGCTACATCCTCGTGTTCCTGGCGCTCGCGTCGTGGAGCTTTCGTCACCGGGAGGTCTGAGGCGCATGGACCGAGAGGACTGGCGAGAATGGGGACGGAAGGCCGGGCACATGGCGGGAGTGCTCGCGACGCTCGTCATTGCGGGCACGGTGCTCGGGACGGTCGGAAGACCGGCGTGGGAACGTGTGCGGTCAAGCCAACCGGAGCTGAGGTTGAAGGACCTGGAGGGGGCCGTGGGCCAAGGGACGGTGCTCGGGCTGCTTGGGGGGCTGCGGGGTGTGATTGCGGATTTCGCGTTCCTGCGGGCCTACGTGGCGTCTGAAAAGCGGGATCTGCCGGCGACGGAAGCGAACATACGTCTGGCCACGACGCTTGATCCGTCGTCCACGTTTTTCTGGATAAACGGGGCGCGCATCCTGGCGTTCGACATCCCGGCATGGCGCATCAAGGCGCTCCGCAAGGCGCAGCCGGAAGGGATTTCCCCGGCGCTAGAAGACCACGTGCGGCGCGAACAGGCGCTACGCGGGCTGGAGTTCCTGGATGAGGGACTGCGGCACAGGCCGGGCGATCCGCGCCTGCTGCTGGAACAGGCCTACATTCACATCCTGCGGCTCAATAACCGGCGGGCCGCGGCGCCGCTGCTGAAGCGGGCAGCGAGCACGCCGGGCGCTCCCTATGCGCTGGGGCGCCTATACGCGGACAACCTCGTCCAGCTGGGGCGCCCGCTCGACGCCTACGCGTATTTGAGGAACCTCTACCCCACCCTGCCGAACGACAGGCCTGATGCGGCGCGCCCCATCGTGCTGGAATGGTTGCGGGAGCTGGAAGATACGCTGCGCCTGCCTGAGGCCCAGCGGCTGCCGCTGCAACCGGAGGAAAGCCTGGAAACGGCCAACCCGCAGGAAGGGACACCCTGATGTTCCAGATTACCCGCCAGGAGGCGTTAGCCCTTTCGCTGCTCGTGCTCGCAGGAGCCTGTGCGTTGGTGCTGGCCGTGGTGTTGGCTTGAAGCGCGCGCGTGGGAAACGGAGTAGGCCGCTGCGTCCGCGTATGTGCAACAGGAACGACGACGCCTATTTCTGGCGAAAATAGGGAGGTCCGAAGGGCGGCCAGAGACGGCGGCCAACGCGCTCCCAGAGGTCGCGGAGAGCGGGCTTGAGGCGGGAGCGCAGGCGCGCACGCAACGTCTTATGCGCCGGTGCCGCAGGCAAGACCGGCTGCGTATTGGAGCCCGCGCTTGCCCACTGGGCTGCATAGTCGGACTGGTGCACGCGGATCTCGGAGGGCGGCACGTAACGAACCTTGCGGGCGCGAAGCAGAAGGTACGTGGGCGTGAAGTTTGTGAACTCGACGCGCCAGCCAAGCTCGGCTGGATTGGCCGCCTGAAACCAGCGTGCGCCTTCCGGAACTTCCGTGACGTACAGGGCTTCGATCTCGAAGCCGTTGGGCTTACAGAAGAGGCTCCAGAAAAGCTCGGGCGAAAACTGGTAGAGACCGTGGCCGCAGAAATTGTTGCAGGGCGTGACGGCGATAAAATGGCCGCCAGGCTGAAGCATGCGCATGACACTGCGGAGTGCGACGGGGAAGTCGAAGACGTGTTCCAGTGTGCCGCAGTCGAGGATGCACGAGTAGCGGCCATCGAGGTCCGGCGGCACGGGCGTGCTCAGGTCATGCACGATGGAGGCGCCTTCGTAGGCGGAGGCATCCAGGGTGTCGAGCAAGCGTGCGCCCAGATGGATGAGCAGGGCGTCCGCACAGGGGCCGGGAAAACCGTCCGGCGGAAGAAAACACGATACAAGCTGGGCAGGAGACAGGAGTTCGCGCCCGCGCCGGGATAGGGCTTGCTGGAGGCGGGCGGGCGAGACATGCAGGCCCTGTCGCCCAAGGGTGAGGCACGCATCAAGGCTGACGCCCGAGTCCAGGGACTCCACAAGAAAATCTACGGCGTGCGCGTCAAAACCCACTGTGTATTGGAAAAATGGTTACAGGACTTCCATACCCAGGGCATCCGCGACGAGGTCTTCAAGCTCGTCCAGGTGGTAGGTTTCAAGCCCGAGTTCAGCGCAGGCGCGCCCAACGACCTTGTTGTCGTGTTCGGCGTGGATGAGCTGCGATGCGCCCGGGCGCATGTCGCGGTTCCAGAAAAGCTCGGAAAGCTGGAGGATGGCCTTCAACTGGCGCGCCACGGGGTCGGTGTGCAGGTCGTAATCGGTCTCGTGGTGGTGCAGGATGACCTCAAGCAGGAGCGGCGCCAGGCCCCAGGTTTTCGCGACAATGTAGCCTGCGGCGCCGTGGTCTGTGCCATAACGCCGGTCCTCGGCGCGCACGCTCTTCCAGTCTCCGGCAAGGGCGCCGGCGGCGTAGCGCGTGTAGTCCGGATATTTGCGCTGGAGCAACACGGTGCCGATGTCGTGAAAGAGGCCCAGGGTGGCGGCGGCGGCGGCAAGCTCGCGTACGGAGCCTTCGGCGACGACCTGGCAGATCGCGGACACTTGCTGGGAGTGCTGCCAGAAGGCCTCGTGGTCGCCTCCGGTTTTTTTGAGTGAGTCGCGCAGGGCGACGGTAAGGACACTGCGGTAAAAGTGGTTGAGGCCGAGCAGGACCAGGGCGTCCCTGACATTGGTGAAGGCTTGGCGGCCGCCGAACAGCGGGGACGAGGCGAGCTTGAGGACGCGGGCGGAAAGCGAGACGTCGCGGGTCATGATGGCTGCAACGCCTTCAAGACTGACGTGGGGCTTGTGAATCTCGCGGCTGACTTCGACGAGGACGGCGGGCTGGGCGGGCACGCCGACGCTGCGCACAATCTCCTCGGCTTTGTGCAGGCGGTCCTCCTCGGCTATGCGCTTTGTGTCACGCATCGGGCCACTATTGCGAAGCCGGGCGCAAATGTCCACCGATTCCGGGCCTGAACTTCAAGCCCGTGGAGCCGGAGCCACATGGGCCAAGACCGTATTTGTCAAGACTACCGACGGTTATTATGGGAGAACGAAAATATGGCCGGGAACACGTCCCGGCCATATCCGATATTACCCACTCACAAGGTGCTCAACTACCGGGACACCGCGTCGGCCCGAAGGCTTCCGGAGAGCGTCGTAAACCCGCCGGTGCGCGCATAGGGGCTCAGGGCTTCCGTCCGCACAACCCCGCGGTCGAGTTTCGCGATGAGTTGCTGGGTGTTTGCCTGGGGGTCCTGCGCCATGAGGAGCGCGAGGATGCCGGAAACAAACGGGGCGGCCTGGGAGGTGCCGGTTCGGTACTGGTAGGCGTCGTCGGCGTTGGGGCTGAGTCCATAGATCTGGGTTCCCGGTGCGAAGTAGCGGACGGCCTTTGCGCCAAAGTTGGAGTTTTTGCCCTTGTTGCCGTTGCGCTCCATGTTGCCCACGACGATCACGTTGGGCTGGTCGAAGCAGGCCGGGTAGGAGGGCTTCTTGTCGATGTCGCGCCCGTTGTTGCCGGCGGCGGTGACGAAGGGGGGGTCGCGGGGGTTGCGGTGGCTCACGGCGTCGTAGAGCGCCTGATTGAAGCGGTCCCCACCCCAGCTTGCGTTGAAGAGGTCAACGCCCTCGCCGACCGCGTAGCGAATGGCGCGGACGGCGTCCGAGGTCGCGCCGACGCCATTTTTGCCGAGGAACTTCAGCGGCATAAGCTTCACCTGCCAGGCCACACCGGAAGCGCCGCGCCCGTTGTTGCCGACCGCGCCGATGACGCCCGCGACGTGGGAGCCATGGTTGCTCTCATCGACGGTGTTGCCTTTGTCGGCATAAAAGTCCCACCCGTGGAGATCGTCCACGAGGCCGTTGTGATCGTCGTCGACGTTGTTGCCCGGCACTTCCTTGGCATTCGTCCAGAGGTTGGCGCGAATGTCCTCATGCGTGAGGCGGAGGCCGGAGTCGATGATGCCGACGACCACGTTTTCGGCGGTGGACCGGATGTCCCAACCCGCTTCGGCACGGATGTCCACGCCGGGAGCGCTCGTATTGTGCAGGCCCCAACTGGAGTCAAAGCCGGGGTCATCGGGAACCGAGGCGGTGAAGTACAGGACGTTGGGCTCGGACTTGGTGAAGCGCGCGGGGTCGGTCTCAAGCATGGCCATGACGGACGTTATGGCGTGCATGCCCGAGAGGGGCCACTCGACCAGGTAGAGGCCGTCCTGATCGAGGGTCTGGAGGACTTTTCCGCCAGCCACGCGCAGCGCGAGCCGGAAGTCAGGGTCGGAAACAGCTGCGCGGCGGCGCACGAGGAGCTGGTTTGCGACCATGCCGGTCGTGCTGACGACTTCGCGGGCCCCGGTGTTTGGGTCCTGCTGAAACTCCGCCTCCATCACGACGTAGGGGTATTTGAAATCGGTCTCGAGAAGCCACCGCTGGAAGCCGCGCCCCGTGGCGTCCGTGGGAGTTTCCTCCTGCTCCAGGACACGGGCGCCAGGGAAATGGGCCTGCCAGAAAGGTGCGGGCTCGCGGACAACCTCAGGGGAAGCCGCGGTCTCCGTTTCGGCGGTAGCATAGACTTCGGCCGCGGGACGGGGATGGAAGGGCACGGAAAAGTTCTGGAACGTCGGAAGCGGCGCCTGGTCGTAGTCGCGCAATCCTTTTGCAGTAAAGAGCGCGAGACCGATGACGAAAGCCGATGCCAAGCCGATGCCGATACGAGGTGCCACGGGGTTTCTCCGATTAGGGCCAATCGACATATGGGTTACAGCCACAGGAGGGCGGAGGCGAGGTAGA
>CAZQIE010000093.1:0-12646 GCA_964593675.1 uncultured Opitutales bacterium
GCGGGCGATGCCGATGCGCTGGCGCTGGCCGCCGGAGAACTCGTGGGGGTAGCGGACCATGTGGCCGGGCTCGAGGCCGACCTTGCGGAGAAGCTCCGCCACGCGGTCTTTTTTCTGGGAGGGGGACCAGTCGCGGAAGTGGATGTCGAGGGGTTCCGCGATGATCTGGTAAACGGTCATGCGCGGGTTGAGGGAATTGAAGGGGTCCTGGAAAATGAGCTGGATGCGCTTGCGCATGCCAAAGAATCCCCGGTTGTCCAGCTTGGCGAGGTCGGTGCCGTCGTAGAAAATGGAGCCGGAGGTGATGGGGGCGAGGCGGACGATGGCGCGGCCGATGGTGGTCTTGCCGCTGCCGCTTTCGCCGACGAGGCCGACGGTGGTGCCGCGGCGGACTTTGAAGCTCACGCCGTCAACGGCGCGTACGTGATCGACGACCGTGCCGAAGAAGCCGCCGGTGATGGGGTAGTGGACGTGGAGGTCTCGGACGTCGAGCAGGACGTCGTCTTTGGGCGCGGTCATGGCGAAAAGTTTGGGTGGGCGTGTGGCGGAGGCAGGGGCGCGCTAGAGCAGCTACTTCAGGTTATCGCTTACGCCGACGCTGCGGCGAGCGTGGGGCACACATCCTCGCGGCGGCGCGGGCGAAAGCGTGATTTAGTTAGCTGCGACATCTTTAGGTAGGGGTGCCCTAGGTGAGTTTGGAGTAGTCGATGGTGGTGAGGCGGCGCTGCTTGCGTCCGAGGCGGGGGATGCAGGCTATGAGGGCCTGCGTGTAGGGGTGCTGCGGGTTATTGAGGACTTGGGCGGTGGGCCCTTGTTCGACGATCTTGCCGCGGAACATGACGATTACGTGGTCTGCAAAATCGTTCACGATGCCGAAATTGTGGGTGATGAGGACGACAGACATGCCGAGGCGGCCACGGACTTCGCGCAGGAGGTCCATGATCTGCTTCTGGATGGTGACGTCGAGGGCGGTGGTGGGTTCGTCGGCGACGAGGATACGGGGCTCACAGGAGAGGGCCATGGCGATCATGGCGCGTTGCTGCATGCCGCCGCTGAGCTCGTGGGGGTAGGCGTTGATGCGCTTTTCGGCGTCGCGGATGCCGACGAGCTGGAGGGCCTGGATGACGCGGCCGCGGACGTCCGTGACGTGCGGCAGGTGGAGTTTCACGGCTTCGGCAATCTGGTGGCCGACGGTGAAGACGGGGTTCAGGGAGGTGGAGGGTTCCTGAAAGATGTAGGCGATTTCTTTGCCGCGGATGTCGCGGAGCTCGCGCGGGGTGGCTGAAAGGACGTCTTTGCCGCGGTAGCGGATCTGGCCTGCGACTTCGCAGGCGGGCGGGGCGGGGAGCAGGCGTGTGAGGGAGAGGGCGGTGACGGACTTGCCGGAGCCGCTTTCTCCGACGACGGCGAGGGTGCGGCCTTCGGCGAGGGAGAAGGAGATGCCTTTGACGGCCTCAAGGGTGCCGTCGCGCCCGGCGAAGGTGATGCGCAGGTCGCGGACGTCAAGGAGGGGGGCGGTCGGGGCTGGCGAGGCTGGAGAATCAGACGGCATGGCGAAGGGTGGTGGCGCCGGGTTTTAGACGCGCATCCGCGGGTCCACGATGTCGCGGAGGGCGTCACCGAGGACGTTGAAGGCGATTACGGCAAGGAAGATGGCAAAGCCGGGTGTGAGAAGCCACCAGAAGTTGAGCATGAATACCTTCATGTCCTGGGCCTGGGTGAGCATGAGGCCCCAGGAGACGTCGGGTTCCTGGATGCCGAGGCCGAGGAAGGAGAGGTTGGCTTCGCCGAGGATGTAACCGGGGATGCTCAGGGTGGCGGCGACAAAGAGGTAACTGGTGATGTTGGGGAGGACGTGTTTGAAGAGGATGGGGAGGGGTTTTTGGCCCATGCTTTCGGAGGCGAGGACAAAGGGGCGCTGGCGGAGGGAGAGGGTCATGCCGCGGATGACGCGGGCGGCGCCGGCCCAGCCGATGAAGGCGAGGATGACGATGATCGCGTAATACATGTTCGCGGGGTTGAAGTAGGGGGCGAGGGCGGAGCGCAGGGCGAGGAGGAGGTAGAGGCCCGGTATGGCCATGAGGAACTCGACGATGCGCATGGCTGAGAAGTCGGTGAGGCCGCCGAAATAGCCGGCGAGGCCGCCGATGACGAAGCCCATGACCATGGTGATGCCGATGCCGGCGAGGCCGATGGTAAGGGAGACGCGGGAGCCGTAAAGGAGGCGGGAGAGGACGTCGCGGCCGACGCTGTCGCTGCCGAGGAGGTAAAGGGGGGCGGCGCCGTCCTTTACGCCGACGAGGCGGAGCTTGGTCTGGTTGTCCTCAAGGGTGCGGGGAAGGAAGACGAGGGGGGCGGTGTGCCCAGGGATGGGTTCGTATTTGGCGATTGTGCGGTCGACGAGTTTGTAGACCTGGACGTGGAGGCCGCCGTCCTTCCAGAGGAGGGCGGTGGGCGGGTGGAGGGTGTTTTTGAGGTCCTGCCGTTCTTTGGGGTAGGGGGCGAGGAAGCCGGCGAAGAGGGCGGAGAGGTAGAGGAGCGCGAGGACGACGAGCGCACACAGGCCGGCTTTTTTGCGGCGGAACTGGGGCCAGAGGCGCACCAGGAGGGGGACGCCAAACCGCGCCAGTGCCCAGAGGAGGCCGAGACCGAGGAGGCCGGCGAGAGCAAGGCCTGCCCAGCGGAGCACGGTGAACGCGGTGTCGCGGAAAGCGGGGGCGTCCCAAGGGAGGGCGGTGAGGCCGGCGGCGAGGGCAAGGAGGACGGCGAGGCCGGCGCCGAGCTTGCCCCAATCTTTCAGGCTGAGGTTGGACTGGGGGCTGCGTTCGAGGCGGATACGGGGGTCCGACCACGCGAGCATGAGGTCTGCGAACAGGTTGCCGGCGACGAGCATGGTGCAGCTCAGGAGGACGGCGGCGAGGACGACGAACTGGTCTTCGCGGAGGAGGGCTTGGTAGATGAGTTGGCCGAGGCCGGGGTAGTTGAAGACAAACTCGATGATGAGGGCGCCGGAAAGGAGGTGGGCGAGCGCGAACCCGAAGGAGGAGATGAGGGGGTTGATGGCGTTGCGCAGGGCGTGCTTGAACATCACGGTGCGTTCGCGCAGGCCTTTGGCGCGGGCGGTGGTGATGTAGTCCGCGCGGATGACGTCGAGGAAGTTTGCGCGCATGAGGCGCATGATGCCCGCCACACCGCCAAGGCCGAGCACGAGGGTGGGGAGGGCGAGGTGGTAAGCAATGTCCCCGAGCTTTGCGGGGCCGGAAAGAAAGTCGTGCTCAATGGACGTGAACCCGCCGAGCGGGAAAAGGCCGGTGCTGGCGGCGAAGTAGAGGGCCAGGAGCGCGAAAAAGAAGTCGGGGAAGGAGAGTGCGCCGTAGGCGAGGACGGAGGAGAGGCGGTCGAAGAAGGAGTCTTTTTTGAGGGCGGCGAGGACGCCGAGGGGGACGGCGATGACCCAGGCAAAGACGGTGGCGCAGAGGGAAAGGAGGAAGGTGGCGAGGAGGCGCTGGCCGAGGAGCTCGGAGACGGGGACTTTGTAGGTCCAGGATTCGCCGAGGTTGCCGGAGAGGATGTTTTTGAGCCAGAGGAAGTATTGGGTGTACCAGGGCTGATCGAGGCCGAACTCGTGGCGGATTTTCTCGATGAACTCGGGGGGTATGTCGCGCTGCATTTTGAGCGCGGAGAGGTAGTCGCCGGGGGCGAGGCTCATGAGGACGAACACGAGCAGCGTGACGGCCAGGAGCAAGGGAATGAGCGCCAGCAGGCGCCTGAGGATGAAGGCGATCATGGCGTCAGCTTCCAGAGCTCATCGAGGTTCCAGACGAGGGGGCCGAGTTTGGGGACTTCAATGTTCTTCCAGTGGTTCTTGATGCCGACGTAGGCGTTCGGGGTGACGAGGTAGATCATGGGCAACTGGTCGCTCAGGATCTGCTGGACTTCGTCAAAGTAGGCTTTGCGTTTGGTGGTATCGAGCTCGGTGAGCTGGAGTTGCATGAGCTCGTCAAGGCGGGCCTCCCAGGGTGTGGCGGGCTGCTTTTGGCTGGGGTGCCAGAGGTGCATGCGTCCGCCGCTGGAGATAATGTCCATGCTGCCGTAGGGGTCGCCGCCTCCGGTGAGGCCGAGCATGGCGCACTCGTAGTTGAAATTCTCGCTGGTGCGGGAGAGCAGGGTGCCGAAGTCGAGGAGCTGGAGCTGCACGTCGATCCCGAGGGCCTTCATGTTTTCCTTGAAGACGCCCGCGATGTCGGCGCGCAGGTTGTTTTCGCGATTGGTGATAAGGGTGAAGGTGACGGGGTTGCCGGCGCTGTCGCGCAGGATGCCGTCGGGGCCTTGGCGGAAGCCGGCTTCGTGGAGGAGCGCCTTGGATTTCTCGGGGTCGAACGGGTATTGCTGGACGTTGGGGTTGTACCACTTGCCGTTCGCGGGGGAGACGTAGCCCCAGAGCGGGGTGCCGCGGCCAAAGAGCACGCCGTCAACAATGCCTTGGCGGTCGATGCCGTAGGAGATGGCTTTGCGGAAGCGGACGTCCTGAAACCACTTGAGCTTGTGGGGGGCGACGACCGGCTTGCCTTCGGCATTGGTCACGGGGCTGAGGTTGAACCAGATGAAGCTGATGTTTGCGGAGGGGCCGCGGTCGTAGATGGTGAAGTCGCGGACTTTTGCGGAGCGTGACACCCAGGCGACGTGGTCGGGGTTGATGGAGTCGGCGTCGGTCAGGCCTTGGGAGAACGCGGTGACGCTGGCGTTCACGTCTTTGACGAACTTGTTGATGACGTGTCCGATGTAGGGGAGGCGCTGCCCGGCGCTGTCGATTTTGTAGTAGTTGGGGTTGCGGGCAAAAACGACGCGCTCGCCGGGGCGATAGGACTCGAGGATGAAGGGGCCGGAAGCGACAATTTCCCAGGGCTTGTTCTTGGCGGTGCCGGTGGACCACTGCTTGGGGAGGGTGTTGTTGTCGAGGGCTTTTTCGAGTTTGTGGCGTGGCAGGATGGGCAGGGAGCCCATGTTGAGGAGGAAGGGGGCGTAGGGCTTGGGTGTGGAGATGCGGACGGTGAGGTCGTCGACCTTTTCGTAGGTGAAGGGCTTGCCTTCGATTTTGAAAAAGAAGCGGACGCGGGTGGGGACGCGCTCGTCGTAGATGGCGCGGAGGGAGAAGATGACGTCGTCGGCGGTGAGGGGGTGTCCGTCGCTCCAGACGAGGCCCTTGCGGAGGTGGAATGTGTAGGTGAGCTTGTCGTCCGAGACTTCCCAGCTTTTCGCGAGGGCGGGGATGACTTCCTCACGGACGGGGTCCCAGGTGGTGAGGCCTTCGAGGATGAGGGCGAGGGCGCCGCCGGAGGCGGCGTCTTCGGAGACGAGGGGGTTGAAGGTAGTGATGTCGCCGAGGCCGGTCTCGGTGAACACGCCGCCGGGTTTGCCGGGCGGGTAGGCGGAGACCTTGGCGTCCGTGGGGATGGGGGCCTGTTCGACGGCAGCGGGCGGTTGTTCGTGTTTGGTGCAGCCTCCGCAGAGCGCCCAAACCGCCAGGGTCAAGGCGAGGAGTGTTCCTCGGGTGGCTGCAGAGGTGTTTGAGAAGATATCGCCCATTTCGTTCTGTGCTCCAGAGACTTTGCCCAGCTTGAAAAGTTGCGCAACGGGAAAAAATGTCACAGAGGGCGCTACGGTTTACGGGTGGGCTGACGACTTAAGGTGGCAAGGGGTTCGAGGTACGCGCCCTTTGACTTCGTCGTTAAAACATGATGGAATAAGGACATGGCCCGGTGCTGGTTCAGGCTGGGAATGGCGGTATGGATGATGGGCTTGCTGACGGCCCAGCCTGCGTTGGCTACGTACTTCCCGCCGCAGACGGCGAACTACTTGCGCCAGAATGTGGACCAGTACATGAACGCGATGGTGACGGTGCGTGTGACGAAGGTGACGTACGAGCCGTGGAAGGTGCCGAAGGGCCTGATACCGTTCCTGGTGGATACGGAGGCGGAGGGGAAGCATGGCGGGGCGATCCGCGTGCTGGTGCCGAAGCAGGATGCGCAGAAGTTTGTGCGCGATTTCAAGATGCGCTCAATCACGCGGGGGCTGCGGGCGGGCAAGGCTTCGGGGGCGATGGCGTTGACGGGGCGCTTGCAGCAACTGGGTTCAGCGCTGGTGATCGTCGTGCCGCCGGCGCAATCGGAGGACGACCGGCCAAGCGGGCAGGCTATGGGAGCGTCAACTTCGGTGGCGGGGGCAAAGAAGACGCAGAGTTAGCGTTTTGGGAAACGAGCGTGGATTGCCTGCCGCCCTTCTTTGCGGCCTTCGCCACAGAGGCGTCCGGCGATGGGATGTTCAGGCGGTCAAACCCGTAGTCAAAGAGGGCGCGGGCGTCGTCCCACTTGTTGGGACTGTTCAGGATGATGAGGCGAAGCTCGCGGCCGCCGCGCACGACGGAGGCGGCGTAGGTGTGGCGGGAAGACATGGTCCAGCCCGTCTTTGCGGGGCCCATGCCTTCGTACGTTCCGAGGAGCTTGTTGTGGTTCTTTACGTTCTGGGTGCCGATGTCGGAATGGAGGACAAAGTTGCGCTGGGCCGCGATTTCACGGAGCTGGGGAACGCGGAGGACGCGGTCGAAGATGCGGTAGAGGTCGACGGCGGTGGTTTTCTGGCGCGGGTCAGGCAGGCCGTGGGGGTTTACGAAGGTGGTTTGGCGGCAGCCGAGTTGGCGGGCACGCTCGTTCATGAGCGCGACGAAGTCGGGCACGGAGCCTGCGGAGGCGCGGGCAAGGACCATGGCGCTGTCGTTGTCGGAGCCGATTAGGAGGCAGTGCACCATGTCGTCGATCTGCACGGTTTCCCCGGCGCGGAGGGGGATGGTGCTGGGCTCGACCTGGGTGTCGGCAGGGGCGACGGTAATTTCGCCCTTCAGGCCGGTGCGCTCATAGGCGAGGAGCGCGGTCATGAGCTTGGTGGTGCTGGCGGGGGCGTAGGGGACGTCGATGTTGCGTTGATAAAGGATCTTTCCGGAAGCGACGTCGACGAGGAGGGCGCCTTTGGCCTGGACTTTTTCGTCGAGGGTCGCCGGCTGGGCTTTTATAGCCCGCGGCGGGGCCTTCGCGGAGCTTTTGGCGGAGCTCTTGTTTTTCTTCGGCGCAGCCGCGCAGGGAAGGGCGGCGAGGGCGACGGCGAGTGAGGGAAGGAGGGCGAGGCGAATCAGGCCGGGCAGCGGTGCGCGCATGGTGGGCGGGTTAACCCCGTTTTGTACGTCGCGCGCGCGGAAGCAAGCCTGCACGTTGCAATGTTGCAAAAAAAAGCCCGCGAGCCGCCGGTTGGGCGGGCTTACGGGCTGTTTGAAGGCCTTTGGTGGCCTGTCGGGGGCTTTGGCCTTTGTTAGACGGCGTTGACCTGGAGGCCGAAGTAGCGGGCGGCGTTGTGGTAGGAGACGTTTGCCACGAGTTCGCCCAGGAGGGCCATGTCGGCGGGGAGTTCGCCGCGTTCGACGTCGTCGCCGAGGATCTGGCATAGGAGGCGGCGGAAGTATTCGTGGCGTGGATACGAGAGGAGGGAGCGGGAGTCCGTGAGCATGCCGACGAAGCGCGACAGCAGGCCGAGGCTGGAGAGGGCGTTGATCTGCCAGCGCATGCCTTCGAGCTGGTCGAGGAACCACCAGCCGGAGCCGTACTGGATCTTGCCGGGGATGGTGCCGTCCTGGAAATTGCCGATCATGGTCGCGAAGACGTAATTGTCGGCGGGGTTGAGGTTGTAGAGGATGGTGCGGGGGAGGTGGCCGCGCTGGTCGAGGGTGTCGAGGTAGCGGGAGAGTGTGGCGGCCTGGGGGAAGTCGCCGATGGAGTCCACGCCGGCGTCGGCGCCAACGCGCTTGAGGAGGCGGGTGTTGTTGTTGCGGAGGGCGCCAAGGTGGAGCTGCTTGGTCCAGCCTTTTTCGGCGTCGAGGCGACCGAAGAAGAGCATCAGGTAGGTGCCGAAGGCGTGCTTCTCGGCGAGGTCCGCGGGCTTGCCGCAGCGGACTTTTTCGAAGATGCGGGCGGCTTCGCCGTCGGTGCAGGGCGTGGCGAAGGCGTGCTCAAGGCCGTGGTCGGAGAGCCTGCCGCCGAGGGAGTGGAAGTAGTCGTGGCGTGCGCGGATGGCGTCGAGGAAGGCGATGAATGAGCCTGTATCCAAGCCAGACGCGGTGGCGAGCTGGTCACACCACGGGTTGAACTGGTCGGGGCGGTCGACGGCGAGGGCTTTGTCGGGGCGGAAGGTGGGATAGACGCGGGTGGCGATGCCGGAGGCTGCGATTTTCTTGTGGTGCTCGAGGCTGTCCACGGGGTCGTCGGTTGTGCAGACGACGGCAACGCGGCATTTCTTGAGGATGCCGTGGGTGGAGAGTTCGGGCTGGCGCAGCTTCGCGTTGGCTTCTTCCCAGATGGCGGGGGCTGTTTTTTCGTTCAGCAGGGTGTTGATGCCGAAATAGCGCCGGAGCTCCAGGTGGGTCCAGTGGTAGAGGGGATTGCGGAGGGTCTGGGGTACGGTCTTCGCCCAGGCCAGGAACTTGTCGTAGGGCTCGGCGTTGCCGGTGCAAAGGTCCTCAGACACGCCGTTCGAGCGCATGGCGCGCCACTTGTAGTGGTCGCCTTCGAGCCAGATCTCGGCAAGGTTCTTGAAGACGCGGTTGTCTGCGACGTCCTTCGGGGAGAGGTGGCAGTGGTAGTCGTAAATGGGGAGGTGCTTGGCGACGTCGTGATAGAGGGCGCGGGCGGTGCGGGTGTGGAGGAGGAAGTCGTCGTTGAGGAAGTCCATGGGAAGGCGGAGTCGGGCTGGTTGGATAGGAGGTGTTCCGGGCGCAAAAAAAAGCCGCCTCGTCAGGACTGAGAGGCGGCCCGGGGTGAAGCGTTAGATGGTCATGGAGGCGTAGCCGCCGTCGACGACCATCTCGTGGCCGGTGATGAAGGAGCCGGCGTCGGAGGCCAGAAGGAGGGTGGCGCCGATGAGTTCCTTGGCTTCGCCGAAGCGTTTCATGGGGGTATGGCCCATGATGGAGTTCACGCGGTCAGGCGTAAGAACCTTGCGGTTTTGCTCTGCGGGGAAGAAGCCCGGGACGAGGGTGTTGACGCGGATGTTTCGGGGGGCCCACTCGCGCGCGAGGTTCTTGGTGAGGTTGTGGACGGCGGCCTTGGAGGCGGAATAGGTGAAGACGCGCGAGAGCGGGAGGATGCCCGACATGGAGCCGAGGTTGATGATGGAGGCGGGGGAGCCGCGCTCGATGAAGTAGCGGCCAAAGACCTGGCAGGCGAGGAACACGCCTTTGAGATTCACCCGCATGATCCGGTCAAATTCTTCTTCCGTGATTTCCAGGAAGGGGGTGGGGGAGTTCACGCCCGCACCGTTGACGAGGATGTCAACTTTGCCCGATTTCTTGAGCACGCGGTCGAGCAGGTCTTCGATGTCGGCCTTGTTTTCGGCGTTGCAGGTTTCAAAGTAGGAGCGGCCGTGCGCGGCGTGGATCTTGTGGAGGCGGGCCTGGGCCTTGTCGATGTTGCGGCCGACAAGGATGACTTCGGCGCCGGCGGCGGCGAGGCCTTCAGCCATCGCGCCACAAAGCTCGCCGGTACCGCCAATGACGACGGCGGTCTTGCCAGCGAGGGAGAACAGTTCCTGCGGTGAAAGGGGATTGGAGCTCATGGGTGAAAAAAGGGCGCCCGAGGCGTTTCTCACGAGGCGCGTTGGAAGCGCGGTTTATATGACCTGAGCGGCACGTTTGAAAAGGTTTTTTGGGGTGGTCCTGCCCTTTACCGTAAAAGCCACGCACGGCGTGGGCCGGTTCTGTTGGGCTGCACGGGCTTCGATCTGCCGCTTCGCTGTGGTGCGGGTGCTGGGCGCACGGCGTGGGCCGGTTCTGTTGGGCTGCACGGGGTTCGATCTGCCGCTTCGCTGTGGTGCGGGTGGTGGGCGCACGGCGTGGGCCGGTTCTGTTGGGCTGCACGGGGTTCGATCTGCCGCTTCGCTGTGGTGCGGATGCTGGGCGCACGGCGTGGGCCACGCCCGGCTCGGGGGGGGGCTGCCGGTGGGCGTGCGAACGCCCCGGCTTCGGAGCGAGGGGATTGGTAGGAGGGGAAGACCCCGAGGCGCGGATCAGGGCGCTGTCAGGGTGTTTTGGGGGGACGCACGGTGGGGCCTTCGCGCCAGACGCCGGGGAGGATTATGGTTTCGGGGCTGGCCGGGAACCCGGTCTCGTTGCGGTGGAGTTGGGCAACGATGACGTTGATGGCGGTGGCGCCGATGTGCTCGTTTTGCTGGTCGATGGCGGCGGTGTTGAGCTTCTGCTGGCGGTCCAAAAGCACGAAGCCGAGTTCATCCGGGAGTTTGATGCGGGCGTCCGCGAGCCATTCGAGCGTCACAGCTTCGTGTGTCACGATGGCGTCCGGTTTTTCGCGGTCTAGCCAGCGGTGGAAGTCATCGCGCCAGTTCACGCGGTCGTCGATGGGGATGAAGGGCACGCGGTCTTCCGGGGGGACTCTTTGCTGGTAGACGAGGAAGGCGGAGCTCCAGCCGTATTTCACACCGGAGTCGAGGTCGCGTCCGAGTGGCAGGCCGATGAGCTTGTAACCGCGGGCGCGCAGCTCTTTCACGGCAAGGGTCATGCCCTGGAAGAAGTCGTGGCGCACTTGCCGGAAGGGCGAATCAAGGTTGTGGCGGTAAACGTTGGCGACGGCGAAGTTTTCCCAATTGAGCGGAGGGAGCGTGCTTTCTTTCGAGCGTCGCGGGTCCATCAGGAGGATGCCGCGGACGGAGCGGGCGCGCAGGATGGTGTTGAGCCGGGTTGCGGCGAGGTCCTCAGTGTCGCCGGAGGCGATATCGAGGGTGAAGCCGAGCTCAAGGGCGCGCTTGCGTGCGCCTTCGAAGGTGCGGCGGTAGCTTTCCATCATGAGGCAGCCGCGGCTTCCCGCCGTGAGGCCGAGATATGCCATGAGGGAAGTTCCGGCAGCATCGGCGCGCCCTTGCCGGATGTTTTCCATGAGCGCGGCGACGAGGGGGTTTTTGCGGTAGCCGAGTTCTTCCGCGGTTTGTTGCACGCGCTGGCGTGTGGCTGCGGCCACGCGGGGGTCGTTGCGCAAGGCCATGGACACGGTGGCCGTGGTCACGCCGAGTTTTTCGGCAATGTCGCGCATGCGGACGATTCGGGAGGCTGCTTTGCTCATGGGTACGGGGCCACGGAGGCGGCTTCGCAACAGGGTATTTAACGGTATAAAGTGTGCGGCTGCGGGCTGCAAGTTTCGTTGGGGGGGGCGGGTGTGGAAGCTAGCGCGGAGGTCGGGTTATGTTACCATTACCGAACCCGGTCTATTGAGCGTGCGCGGGGGTATTGGCAAGATAGCGGACGTATGCCAGCCACCATCCAAGCCCCTGCCTCAACTGATGTTGCTATTGTTCGCCGCCTCGCTGGGCGTGTCCGTGAGATCGCGGAGTCGCCGGAGAACCAGAACAAGGTGAAACTTGGGAAGCTTTCCAACAGCCTGAAGCTCGACCGGCCGCTCGTGTTCACGCACCCGGAAAACGCGTGGACGGAGATTTTTCCGGAGAGCTCGCTGGAGTGTAAGGACCCGGTGATGCGCTCGTGGGAGTTGCAGTTGCGCAAGCGCGTGTTCTGGTTTGAGAACATCAAGTGCGACCGTCCGGCGTACCCGTTCCTTGAGGTGCCGTGGAAGGTGAAGATCGGCGATTTTGGGGTGAAGGTGGCAAAGCACGCGCTGAATGAGGCGGCGGGCGCGAGTTATTCGTGGTCGGGGTTCCCGGTGGAGGACATTGCTAGGGATTTGCCGAAGCTGCGTTTCCGCCAGCCGACGGTGGACCGTGAAGGGACGCTGCGTGAGGTGAATCTTGCCAAGGAGCTGATCGGGGACCTGCTGCCGCCGCGCCTCTATACGGAGACGTATTGGTGGACGGTGGGCATGACGATCAATGTCATTGACCTGGTCGGGATGGAGAACCTGATGGTGCTCTTCTACGATGATCCCGAGGGGGTGCATCAATTGATGAGCTTCATGCGCGATGAGAACATGCACTTCATCGAGTGGTTCGAGCGTGAGGGTCTGCTGAACGACAATTGCGACGCGGACAACGTGGGCTCGGGCGGGCCGGGCGTTACGGATGAGTTGCCGAAGCGCAAGCGGGCGCCGGGCGAGCCGGTGCGGCTGGAAGATATGTGGGGCTTCGGGGAGTCGCAGGAGACGGTGGGGGTGAGCCCGGACATGTTTGCCGAGTTTATTTTCCCGTATCAGGTTCCGCTGTTGGAAAAATTCGGGATGAACTACTACGGGTGCTGCGAGCCGCTGGATGTGCGCATCCAGCACGTCCTGAAGGTGCCGCGCTTGCGGCGCGTGTCGGTTTCGCCGTGGGCGAAGCTGGACAAGATGGCGGAGTACCTGGGCCGGAATTACGTGTATTGCCGCAAGCTGGATCCGTCGCGTATCGCCGGGCCGACGTTTGATGAGGAAAGTGTGCGTCAGGACCTGCGCCGCACGCTGGAGGCGGCGGGCAAGTTGAACCTCGAGCTGATCATGAAGGACACCCACACGATCGGCAACGACCGCAACCGTATTGGCCGCTGGGTGGAGATCGCCCGCGAGGAAGTGGACCGCTACGCCGACCAGCGCCAGCAGTTTGCCGACGTCGC
>CAZQIE010000094.1:0-12469 GCA_964593675.1 uncultured Opitutales bacterium
GCCGACGCGAGGATGGGGCGTCCACGCTCGCCGCAGCGTCGGCGCATGCGACAACCAAAAGGAGAAGCGCTGTAGGCACACTCCGTTGAAGTTGCCGCATTGGTCGAAGTGATTCCTTCCCTCCGCGCCGACGCGAGAATGGGGCGCCCTTACCCCAATGAACGCCACTGCGCCGTGCAGCCGAACAGAATCGGCCCACGCAGTGGTCGCAGGTGCGAGCGGAAACTTAGCGCGAAACGGCCCTAGAATTTCAGGACTGCGCGGTACCGCACCGTGTTCTTCCGCACGGCGTCCAGCGCGTCATTCGCCCGCGCAGCGGGAAACACCTCCACGATCGGCAGCACGCCAAACGAGTCCGCCATCCGTAGCATCTCAAACATTTCGGCCCGCCCACCAATCGGGCTCGCCATCACGCGACGCCGTTTCGCCAGCAGCAGGTCCAGCGGCACCGGAAGGATGTCCATCCCAACCCCCACGAACGTCAGCACGCCGTCGGGCTTCACGTAATTCAAAAAGCGCGAGACCTCGATTGGGGCCGGCGCTGTGACCATGATGATATCGAGCTGGCGCTTCGGCCCCGCCTCACTCCCCAGCAATACCGCCTCGTCCGCGCCCAGTTTGCCGGCCAACTCCGCCTTGTCGTGCGACGTCGTGAACACCGTAACCTTGTTGCCCAGCGACGCCGCGAACTGCACGGCAAGATGCCCGAGGCCACCCACACCGATAACCCCGATACGCTGTCCAGAGCGCATACCCGCGGCCCGCAACCCGCTGTACACCGTGTTGCCTGCGCACAGCAGCGGCCCGGCGGCATCTGTTGGAATGCCAGCCGGAATCGGAAACGCGAACCGGGCGTCGCAGATCACGTGGTCGGCAAAGCCTCCATGGTTTCCAACGATCGTTCCGATGACATTGTCGCACAGGTTTTCCTTTCCGCCCACACACTGCTCGCACGTCATGCACGCCCCCCGCATCCAGCCCACGCCCACACGGGCGCCTGCCTTCAGGTGTGTAACCGCGGCCCCCGTCTCCACGACCTCCCCCACGGCCTCGTGCCCCGCTACCAGCGGGAAAGCCGACATGCTCCAGTCGTTGTCGATCATGTGCACATCGGAATGGCACACACCGCACGCCCGCACCCGCACAAGACATTCGTACGGCGCCAGCGGCTTTGCCTCGTAGGCGTACGGCGTCAGGCGTTCATGCGGTTTGAGGGCGGCGAGAGCTTGTATTTTCATGGGGTGCGCGAGTGTCCCAAATTTGTCCTAAAAACAGACCTGAAACAACCCCTGAACGCCCAAACCTGACGCACCGCCCCGTTTCTCTGCGCCATTACGATTTGCGCCAAAGCCAAAGCTGGTTATCCCTTTCGTCGGCGGGCACCGCAAACCACGCCCCCTCTCGCCCACAGCGTAACCCGCCAAGCCGAATGGATAACGTCCCCCTCATCGTAACGATTTTCACCTGCCTCCTTTTCATTGTCGGCTTCGCGGGCATTTTCCTGCCCGTCATCCCCGGCACCGGCTTCATTTGGCTCGGCCTCGTCATACACAAAATCTGGGTTCCGGATGCCTCCGTCTCGTGGACCTTCGTTATCGTCAGCGGCCTCCTTGTAATCCTCGGTCACGCCGCAGAGTGGGCCGCGGGCTTCTGGGGAGCCCGACGCTTCGGCTCCACCTGGCGCGGCGCACTCGGGGCCACCCTCGGCGGCGTCTTCGGCATCTTCATTCCACCCTTCCCCCTCTTCCTGATCCTCGGGCCCATCATCGGCGCAACCGTAGGCGAACTCGTTGCCGGGAAGCCCTGGCGCCAAGCCTCACGCGCGGGCCTCGGCGCCTTCGTTGGTGGCGTGCTCGCGCTCCTCTTCAAGATCGGCATCGCCCTGTTCATGATTCTCGGCTTTTTCCTCACGCGCGACTAACCCCAAGCCATTTTCCCATGCGAACGGAAAAGGATTCCCTAGGCCCGCTTGAAATCCCGGACACCGCCCTGTATGGCGCCTCCACCCAACGCGCCGTCCTGAATTTCCCCGTAAGCGGACGCCCCCTTCCGCCCCGGTTCGTTCACGCGCTCGGCCTCCTCAAATACGCCTGCGCCTGCGCAAACGAGCGCCTCGGGCTCCTCCCTCCGGACGTCGCAAGACTCATTCGGGCCGCCGCGCTGGAAATCCGTGACGGCCGCCTCGACGCCCATTTCCCCGTCGACGTTTTCCAGACAGGGTCCGCGACCTCGACAAACACAAACGCCAACGAGGTCATTTCCAACCGCGCCTGCCAGATTGCCGGAACCCCCATCGGCTCCAAAACCCCCGTCCACCCCAACGACCACGCGAACCTCGGGCAGTCGTCAAACGACACCATGCCCACCACCCTCCACATCGCCGTCAGCCTCGCACTGCGGGACGACCTCTTGCCCGCGCTTGACGCCCTGGCCGCGGCGCTCGACGCCAAAGCCCAGGCCTGGAGCCCTCTCGTCAAAGTGGGCCGGACGCACCTGATGGATGCCACGCCCCTCACCCTCGGCCAAGAGTTTTCCGGTTACGCGGCACAAGCCCACGCCGCAGCCACCCGCGCCCGCAAAGCCGTTGTCGCCCTTGAAGAAGTTGCCCTCGGAGGCACCGCCGTCGGCACCGGCCTGAACTGCCATCCCGGCTTCACAAACCTCGTCTTGGCCACACTCAACGCGGAGACGGGCCTCTCTCTGCGCGAAGCGCAAAACCACTTTGAAGCCCAAGGCGCCCGCGACGCCTCCGTTGAAGTCGCCGGACTCCTCACGGCCATTGCCGCCGGCCTGACCAAAATCGCAAACGACATCCGGCTCCTCGGCTCAGGCCCACGCTCCGGGCTCGCCGAAATCTCCCTTCCCGCAACGCAGCCCGGATCCTCGATCATGCCCGGCAAAGTGAACCCGGTCATGCCCGAAATGCTCGTCCAGACCTGCCTCTACGTTTTCGGACTCTGCCACACCACCGCCCTTTGCGGCCGCGACGGCCACTTTGAGCTGAACACCACCATCCCGCTCATCGCCTACGCGCTCCTCGATTCCATTTCCTGCCTCGCCAACGCCACCCGCACCTTCACCGAACGCTGCGTCATTGGCCTCCAGGCCAACGCGGAACGTTGCCGCGAAAACGTCGAGCGTTCCCTCATGCTCGTCACCGCCCTGAACCCGCTCATCGGCTACGACCGCGCCGCACACGTTGCCAAACGCGCCTTCGCGGAAAACCGCACCCTCCGCGAAATCGTCCTCGAAGAAAAACTCCTCGAACCCCACATCCTGGACGCCGCCCTTGACCCCGCCCGCATGACGCGGCACGCCTAGAGCGGCTCTACTTCAGGTTGTCGCACAAAGCGGCCAACTTAAAGGAGAAGTGCTGTGGTGCACATTTGCTCCAAGCACCCGCGCACTCAGGCACCCGCCTTTCCTGCCACACTTTCAGTCGCCGAAAACTGCGCGTCCACAAACTCCGCGAAATGCCCGTACAACGGGATATTGCGTTGCAGCAGGAAAGCTTCGTCCTGCGCCTTCAGCGGCAACCCTGTCCGCACAGCCGCGACGTGAATTCCCGCGTTCACGCCCGCCATCCAGTCAGACATGCGGTCGCCCAGCATCCAGCACCGCTTCCGGTCGAGCCCGAACTTCGCCACCATTTCCTCAATGAAAGCTGGGCTCGGCTTGCGATACACAGAAGGCTCGTCCGGGCGCTCCGGCGCAATGCACACGCCGTCGAACAGCGGACGCCGCAGGCCCACGAGCTCCTCAAGCCGCCCGTTGCAGGCCAGCACATCCTCCATCGTGAAATACCCGCGCCCCACACCGCTTTGGTTCGTGAACAGGAACAACCGGCAACCCGCTTCCAGAGCCACCTGCAAGGACTCCCGCAGCCGCGGAACAAGGCGCACCTCCTCAGGCTTGCATAAGTAGTTCACCTCCTCGACGAGCGTGCCGTCGCGGTCCAGAAAAAGCGCTTGCGGGTTCACTGGGCCTGGTAGCTGAGAATTTCCTGCGGCGTTGCCGTTGCCGTGCCGAATTTGCCCACGACGATCCCCGCCGCGATATTTGCAAAATGGGCCGCCTCCTCGATCGTCGCCCCCGCGGCCAACGCGAGCACCAACGCCGAGATCACCGTGTCACCCGCACCCGAAACGTCGAACACCTCCCGCGCATACGTCGGAATGCGTTTCACGATGCAGCCACGTTCGCTCAGCAGCATCCCGTCCGGCCCCAGTGTGACAACCAGGTGCTTCGGTTTATACTGCTCAAAAATTCTCCGGCAGACCTCCTCGGCAGGAAACTCCCCAAGCGTGTCGCCCGGCATTCCCGCCAGTTCCAGCGACTCCGACCGGTTCGGCGTCATCAGGTCAACACCGTGAAATTCCAGCCGGCGCCGCGGCTTCGGGTCCAAGGCCACCAAAACGCCCCGCTTCCGCGCCGTCTCCACAACGTGGTTCACCAGCGCAGAGCTGATCGTGCCCTTCGCATAATCCGACAACACCACAGCGTTCACCTGCCCCACCTTCTCATCGACCAGCGCGAGCCCCTCCGGCGTGTCCAGGTGATACACATGCGGACGCGCCTCCCGGTCCAGACGGCAAAGCTGCTGCTTCCGCACCACCACCCGCGTCTTCACGATCGTCGGCAGCGTAGGCCGCGTGAAACGCGAATCAAACGCCACACCCGCGTGTGAAAGCACGCCCTGCAGCCGGTGCCCCGCCTCATCGTCCCCGGCCCAACCGCAAATCTCAGCCTGCCCGCCCAGCGACATCACGTTCAGCGCAACATTCGCCGCACCGCCAGCCGTGTACGTGTCCCGGTCCACCGCCACCACCGGCACCGGCGCCTCCGGCGAAATCCGGCTCGCGTCGCCCCAAATGTAGTGGTCCAGCATCACGTCCCCGATCACCGCGACCCGTTTTCCAGCGATTCTTTCAAGCAGCTTTTTCATGCGCCAGGAGAGGAAATTTTTCTCTTCGTATCCAAAATCTAATTACGCAATCTCCCACCGGTAGTGGTACTTGGACAGCATCTCCACGCCGTCCTCCTTTAGCCGCACCACGTCCTCGATCCGGCAGCCTCCCAGCCCCGGGTAATACAGGCCCGGCTCCACCGTGAGGACCGAGTTCAGCGGCAGCGCAGGCCCCGTCCGGTTGATCCGCGGCGCCTCGTGGATTTCCAGCCCAAGCCCGTGGCCCGTGCCGTGGAAGAACCCCGTAAACACATTGCCCTCACGCACCGTCGGAAACCCCGCCGCCTCAAAATATGCCACCACCTGCGCGTGAACGTCCGAGCCCACCGAGCCAGCCTTCAGCACCCCAAGCGCCAGCTTCTGCGCCTCACGCACAGCGGCCACCAGTGCCCGCTGTTTCTCCGAGGCCTTGCCCTTCAGGAAGGTCCGGGTCATGTCGCCGAAAAAGCCCGTCGCTGTCACGCGCGGGAATACGTCCACAATAATCAGCTCGTTGGGCCGCAGCGGCCCTTCCCCGATCCCGTGCGGGTCGCACGCCTGGTCGCCCCCGGCAACAATTGTCCGCTGGGCCACCGCGCCCGCTTCCAGGCACGCCATGTCAACGATCTGCCTCAGCTTCTCGGAAGTCAGCGTCTGCCCGTTCAGGACGAGCCGGTTTCCCTTGATCTGCGCGGCCTTCAGCGCCTCCTCCGCCGCACGGATGCCGGCTGCGCTCGCGGCGCAACCATCCCGCAACGCCCGCGCCTCCACGTCCGACTTCACCGCTCGTTCCGGAAAAAACACCGGCCCCGCCACCTCGATCTTCACCTTCGCCTTCAGCAGCGAGAACGCCAGCCCCGCCGGGAACGAAGCCGGAACGTGAAAGCTCGACGCATGCAGCTCCTTTGCCAAAAGCCGCACGACCTCGACGATCCCCGGCTGCTCAACACGCAGCACCCGTCGCGCGCGTTCCAGGCAGTCCTCCAGGCTCAATACCTCGTCAAACTGACCCTCACGCCGCCCCCGGGCAAATTCCAGCGCATTCAGCACCGCAACCTTCCGCCCGCGCACACGCAGCGCCACGAACGGGTCCGGCGCCATAAAGCCGCCAAAATACAGGATATCCGCGTCCGTTTCCGGGTTGCCATACAACAGCAGGTCTGCGCTTTCGACGTTCATGGTGGCCGATTTCTTCCAGCACACGCGGCCCCGCGGAAACCTCCCAAGCCCACTGCCCATTCTTCCGCGCCCGTTGCGAATTCAGGCTCGCCGCGGCGTGCGCGCATAAGCATTGAGAACACCAAGGCTTTGTCTAGTCTACAAATCGCCGCCGCCTTGCGGCCCCATCACCGCCCACGCCCTTAGCCCATGCTTCGCTGGCTCCACCTTCTCCTCGCGCTCACGCTTTTTGCCTCCAGCGCCTGCAAACCCACCGCACCCGCCGCCATCGCGGACGCCTCCACCTACCTGCCCCTGCACATAGGCGCGGCCACCCTCCGCGCGCAGTTCGCCGTCAGCCCGCAGGAGCAAGTCCAAGGCCTCATGCACAGACCTTCGCTCGAAGCCGACGCCGGCATGCTCTTTGTCTTCCCAGCGCCAGAGCCCCGTTCCTTCTGGATGCGCAACACCTCCATTCCCCTCGATATCGCCTACATCAGTCCCGACGGCACGATCCGCGAAATCTACCCGCTCCACCCGTTCAACGAGAACGGCGTCGCCTCCCGCCGCAGCGACATCCAGTTCGCCCTCGAGACCAACCGCGGCTGGTTTGAGCGAAACGGCCTCAAGCCCGGTGCCATTCTCAATATGCACGACGTCTTCGCCGGCTTGAAGGCGCGTCGCATCGACCCCGCCCTCTACGGACTCAAAGAGCCCAAGGCACCTTAGCAACCAGAGTCCACGCCGAGCTTGCTCCGCACCGGCGACTGTCCTAGACATCGCATCCTTTACCGAACAAGCCTATGATGCTCGTTCCAACATACGTGGCCCCCAGCAAAATTCACGGCATGGGCGTCTTTGCCTCGACGTTCATTCCCAAAGGCACGCCCGTTTGGGCGTTCGATTCCCGTGTCGACGTCAAGTACACGGAAGCCGAACTCGCCGCCATGCCCGAGCCCTTCCGAACTCGGATCCGGGCCCATTCCTATTACGACGAAACCGGCGTCTATATCCTCTGCTGGGACAACGCCAAGTTCATGAACCATACGTCCTCGCCCAATTGCGATGATATCGACGGCCACCCCACCATGGCCAACCGCGACATCCAGGCCGGCGAGGAACTTACCTGCGACTACCGGTCCTTCGAGACCAATCGCGACGGCTTTCACGCCCACCTCGTGAGCTAGAGCACATCCAGTTCAAGCTGTCGCATGCGCCGACGATGCGGCGAGCGTGGACAAAGCCCCCCTCGCGAAAAATCGGCCCACGCCGTGCGCAACTCGCGGCCTTTCGGAGCCAGAGCGTGGACAAAGCCCCCATCGCGAAAAATCGGCCCACGCCGCGCGTGGTCGCCGCGGCGCACCTGCCGCAAAGTCCTCGGGAATCCCCACCGCAGCGGGCGTCCCGTCGCCCGTTAACGGCCCATCCCGTCCGCCAGTCCCACCGCCTCGGGCGCCAGCCGGCTAGCCTGTTGCACGTACCCGCGCACCGCCCTCACCCGTTGCTCCGGAGACCTCGTGTCTCCCGGAATCGAGGAATCCGCCACCGCCGCGGCAAACACGTAGTTCCCGGCCCGCACATGCCGCAGCACCTCCTCACCGCCCGTGTCTCCCAAATCGCAAGACGGGTAGCTCGGCTGCAGAAAACGCCGACCACTCCAGTTCAGGAAAACCATGCCGACGAGCCGCTCGCCCGGCGCCACCCGGCGCGCCCCCAGATAGGCAAAGACAGGGGCGTCATCCGAAGTCGAAAGCCCTCCCCCAAACCCCGGCTCTGCCGCACGCAGGTCCCCCACAATCAGCCCCCACGCCCGCCCGACGGAACTGAAAAACACAGACTCCCGCGCCACCTTCTGGCACCACGGCTGCGCAAGCCGCTCTGCCAGCGCCTCCCGCCCCACCCTCAGAGGCTCCATCGAACCCACCAACCCGACAACCGGCTGCATCGGGTCCAGATTCGCCCGGACCATGAGCGCGTGCGGAAACACCTCCAAAAACGTCCGCACCACCACCCCCGCAGACTCCGCGTCGTGCTGGTACACCGGCAACCACAGGCAAAAAATCCCCTGCAGCGCCAAGTGGTCCCTGACCTCGCCGAAAAACTCACGCGAGTAAAGCCCCGCAGTGCCCTCATCTGCCGGGAAAAACAAGTCCCCGATCACGCAGTCGTAGCGCCCCCCGCTTAACCGGAGAAACCGCCGCCCGTCGTCCACCACCACCCGCGATCGCGCGTCCGCGAACAACGGCCCGTTCCACCGCCCAAAATGCGTCCGCGCAGCCCGCGCCACCTCCGGGACGAGCTCCACCGACACCAGTTCCTCCACCGGACCATCCAGAGCCGCCGACGCCGAAATCCCCGCAGCCATGCCAATCGTGAGCACCCGCCGCGGCCGCTCGCACAGCAGCAGCGGCACCCAGCTCTGATGCCGCTGAGACGACAGCGCCCGCTGCGTCCCGCTCAGACGTTGCTTCGTGTTCGTCACAATCTGACGCGAGCCTGCCGACGTCTCCACGACCGAAACCAGCCCATAAGGCCCGGCGTACGCCTGAAGCAACGTGTCCCCCTCCGCGTGTCCCAGATTCAAGCCCTTACTGGAAACCCCAACCGCGCCCAGGCCTAGCACCAAAACGCCGCACAAGCCGCAACCAAGCCGTCCCCATCGGTTCCCAACCTTTATGGCAGCCCACACGCCAAGCACCGCGTAACCCATACCAATAGCCGCCGTCGCGCCCCGAAGCCCCCACAGAGGCAGCAGCAGGAAAGGCCCCGCCGCCGCACCGGCTGCTGCCGCAAGCTTATTTGCCGCGACCGCCGCCCCAATAGCCGCGCCCTGACGCCGCACCCGCGGCCAGACAAGCTCCCATGCCGCTGGAAAGACCACGCCGACCGCTACCGTCAGCGGCAGCAGCACCGGCAGCGCCCAGGCAAGGCACTCCACCAAAATCCCCGAAGGCGAGCGCCGCGTCAGCTCTGGCACCGCCGCCACCCAACGCTCACCATTCAGGGCAAACGCCGTCACCACCAAAGCCGCCATAAGCGCGCCGATCACAAGCACCGTTTCAGCCCTCCATTTGCGACGCAGCAAAGCTGCTCCCAGCGCGCCCAAGCCCAGCCCGCCGAGGAATGAAGCCAGCACCGCCGCCACCGCATACACAGAACCCTGAAACGCCTGACGCACCCAGCAAAACAGCAGCCCCTGCAGCCCCATCGACAGCAACCCCGAGCCCGCAATCGCGCACCACCCCCCCCCCCCCGGCCGGCCCCCGCCCCCCCGGGCGGCCTCTCCCCTCCCGCGCCCTCCACGCCTCTGCGCCCGAGCAAGCCCGCCACCACGGCCACGGCCAGAGATACCCCCGCCACGATCACGAGAGCCCTCGAAATCCCGAACACCCAAGGCAACCACACCGCCCCAGCAAGCGCCCCCGCCGCTGCGCCAGCGAGATTCGCGCCATACAGCAGACCCGCACGCGTAAGTCGCTCCCGACGCACCCGTGCGACTGCCTCTCCCAACGCGGGAAACCCTATGCCTCCCGCAAAAGCCCCTGGGCCGATGATGATAACCGCGGTTCCCCAGCCTTGCGGCCCCGGCAGCCCCTCCGCCCAGCCCCGCCACGCTTCCGGCCCCACGCCCACCATCCCCGCGCTCCATAGCCCGGCGAGCGCTTCAGCTCCCGCAAAAAGAAGCACCGGCCGACGCAGCCGCGCCAGCAGGCGCCCGGAAACCAGATTTCCAGCCCCCGCAAAAATGAAAAAGCACGCCGTTACGGCAGCCGCCGCAAGCATGGTGCCCCCCACCAGCGGCGCCAGTGCCCGCATCCACAGCACCTCAGAGGCCAGCGTGCACGCCCCGGACGCAGCGTACACCGCAATGAGCGCGCCCAGGAGCCCGCGCTCACCCGCCACCTGCGCCCGATCCGCCTTTGATTCCCTCAGCTTCACGCCCGAAGCATGAGCCCGCCTCACACCAGCTTCCAGCCGCAATTACGGCACCTTCTTCGCAGTCCTCGGGAACGGCTGCGGCGAAACCAGACGCGGCATGACGCCGCCACCCAACATCGTTCCCGCCGCAATCGGAAACCCGCGCAGGAAGTCCGAAGCCGGCAGCATCTTTCCGCCCGGACGCTGAAGCGCCCCGATACGGAGCGTCCCACTTCCCGTGCCAACGAGAAGCCCACCGGCATCCGCCCCCAGCACCATCCCCGGCGCACCTGCTTCCCCGCCCAAAGACTCAGCCTCCGCCCGGCTTACCTTGACCACCGTTTCACCCAGCGTGAAAAAGCACCCCGGCCACGTATCCAGAGCCCGGATACGGTTAGCAAGCTCCGCCGCGCTTGCCGAAAAATCCAGCGCCCCATCCGTCTTCGTTAGCTTGCGGGTGTACGTGACACGCGACGCATCCTGGTCCTCAAACACCGCCGTCCCCGCCACAACGCGAGGCAGGCCACGGCCCAGCAGCGGAACGCACGCCTGCGCCAACCGCTCCCGAACAAGCGCCGCCGTGTCCTGCGGCCCTACCCTAACCCGCTCCACATCGAGCATGGGCCCCGCATCCAGCGCCGGCACCACCCGCATCAACGTCACCCCCGTTTCGGTTTCGCCCATCGCCACCGCACCTTCCACCGGCGAGGCTCCCCGATACGCGGGCAACACCGACGCATGCAGGTTTAGCACGCCCAGCCTCGGCAAGTCCAACAGCGCCTGACGCAAAATGTGCCCATACGCCATGACGAGCACCAACGCCACCCCGTGTTCGCGCAGCCACGCATACTCCGGCTCACCCGGCTTTTCCGGCTGAAGCAGCGCCAGCCCGCGGTCCCGCGCCCACGCGGCCACCGGGTTGGGCTGCAGGCGCTGCCCGCGACCATGTGGCCGGTCCGGCTGCGATACCACCCCGACCAGCCGCACCAGCGCGGCGCCCTCTCCCACCAGATACTCCAGCGCCGGCACCGCAATGGCGTCCGATCCCATGAACACCACTGCCGGTCGTGTATCGCCCTCTGCCGTCATGCTCATCTCCATTTCCCTGCACTCATACCCGCCGGCCAAAAAAAAGCGAGGCTGCGGACATGCCCCCTCGGAGCCGCCCGCAGCCTCGTTTCAGGAACCCTTGCGCGCTACTTCGCCTTCACCGTCTGGCTCAGCCACTTCTCGACCGTTTCCCTGGTCTTAGCATAAGCCGCGTCCGTATCCGGGCGCGGCAAGTCGCCGAACACGCCCCAATACTCAACGTGAGAAGCCTCCTTGCCCGGCTCCAGCATGGTGAGCGCACCCAGCGTCTCCAGCTCGATCATGAAGCTGTTGCAGAATGTCTCGAAGCAGCACCCGAAGTCCGGGTACGTCACGCCCTTCTGCACCTCAGCATACTTCACAAACGTGCCGTCCTGCTGCCAGTAGGCCGACCAGCCCGGGTAGTTCGAAAGACCCAGCTTCTGGGGCGTCGTGTTCTTGCCCGTGTCCATGCCGATGAAATCGCGGTGCAGGTTCCACAGCGGCAGCGACAGGTCCGTGTACGCCCACGGAACCATGAAGAAGCCCGGCAGCAAGTCGTCCGGATGCTTGCCCTTCGGCAGCAGCGGAATCGTCGCATACCCGCCATGCTCAAGCACCGTCAGCGTCCACGGCGCCACCTGGATCGGCCACTGGTTCTCGTTCTTGATCGTGTGCGTCAGCTTGAAGCTCGACGGCCCGATCACCTCGACCGTAATGGTCTTCTGGATACGCGCGTTCGGCTCAAGCGGCTGCGTCAGGCGCAGGCCACTGTCACCCGGCAGGCGCTTCGCCTGGATCGGCGAGTTGTCCAGCTCGTACGAGCGTGGATCATCTTCCGGCGAGTGCCACAGCCGGTGACCACCGCGCAGCAGCCACTTCGGCTCGTTCTTGCCACCCATCTGCTCCGGGACGTTGCAGAACAGGTTCTTCTTCCCCTTGCGCGCGCAGGAGATCACGCGCGTACCGATGTCGAGCGGCACAACCAGCTCGACCTCGTCCGAGGACAGACTCAATGCGTTCCAACCCTTGTAGGTGAGTTCCTTGATCATGACGTGTTCGGGTGAGAAAATACCGGTACGCGCGCCCAGCGCCATCCCCAAAATCCAAAACCGTTTGATCCCGACACCGGGGTAAGGCGTCCCCAGCGCATCCAGTTTAAGTCGTCGCATTCACTGCCGGGCCTCTTTCGCCCGCGCCGACGCGAGGATCGGGCGTCCGCAACCCCCACGGCCGCATTCCAAGCCTTGCAGCCGAAAGTAGCGCAGCCCACGCCGTGCGTGGTCGCCGCAGCGTCGGCGCACGCGACACCTTGAAGCGGAACGGCCCTAGGGCCAATCGACATTTTAGACTGTACAGATTGTGACCGAGCTGTTTGAA
>CAZQIE010000095.1:0-12338 GCA_964593675.1 uncultured Opitutales bacterium
CAATCTGTACAGTCTAAAATGTCGATTGGCCCTAGCGCAGATCCCAACTTAGGCGGTTGCGTCGCGCACCGATTTGTGTGACGCATTCCAGCAGACCATTGCAGCCGGGCCGTTGCCGACACCTTTTCGGCGGCGGCCTGGCTTGCGCGTTTTTCAATCCCTCATCGAGATCCCATGAGCTACAAAGACGTGACCCCGCCGGCGGGCGGGAAGATCCGCTGCCAGAACGGCAAACTCGAAGTGCCGGAAAACCCGGTGCTCCCCTTCATTGAAGGTGACGGCACGGGGCCCGACATCTGGAAGGCCTCCCAACCCGTTTTCGACGCGGCCGTGCAGAAGGCCTACGGCGGCCGGCGCAAGATCTCCTGGTTCGAAGTCTACGCCGGGGAAAAGGCGTTCAAGAAGTACAACAATTGGCTTCCGTCCGACACCCTCACCGCGTTCCGTGAGTACCTCGTCGGCATCAAGGGGCCCCTCACCACGCCTGTCGGCGGCGGCATCCGTTCCCTCAACGTCGCCCTCCGCCAGGAGCTTGACCTCTACGTCTGCCAGCGCCCCGTCCGCTACTTCAAGGGCATTGAAAGCCCCGTGAAGCGCCCCGACCTCGTGGACATGGTGATCTTCCGCGAAAACACCGAGGACACCTACGCCGGCATCGAATTCCAGGCCGGCACGCCTGAGCTTGAGAAGGTCAAGGCGTTCCTCAAGGAAGCCTTCCCCGACAAGTTCAAGAAAGTCCGTTTCCCGGATTCCGTCGGCATCGGCATCAAGCCCATTTCCCGAGAAGGCACGCAGCGCCTCGTCCGCTCCGCGATCGAATACGCCATCGCCACCAAGCGCCCGAGCGTCACGCTCGTCCACAAGGGCAACATCATGAAGTTCACGGAAGGCTCCTTTCGTGACTGGGGCTACGAGCTCGCGGCCAAGGAATTCGGCGGCCAGCCCATCGACGGCGGCCCCTGGCTCAAGCTCCCCAATGGCATCGTCATCAAAGATGTCATCGCGGACGCCTTCCTCCAGCAGATCCTCACGCGTCCTTCGGAATACTCCGTAATCGCCACGCCGAACCTGAACGGCGACTACATCTCCGACGCCCTTGCCGCGCAAGTCGGCGGCATCGGTATCGCGCCGGGCGGCAACATCAATTACATGACCGGCCACGCGGTCTTCGAAGCCACGCACGGCACCGCCCCCAAGTACGCGAACCTCGACAAAGTGAACCCCGGTTCCGTCATCCTCTCCGGCGAGATGATGCTCCGGTACATGGGCTGGAACGAAGCCGCGGACCTGCTCATCAAGGGCCTCGAAAAGGCGATCGACACGAAAGTCGTCACCTACGACCTCGCGCGCCTCATCGAGGGCTCGAAGGAAGTGAAGTGCTCCGAGTTCGGCCAGACCATCATCAAGCACATGTAGTGCGGACGCCACTACGCGGCACCCAACCCGCCGCGCCGGCTGCTCCAAACACATCGCCTCTCCAAAGCCACCGGCAAACCGGTGGCTTTCTTTTTGCCCCGGCAAGACGCACCCCGTGCACGCTACGCCCCCAGTGCGGGTGGCGTGGGACCGCCATCGGGCGCGGCGGACGCTTCGCTGGCGGACGCCGCAGTGGGGGCGGGGCGGGCGTGCGGCCCCGCGGGCAGCTCGCGCCGGTCAGGCAGGTATTTCCGTTTCGCCAGACGCCAGGCGACAATCAGGAACGCCGTCAGCGGGACCGCCAGCAGCATCCCCAGTATCCCATCAAGCGCCGTGCCCCAGAAAAAGACAGCCGCGATGATGACCATCGGGTGCAAGCCCGTCTGGTGTCCCATGATGCGTGGCGTGAGGAAATAGCCCTCGGTCATCTGAGCCAGCGTGAACACCAGGACACACAGGAACACCAACGACCAGCCGCCGCCATCCTGGAAGTAGGCGAGGGGAAGTGTGACCGTCAGGCCGATGATCGAACCCAGATACGGCACGATGTTCAGCAGGCCCAGCAGGAGCCCCAGAATCAGGCTGAACTTCAGCCCCACCAGCGCAAAGCCCGTCGCCAGCAGCCCGCCCATGATCAAGCCGATCAGGATCTGCCCGCGGAAAAAGGCGACGATGATGCCGACGAATTCGCCGATCAGGAAAACGATGTCATCGCGCTGGGCAGGCTTCAGGAAGAGCAATTGCTCGCTCACGTCCCGCGTGAGGTCCCGGTTGCTGCACAGCAGGAAAAACAGGTACACCGGAATGATGGCCAGCTGCACGCCGAACTGGACCATGTTCGTCAGCCCGTGCAAGAGCTGCATCAGCGTCGGCAACGCCTTCGACATGAGCTGGCGGGCGCCCTCAATTAACCGTGACTCGAGCGCGTCCACTTTGTCGGAACCAAAAGTTGCGCGCGCCGATTCCACGAGGTCCGGGAACCGGTTTTGGAGGAACAGGTTGATTGTTTTTACCAGACGCGGCGTGTATTCGATCGCGTCCAGGATTTGCCCCACCACGATCGGCGTGAAGAACGCCACCACGGCCACGATGACCAGCAGGAACAGCGCGTAGAGCAGGGCGATGCTCTTCGTCCGCCCCAGTTTCAGCCGCTGGTCAAACAGGAGCACGGCCGGACGCAGCACCAGCGCAAGGATCCCGGCCGTCACAAGCGGCCAGATCACCCCTGAAAACGACACGATAACGCGACTGAGCGCCACGAACACGAGCACCGTGAAGGCGGCAATCGCAAGGACGGCCGCAAACGTGACAGCTGTGGCAACGATGTTGCGTTGGCTCGGTGAAAGCAGCCGGCTCGAAGGGTGGTCCATGGGTGCGGGTCTTGCGTGTCAGAGGCCCTGTTCGCCGGTACATTCGCACAAACTCGGCGTTTACGCCGGTCTTTTGCGCCGGTTGCCTGCCGACGATCCCTTTCTAGTCGTCGTCCAGACCAAGGTCGCGCTTAATATCGGGGACTTGGTCCAACTCGTCCAGCAACTCGTTCACGCTGAAATCGGGGACAATGAATTCCCCATACTCCAGCGTCGGGCACAGCGATTGGCCGCTCACTTCGATCAAACGCTGCATGTGTGCCGGGCTCGCTGAAACGTCTCTGATCTCGACTTCCACACCCTTGCGCGAGAAGAACGCCAGCGCGTCCTGGCACCAGGGGCAGCCCCGCTTGACATAGAGGATTGGGCGTTCCATGTATTTAACTCCCAGAGGTTTTTAAAACTCTACCAGATTGCGTGGAGCTTTCAACGCCAATCGGTTCCGAAACGCGCCGGACCGCTACTTTTTCCCGGTTTTGCGTGCCTTCGAACTTCCCTTGAGGCCCTTTTCACCGCCCCCCAAAAACATGCCCGAAATCGCCGCCACGACAGAACCGTGCATTCACATCAAAGGGGCGCGGGAACACAACCTCCGCAACCTCGAATTGCGGCTTCCACGCCGCAAGCTCGTCGTCATCACGGGCGTCAGTGGTTCCGGAAAAAGCTCGCTCGCTTTCGATACCCTCTACGCCGAAGGCTACCGCAAGTACATCGACAGCCTGTCCGCGCGCGCCCGCGCTTTCCTCGAACAGGTGAAGCGCCCGGACGTCGACTACATCCACGGCCTGTCTCCCGTCATCGCCATTGAGCAGCGCACCGGCGGCGGCGGCAACCCGCGCAGCACCGTCGCGACCGCTACCGAGATTGCCGACTACGCGCGCCTGCTCTGGGCCCTCCAGGGCGACCAGTTCTGCCCCAAGGACGGCGGCCGTATCGAACGTCGCTCCCTCGACGACTGCATCTCACGCATCCTCCAGGAGCCTGCGGGAAGCCGCCTCGTGCTCCTCGCGCCCTTCCTTTCCGCAAAGCCCGCTATCCTGCGTGAGGAGCTTCCGCGCCTGCGCCAGCGCGGGTTCCAGCGTGTTCGCGTGGACGGCGTCATCCGCGAGCTGGACGAACACAACCTCATTCCCGACGTCCGGGGACGTGACATCTGTGTCGAGCTCGTTGTTGACCGCCTGACCGTTGACCCCGCCCAGCGCAGCCGCCTGGCCGACTCGCTTGAGCTTGCCTTCCGCGAAGGCAAAGACCGCGCGATCGTGATGGCTCAGCGCGATAAGGACGCACCCTGGCACGAGTTCGTCGTGAGCCAGCACCTTTCCTGCGTCAAGTGTGGCGAAGTCTATGAGCCCCTCTCCACGCGCCACTTTTCGCACAACCACCCCGAAGGCGCGTGCCCGGTTTGCGGCGGCGTGGGCCGCACCATGCAGTTTGCGGAAGAACTGGTTGTCCCGGACCCCGACAAGAGCGTGCGCGAAGGCGCGATCAAGCCGTGGCGCCTCGGCTCAAAGGCCATGATCATCCGCCACAACGCGCTCCTCAGGCAGCTTGCGGAGCAGTTGCCCTTCGATCCCGAAACCCCCTGGCGCGACCTCTCACCGGACACCCGCCGCACCATCCTCCATGGCGCCGGCGACCGCCTCTTCAGCTTCCGCCTCACCCGCACCAAGAAGGGCGAAGCCGCTCCGTTCAACGGCGTGCTGGCGGACCTCGACGACATCCGCCGCGAAACCTCGAGCGATGGCCTGCGCGCGCGCCTTATGGCGTATCAGGTCAGTTCCGAATGCCCCGAATGCCGCGGGCGTCGCCTGAACCCGCGCAGCCGTTCCGTGCGCCTGGAAGGGCTCGGCTTCACGGAATTCCTGGCGCTCGGCATAGGTGAAGCCCTCGCGTTTTCGCAAAAACTCCTCGGCCAGCGGGACCGCTTCGAGCCCGTGCTCGACGCCCTGAACGGCCTGGAGCAACGCCTGCATTTCCTCAACGAAGTCGGCGTCGGCTACCTGTCATTGGATCGTGAATACGGCACCTTGAGCGGCGGCGAGATCCAGCGCGTGCGCCTCGCCACCCAGCTCGGTATGGGGCTCGTAGGCGTCGCCTATGTGCTCGACGAACCCAGCATTGGCCTTCACCCGCACGACCACCGCAAGCTCATCTCGACCCTCCACGACCTGCGTGACCGTGGCAACGCCGTCATTGTTGTGGAGCATGATGAGGAGACCATGCGGGCCGCCGACCAGATCATCGAGCTCGGACCCGGCGCGGGACGCCAGGGAGGGCAGGTGCTGTTCCAGGGGACGCCCGCCGAGTGCATGGCGCACCCGACCTCGCGCACCGGCCACTACCTGAGCGGGACCTCCAGCCTTACCCGTGACGCCGAGCAGCGCACGCCCTCGGGCCGCTGGCTTACCGTCCGCGGCGCGTCGGAGCATAACCTGCGCAATGTCGATTGCTCCTTCCCGGTCGGTCTTCTCACCGTCGTCTGCGGCGTCTCCGGCTCCGGCAAAAGCACGCTCGTGAACGACATTCTAGGCCAGGCCGCCGCCTTCAAACTCAACGGCGCAAAGGCCATTCCAGGCCGACACCGCGCCATCGAGGGGCTTGACGCCTTCAAGACTGTCGTGCGCGTCGATCAGGACCCCATCGGTCGCAGCCCGCGCTCCAACCCCGCCACCTACACGAAGATTTTCGACCTGCTGCGCGACCTCTTCGCCCAATGCCCGCTTGCGAAGATCCGCGGCTACAAAGCAAACCGGTTCAGCTTCAACGTCCGCGGCGGCCGCTGTGAACGCTGCCAGGGCGACGGCGTGATTGAGCTCGACATGCAGTTCCTGGGCGACGTCTACGTCGAGTGCCCGAGCTGCGCCGGAAAACGCTACAACCGCGAAACCCTCGAAGTCCGCTTCAAGGGCCTGAACATCGCGGAAGTCCTGGACCTGACTGTTGACGAGGCCTGCACGCTGTTCCGCGCCCAACCGCGCCTGCTGGAAAAACTGGAGGCGCTCAACACGGTCGGCCTCGGCTACGTGAAGCTCGGCCAGCCCGCAAACACCCTTTCAGGCGGCGAGGCCCAGCGCATAAAACTCGCGCTTGAGCTCGGACGCCGCCAGCAAGGCGAGACCCTCTACCTTCTCGACGAACCCACCACTGGCCTGCACTGGGACGATATCCAGCGCCTCCTCGACCTGCTCTACAAGCTCCGCGACGCCGGCAACACGATCGTGATAATCGAACATCACCTCGATCTCGTCCGGCTCGCCGACTGGGCGATTGAGCTCGGGCCCGGTGGCGGCTCCCTCGGCGGGCGGCTCCTATACGCCGGCCCGCCTCAGGGCCTGCGCGGCTGCCCGGAATCCCTCACGGGCCTTGCGTTGCAGGCGATGATCGACGCCCGCCATACGTGACAAAAAAACAGCCCACCTTTCGGCGGGCTGTTCTTGCTCGGGCTTTTTTAAGCTAGTGCACACTTAGCTCAAGTTGTCGCATCTGTTGAAGAGATTGCGTTTCCTCCGCCCCGACGAGGACGGGCGTCCAAGCTCGCCGCAGCATCGGCGTAAGCGCCAACTTGAAATGGAACTGCTCTAGTCCTTCTCCTGCGGCAGCACCGTGTCCTCGATCCGGCGGGCGCTCAGAACAAGGAAGCTGAAATAAGGCCGTATCTTGCCCGTGCTCAGCGTCTCCTCGCGAAACCCAATCGGGATAAGCAGCCAGCGGGAAATCGGTACCCCGATAACCTCGCGGTAGGTCGAGATCGACATGTTGGGCATCATCACGCCCGGCTTCAGCGGGTCGTCGATCCAGCGCAAGTGGTCCGTCTGGTACCAGTAGACCGCCATTTCCACTTCGCGCGGGCGCACCTTCTTGATCAGCGAGAAAAAGCGCACGCCCACCTGCACGTGACGCGGCAGCCCCCTCCCGTTCTCGTCCTCGATTTGCAGCGGGTTGCCGGACGGGTCGCTCTTCAGATGCATGAAGCTCGAATACTGGTGCCGCACGCCCGCGATCGTCGCGATCGAATACATCGTTGCGCGCTCCGTGACGTCCACCGGCAGCTTCTCCAGCAGGAACGCCTGCACGCCCGGGGGCGGCGCTTCCTCAAGCTCGACGTAACCGAAATGCACGCGGAACCATTCCGTCTTTGGCTTTTTGCCAACCTCGGGAGGCTCGATCGCCCAGTCCGGCTCAAATTCCTCAAAATTCAGGGGGATGAAATCCCGCATGACGATCGGCGGGCGCGCGTGCACCATCGGCGCATCGTCAACGGGCTGCGTGACCTGCGCGCGCGACGGCTGCGCTGTGGCCGTAATGTTCGTGGACGGCGGGGGCAATTCCTCTTCAGCCTTGGGCTGGGGGGCAGGCTGGCCGCCTTGCGGCCGACCGAACGCGGCGCCGGCTACGGCCGCAAACAGGAGGAGTCCAAGCAAAAGCTTCTTCATCGGAGAGATTTTCGGGAAGCCGTCAGGCAAGGGAAAACCCGCCCCCCCGTCAAGGTATTGCGGTCAGGCGCCGCCGACGCGGGCAGCGCTTCGCTCAGAGCGCTTTCAGCTTTTCAAACGCCTGAAGCGCCCGCCGCCGGGCAACCTCATGCGCGACAATCGGCCTCGGATACGTCTCCCCGAGCCGCACGCCCGCCTCCGCGAGCACCGCGGCCGGTGCCTTTGACGGCTGATGCACGTATGCCGCAGGCAGAGCCGCCAGCTCCGGAACAAACCGGCGCACATACCCGCCGTCCGGGTCGAAGCGCTGTCCCTGTAGGGTGGGGTTGAAAATCCGGAAATACGGTGCGGCATCCACGCCGCAGCCTGCCGACCACTGCCACCCAAGTGCGTTGTTCGCGGCATCCGCGTCAACCAGGGTGTCCCAGAACCAGTGCTCGCCTTCCTGCCAAGGTTGCAACAGGTGCTTCACGAGAAACGACGCGACAATCATGCGTGCCCGGTTGTGCATCCACCCCGTCTCCCAAAGCTGGCGCATCGCGGCGTCGACCACCGGATACCCGGTGCGACCGCGCTTCCAAGCCTCCAGCAGCGCGGCATCCGGTTCCCAAGGGAACCGGGAAAACGGCTCCCTGAGCGGCCTTTCCGGCATCTGCGGAAAGTGCGTGAGCGTATAGGCCGCGAATTCACGCCAGCCAAGTTCCTCAAGAAACCGTGTCGCCCCGGGCGTCTGCCCCCCCGCAGCAGCCGCGACTTCCCGGACGCCCATCTGCCCCCAATGCAGATACGGGGAAAGCCGCGACGTCCCGTCCCGCGCAAGCATGTCCCGGTCGTGCGCGTACGTCGCCAGCCCAGTCTTCACAAACGTGTCCAGCGCGCGCTCAGCCGCCCTCCGCGTAGGCACCCAGGCGTCCGCAAGCTTTGCATCCCAGCGCACCTTCGGGAGCAGCCCAAGGGATGTTAGCGTCGCCGTACGCGGAGGCTGGCTCAGGCCGCGCAGGTCCGTCAGCGGCACGCGGACGGGTGGGGGAGGACGCACCTGCTGGCAATGCCGCCAGAACGCCGTGTAAACGAGATAGGGCTTCCCCGAGCTGTTCCGTATTTTGCCCGGCTCGTAAAGAAGGTTTCCCGGGAAGGACTTCGCCCCTAGGCCGGCATCAACCAGCGCCCGTTCCGCTGCCTTCTCCGCTTCCTGTTCCCAAGGCTCATGCACGGTATTCCAAAAGACCTGCATGGCCCCCGTTTCACGGCAAAGCGCGGGCAGGACTTCCGCGGGCGGACCTTGCCTCAGGACGAGCTCCACGCCGCGTTCCCGGAAAGCCATCTGCACGTCCTCCAGCGCGTGGTGCAGCCACCACCGCGAGGCGGCTCCCGGCGCATAAGTGCCCTGTTCTTCCGGCGCCCAGACAAACACCGGCACAACCGGAGCGCCCAGCTCGCACGCCGCCTTGAGCGCAGGGTTGTCCTGAAGCCGCAGATCGCGCCTAAGCCAGACGATGACGGGCGTAGCCATCCCGTAATTCAAATCGGCGCGACTCGCCCCGGCTTTCGCAGCGGCCACTTAAATAACCCGCAACCACCCCCCAGGTCACGGGCGTCGCCCGTTGAACGCCTACAGCACGTTCGGTTCAAGTTGTCGCGTGCGCCGACGCCGCGGCTAGCCCCGCGTGATGCCGATCAGGTCGGCCAGATCCACGCGTTTCTCGTATAGCGCCTTGCCCACGATCACGCCATCGAGCCGCGGTTCTTCGGCACCGAGCTTGGCAAGCGCCTCGACATCTGACCGCGACGATACGCCGCCTGAAGCGATCACTCGCACCGGAGCCTCGGCCAGCAGGGCGCGCTGAGCCGCGATGTTCGGCCCCTCAAGCATCCCGTCCCGGCTGATGTCCGTATAAATAATCGTCTGCACCCCAAGCGCGGCAACCTGACGCGCCAGGTCGGTCGCAAGCTTTTCGGACGTGTCCACCCAGCCCTTCGTGGCCACCCGCCCATTTCGGGCGTCAATGCCGACAGCGATGCGTGCGCCCCCGTTCTTCGCCACGAGCTCCGCGAGAAACTGGGGTTCCTCGCATGCACGGGTGCCGATGACCACACGCTCCACGCCTGCCGCAAGCGCCTCCGCCACCGTCGCGGCATCGCGCATGCCACCGCCCAGTTGCACCTTCATGCCCAGCGCGGCAATGCGGCGCACGGCATCCAAATTCTGCGGCTTCCCCGTAAACGCGCCGTCCAGGTCCACAACATGCACCCACGCCGCACCGGCAGCCCGCCACAGTCTCGCCGGCTCCGCCGGATCCGCGAAGTACACCGTTTCCTGATCGGCGCGCCCTTGCGTCAGCCGGACGCACCGGCCTCCCTTGATGTCGATGGCTGGATAGATGATCACCGGCTCTCTTTTAGCGTCCGCCCACCGTCCGACAACGAAAATTCCATTTGTAAGATCGCCTCTTTTGCCGCACCGTGCCTCCAGCGCCAGGACACCGCGGGTCGTCCCGCCCAGGGCACCCCTTCATCCTGCAACTACCCACCCGTTTTTGCGTCATGTCTGAGCCCAAGCACGCCCCCGAATTCCTCGTCGACCTCCTCAATGCCCGTTCGCCCACCGGTTGCGAACACGAGGTCCACCACGTGCTCGAAAAGCACGTCAAACCCGTCGCCGACACCTACGAAAAGGACGCCCTCGGGAACCGCATTGCCACGCTCAACCCGCAAGGTGACCCGGTCGTTATGCTGGCCGGGCATATTGACGAGATCGGCCTCATCGTCCGCTACATCGACAAACAGGGCTTCCTTTATTTTGATCTGCTGGGCGGGCACGACCGCATCATGATCCCGGGCCGCCGTGTCCGCATCCTCACCAAGAAGGGCGTCGTGCATGGCGTGACGGGCAAGCGTGCGATCCACCTCATGAGCGAGGAGGACCGCAAGAAGATCCCCGAAGTCCACCAGATGTGGATCGACATTGGCGTAAAGACCCGCGAGGAAGCGCTGGCCCTCGTTTCCATCGGCGACGCCGCGGTCTATGACCACAGCTTTGAGCTCCTGCGCGGGACCGTCGGCGTTGCACGCGCTTTCGACAACAAGTCGGGGTGCTACGTGGTTTGCGAAGTCCTGCGCCGCCTTGCCGCCCATCGCAGCGGCCTTGCCGCTAAAGTCGTCTCCGTCGCCACCACCCAGGAGGAGATCGGCGTGCGTGGTGCCACGACCTCCAGTTACGCCGTCAACCCCCACGTCGCCATCGCCGTGGACGTCAGCCACGCCACGGACCACCCCGACTGCGACGTCAAACGCTACGGCGAGTGCAAGCTTGGCGGCGGCCCGATCATTGCCCGCGGCCCGAACATAAACCCCTGGGTCTTTGACCGCCTGATGGAAGTCGCCGAAAAGCTGAAGATCGCCGTTCAGATCGAAGCCGAAGCCCGACCCACCGGCACGGATGCCCGGGTTATCCAGATGGCGCGCGGCGGAGTCGCCACCGGCCTTGTCTCCATCCCCTTGCGCTACATGCACACCCCGAGCGAGATCGTGGACCTCCAGGACGTCGAAAACGTCGTCCGCCTCCTCGAAGGCTTTATCCGCACGCTCCGCAAGGGCGAGTACGGCCACTGGTAAACGGCGCGGGTCCCACGCTCGGGCGCCGACGGCGGCCCTTCTTCCGCGCGTTCCGCCAGGAGGACCCGACCACGTGTCCTCGGTTGGTCTCTCCCGCGCACGACGCCGACCTTTGGGTTCTACTTCAGGTTGTCGCACAAAGCGGCCTGACTCTTCCCTCCACGCCGACGCGAGGATGGGGCGTCCATGCTCGCCGCAGCGTCGGCGCAAGCGGCAACTAACAGAAGAAGTGCTTGTAGGGCCGACTACGTCTCTTCGCGCGCATCCACGGCCGCGCCCGCAGCTTCCTCAAGCTCCGCCTTTTGCGGGAACTTGATCGAAAGCACCACCGAGAGCACCAGCGACACCACGACCACCCCCAGCGAAACCGGCACCGAGATGTGGTAAACCTCGGCCAGCAGCATCTTTGCGCCAATGAAGGCCAGGATGAACGCCAGCCCGTAGTGCAGCAGGTGGAACATCTGCACCACCCCGGCCAGGGCGAAATACAGGGAACGCAGACCCAGGATCGCGAACACGTTCGAGGTGTACACGATGAACGCGTTTTGCGTAACACCGAGGATCGCCGGTATCGAGTCCACCGCGAAAATGATGTCCGTCGTCTCCACCATCACCAGCACCACGAAGAGCCGTGTCGCCACGCGGTGTCCGTCAATCTTGGTGAAAAAGTGCGAGCCGTTGAGCTCGTGCGTGATCGGCACCACGCGCTTCAGGAGGTTCAACACCACGTTCTTCTCCGGGTTGATTTCCTCCTTTTTCTGGAACGCCATCTTCACGCCCGTCACCAGCAGGATGATCCCGAAAATATAGAGCGTCCACGAGAACCGCTCAATCAGCGCCACGCCCGCAAAGATGAAAATCGCCCGGAGCACCAGTGCCCCGATAATCCCCCAGAACAATACCCGGTGCTGGTAGTTCGCGGGCACCGAGAAGTAACCGAAAATCAGGACGAACACGAAAATGTTGTCCATGCTCAGTGACTTCTCCAGCAGGTAGCCGGTCAGGAACTGAAGCGCCGGTTCGTCCCCGAACTGGATCCACACGAACCCGTTGAAAATCAGCGCCAGCAGCACCCACACGCCGCTCCACACCAGCGACTCCTTTATCGTGATCGCGTGCGGCCGCTTATTGAAAACCCCCAAGTCCAATGCGAGCATCGCAAGGACGAACAAATTGAAGCCGAGCCAGAAACTTAGAGGGGTCGCAGGGGTCTCCACGGTTGCTTCTGTAACTTCCCAAAAACCGCCAGTTTGCAAGCATAAATGGCCGCTCTAAGGCTTTCTCCTGAGGGCCTTTTTCCCTTGTTTTTTGTTCAACCTGAACCTTTTGGGAAAATTTGCGTAATACGGGCCTGAACCTTTCAAAATCCTCCATTTTCTTTCACGGTGGCACTGCCGTCCGTTTTTCTCTCCACGGGCGCACCATCTGTTACCCAGCGCCCGGGCCATTTGTTAGGGCCAATCGACATTTTAGACTGTACAGATTGTGACCGAGCTGTTTGAAG
>CAZQIE010000096.1:0-11809 GCA_964593675.1 uncultured Opitutales bacterium
TTCAAACAGCTCGGTCACAATCTGTACAGTCTAAAATGTCGATTGGCCCTAGGGATTTCTGGAGCACTTCCGAGGCGAGGACACTGGCGGCTACAGATCCGGGACCGCGATATCCATATAACGCCGCTCATGCGGGGGCGGCAGTGTCGGCAGTGCGGCGTGCGCGAGCAGGAGAAACCCGCGGCTCTTGTAGTAAGGCTCGTTCAATTGGAAAAACGTCCGCATGGCGCGCTGCCAGTCCTGATTCCGCGCGTGCGCCTGCAGGAGCTCAAGCGCCACTTCCTGCCGCAACGCGGGGTCCTGCACCTCACGAATCGCCCGCATCGCCTCCGCGAATCCCAGGCCCGCGCTCCGGGGGTCTCCCTTGTCCTGCAAACGCCGACCAAGCGCAATCTCCCACCGCGCCCGCCATGCTGGAGCCGTAATAAGGGCCGCGCGCTCCTTTGCCAGCGTCTCATCGCCGCGGGCAAGCAGCGCCGTGGCCATCGCATAGCCAATCTCCGACTTCAGCGGCTCTACAGCCACCTTCCTGGCAAAACGTTCCGCATCCCCAAACCGCCCCCCGGCCACCGCATCCGTGGCCATCAGTGAGAAGGTCTTGTTCCGGAGGGCGTCACTGGAAATGTAGTTCGCCGTGCGGTCTGCGGCGTCCAGCGCCTCAACAGAGGCCTGAGCCCGTGCGATCCGGTGCAGGTAGCTTTCGAGCTTCGGTATGCGCGCCTCAATGGCCGTTGAAAGCGCCAGGGCGTACAACAGGCGCGCGTCCGGCAGGTCGCCCGCTACGCGGTGCAACTGCCCAATGTCATAGAAAAGCAGGACCTGTTCGGAAGGGTCAGCCAGGCTTTGCGTGATGTTCAGGGCCTCGGACATCTGGGGCTGCAACTTCCCGGCCTTCACCTTCCCGTGCTCAATTTCGGCCTCAAGGATGCGTATCAGCAGGTAGGCGCGCCACCGCGGGTTTCGGATCTGCGGCAAAAGCGCCCGTGCCTGCTCAAGGTCGCGCTCATACCCAAGCTTGTCTCCCTGGGCAAGGCGAGCACCGGCCGCCGTTATCAACCCTATGCCTTGGTCGATCGGCGACGCCTCGTCCCGCGCATGCAATTCAGCCAGTTCCAAGGTAAGACGCGACTCAATGTCATGGCCCGCAGCCCGCTCCTGACTCGAAATGCCGCATAAGGCGCGAATGCGCGTCACCGGGTCCTTGATCTCACCGGCAATCGCCTTTGCGTGCCCGCCATCCCCTACCCGCGCATGTTCGATGGCCACCAGCTCGAACACCGCTGCCCGCTTGCGGGCATCAGGAATCGCCCGGGCTTCGATCAGCGCCCAGGCCAGGAACTGTGCGGTCCGGTCCGGAACTGACAGCCCCGTTAGCCAGGCCGCCTTCTCCCGCAGGCGCTCCGGATCATAAAGGTCCTTCTCCGCCAGCCAACGGTCCATATCCCGGCGGAATTGGTAAGGCGTCCAGACGAGGATAAAGGCGACCTCCAGCACCGTCGCAAACAGCAGTGCCAGGATCACGCCCCACCGGAAACGGGGGCTAACGAAAAGACGCCGCAGACGGTCCATCCAGGAGTCGTGCTTCGGCGCCGCAACGGGAGCTTCCGGGAGCGTCGGAGCCACGGGTTCCGCAACCACTGCCGCTTCATCCTCATCCGGCTCGCCCTGCAACACCCGCCGCATCTTCGAGGCATTCTGAAACCGCGCCTCCGGCTTCTCCGCAATCGCCCGCGCTATCCATTTGTCCCAATGCGCAGGCAGCCCCGGCACGATCTTGCTCGGCTGCAGCTTCGCAAGGTCTGCGGGCGCGCGCCGCAGCACCTGAGGCTCGCCGGTAAGCATCCGCAGCGCTATCAGCCCCACCGCATACAAGTCCGCCCGGTGGTCCACGACCCCGTCTTCCTTTTGTTCCGGGCTCTTGTAATCATACGCATCCACCCACGCGTCCTGGATCGTCGTGTCGCTGTCGCCAAAAAGGTCAACATTCGGGCCCGCCGCTGAAGCGCTCTGCGCCGCTTTCTTGAGCATGGCCTCCATCGCCTGCGTGCGCAGCCAAGCGTCCCCGCCCATCTGCGCAATCCCCAGGTCGCCGATCTTCACGCCGCGCTCGGTGAAGAAAATATTCGCGGGCTTGAGGTTCCGGTGGATGTAGCCCGCGGCATGGGCCTCCTCAAGCCCCTTGAGGATCTGGATCAGGATGTCGTCCAGCTCCGGCGGCTGGATCGTCGGCGACTTCAGCGCGAGCAAGTCCGGTATGTTGTACGCCCGCCCCTTCTCTGTCGGGATACCACGGACAAGCTCCATCCGCAGCCACGGCCGCCCATTGATTTCTCCAATCTCCTCCACGCTTACGCAGTGGGCACTCCGGAATTCCAGAAGCTTTTGGGACTCCCGGTCAAACGCCGCCTTCAGGTCCGCCGGGCTGACTCCCTCGAAGCGCAGGAACTTGAGCGCAAACCGCTCCAGTTCGACGTTCTCAATCTCATACACGTCGCCCATCGTGCCGCGGCCAAGCAGGCGGATGACACGGTATGGGCCAAAGGTGTGCCCCTGCTCAAGAAGGTCCTGAGTGGAAATCGGGGCGTTTGCAGGGGCTTCGGGGGCCTCTCCCTCCATACGAGGTCCCAGTTTGCAGGGCGGCGCCTCCTTTTCGATAAAAATCGCTGTGAAAACGGGTTAAGCGCGCCACGGCCTCCGCGCCCCGTCTGTACGCAAAAAGGCGGAGCCCTTGGAGCTCCGCCTTTTCAAACACCTTTAGGACGACGCCTTAGGTCTTCTTGCGGGGACGTCCGCGCTTCTTCGGCTTCTCCTCTTCTTCCTCTTCAGCCTCTTCCTCCTCGTCTTCGTCCTCATCACCACCGAAGAGGTCGTCGTCACCTTCGTTCTTGGGCGGACGCGGCTTGCCGAACTCGTCGAGTTCCTCCTCCTCCTTGTCCTCTTCGTCCTCGTCCCACTTCATCGTCTCGTCTTCCTCGATGTTCTCGTCTTCCTCTCATCGGGGAATTCTTCTTCAAGGTCTTCGGCCTCCGCGGGCTTCTTCGTGCGCGCCACCGGGGTATCCTCGTCCGCCTCGGAATCCAGCTCATAACCGGCCGGCACGTACTCGAGGATGTCCGTGATCTCGGAGAACACGTGCGTCGCGCGGCCCTCCATAAAGTCGTTGTGCTGCGCCTCGCGGATCTCTTCCTCAAGCTCCTCCACGGTCAGACGCTGCTCAAAGTCAATCGCGTCGTTGAGGAACTTCACGCGCAGCTTCGCGATGTGATCCAGGAAGTCCGCATACGGGCCCTTCTCATCATCCAGCAGGTTCGGCAGCGCAAACAGCTTCTCCTCCGAGTCCATCAGCGACTCAAACGAGCGCGACAGGCGCACCCGGTTCGTCTCAAGCGGCTTGTCGATGTTGAAGGCGATGAACGCGGCCTCCGCAAGCTCACCCTGGAAGCCGTAATCCCACAGTGGATCCAGCAGATCCAGGATATGCGCCCACTGGCGTGGGTCGATGATGCTCAGGCCGTCGACGTCCCAATGGATGGGGTCACTGATCTCGTCGACCCACCAGTTGTGGTCTTCGCCGAGACGAACGATGCACCATTCGAGTTTCGGAGGGGGATTTGGCATGGCTTCCTGACCGCTAAGAGTAGAAATGCGATTGTCAATCCGCCGGAAAAAATTTTTTCTGGCGGCGCTGTTGCGCGTTCGAGAAACCGGAGGGGCAGATGCTGACGCGGATTCTCTTGCGCGCGTTCCAAAGACAGTGAACGCTTTGCCTGTTTCTTGGGATTCGTCAAAGTCTAAAGCATGTTTTTTTTCGCCGGGAGACCGGTCCATTTATGGGGTTGATCTACGAAAGAGCGATTCGGCCATTCCTGTTCCGCATGGATCCGGAAAAGGCGCACGATAACGCCTTGATGGGCCTGAAGGTTTTGGGCTCCTTCGGGCCGCTGCGCGCTGCCATGGAGCATTACAACCGGCTCTCCGGCGTGCGCCCCATCGAGCTGTTTGGCCTGCGGTTTCCCAATGCTATCGGCCTGGCAGCCGGTTTCGATAAGAACGCCGTTTGCTGGCGCGCCGCCGCGGCCCTCGGGTTCGGCCACGTCGAAGTCGGCACCGTAACGCTCCAGAAGCAACCGGGGAATCCACGCCCCCGCATTTTCCGCATACCGGAAGCCGAAGCCGTCATCAACCGCTACGGGTTTCCCAATGACGGCGCGGAAGCCGTCGCGAAGCGCCTCGCCGCCGGGCCCGCCCGACGCCACCGCACAATTCCGCTCGGCATCAATATCGGCAAAAGCAAGACCGTCTCCCTCGAACAAGCCGCCGAGGACTACCTCGCCTGCTTCAACCTGCTCGCCGACCACGCCGATTATTTCGCCATCAACGTCAGCAGCCCCAACACGCCCGAGCTCCGCAAGCTCCAGGCAAAGGACCACCTCCAAAAGCTGCTTGGCGCCCTCTACAAGGCCAACCGCGACCGCGCCCGCAAGCTCGGCACCCAGCCCATCCCTCTCCTGCTGAAGATCTCGCCCGACCTCACGTTCGCGCAAATCGACGACATCCTCGAAGCCGTCACCTCGCTTGAAATTGACGGCGTTATCGCCACCAACACCACCATCGACCGCCCCGAAGGCCTGCGCCTGGCCGAGGAAACCGGCGGCCTCAGCGGGCGCCCGCTCCTCCGCAAGGCCCTCGACGTCGTGAAGTACGTGCACCTGTCCACAAGTGGGAAGCTCCCCGTCATCGGCTCCGGCGGCATCGTCGACCTTGAAGGCGCGGGCATGATGATGGACGCGGGCGCCTCCCTCGTGCAGCTCTATACCGGCCTCGTTTATCGTGGTCCCTTCTTCCCGCGCGACTGCGCACGCGCCGTCGCGTGGCGCCACAAGGAGTGGGTGTAAGCCAGCCATGAGCGAGCGGTTTGTCCCAAACCTGAAGCAGGTTGAGCAGGCGGCGCAGCAGCTTCCGGATGCCGAGATCTGGCCGGAAGACGAGTTTCTCGTGCCGCTGGATTCCCACACGGATCGCCAGCTCACCTTCCGCCGCATCCGCTTCAACAGCCGCTCCCAGGGCAAAACGTACCGCTGGGTTTACGACGGCAAAGTGCTCGTCAAGTAGCCTGCCCTTCCGCGAAGGGCAGGCGCGGCCCACCGGTCTGCACCATTTTCGTGCTCCGCCTACCGGCTCAGCACCCGCAAATGGCTGACCACCGCGCGGGCCAGGGCGTCGGTATTGTAGCCGCCTTCGAGCATGGAGACCACGCGGCTCCCGCAGTGTTTGTCCGCGATCGAGCAGACCGACTGCGTCAGTTCCTCAAAATCCTGATCGTCCAGGTTCACTTCGCCCAGCGGGTCCTCGCGGTGCGCGTCAAAGCCCGCGGAAATCACCACGAGCTCCGGCTTGAATGCCTCCGCCGCCGCCGCAAGCTGCTTCATCGCGGACCGGTATTCCGCAATCGTCGCGCCACGCGACACCGGCACGTTCAACGTGAACCCGAGTCCCGGCCCAGCCCCGTGTTCGTTCAAAGCACCGGTGCCCGGGTAACACGGCGACTGGTGCACGCTGTAGAAGAAAATCGTCGGGTCGTCGTAAACGAGGTCTTGGGTGCCATTGCCGTGATGAACGTCCCAGTCCACGATCAGCACTCGGTTGAGCCCGTATGCCTTTTGCGCGTAACGCGCCGCGATCACCGCGTTGTTATAGACGCAGAACCCCATCGCGCAGTCCGCCTTGGCGTGGTGGCCCGGCGGCCGCACGAGACAGAAGGAGTTCCTGAAACCTGAACGCAGCACCGCGTCCACCCCCGCAACCACGCAGCCCGCCGCCAGCCGAGCCACCCGCGCCGTCTCCGGAGATACCCGCGTGTCGCCGCGATCCAGGATGTCGCGGCCTGCCTGGCAAGCCTCCTCCACAAACGCGATGTGCTCACGCGTATGCACAAGCGCGAGCACTTCCGTTTCCGCCGGCCCGCCCTGTATCCACTGGAGACGCCCCTTCCAGTCCGTCGCCTCGATCAACGTCTGAATTGTCTTCAGCCGGTCTGCAGACTCGGGATGGTAAGGACCTGTATCGTGGAGGACGAGGTCCGGATGGGTGATCAGGGCGGTATTCGCCATGTCCGGGGGAGAGGTTTTGTTGCGGCTGGCGTTCGCCCACCCGCGCCTGTGGTCTTAGAGCCACGGCCTGCCTTCATCAATAGCGCATTTGCCCCTCCCCGATTTCTACGTACCCCCGGATACCGTCAATTAGCAGGACTTTTTCTCGTTCCCCCCGGGGTATTGCGTTCCCTGCGCGAACGGTGTCTCATCCCTTCCGGGGCGGAAGTTCGCCACAAAGCGTCCATGAGCAGCACAAAACTCAACTGGGGAATTCTGGGAACCGGAAATATCGCGCGGCGCCTCGCAAAGGCCATCCGCCGCACCGGCACAGCCAAACTCGTGGCCGTTGCCAGCCGTGAGCAGGCCCGCGCCGACGCATTTGCGCGCAAATTTGGCTCCGCCACGGCCTACGGTTCCTACGATGCCCTGCTCGCAGACCCGGCCGTCCAGGCCGTGTACGTTGCGCTCCCCCACCCGTTCCACCTCGAATGGAGCCTGAAGGCGGCGGAAACCGGCAAGCACATCCTCTGCGAAAAGCCCCTTTGCATGAATGCCGGCGAAGCCATGTTGCTCGCCGACCACGCCCGCCGCCACGGCGTGTTCCTGATGGAAGCCTTCATGTATCGCTGCCACCCGCAGACGCTCCGGCTCGTCGAGCTCATCCGCGAAGGCGCCATCGGAAAGGTCACCGCCATTGACGCCTCCTTCGGCTTTGCCTCCAGCAACAACCCCGAAGACCGCCTGCACAATCCCGCCCTCGGCGGCGGCGCCATCCTCGACCTCGGCTGCTACCCGATGTCCCTGGCGCGCCTCGTTGCCGGCGTGGCGACAGGCACCGCGTTCGCAGAACCCATCCAAACGAAGGCCACCGCCCAGCTCGGCCCCACCGGAGTGGACGAGCACACCGAAGCCCTCCTCGTTTTCCCTGACAACATCGTCGCGCACCTCGCCGCGAGCCTCCGCTCAAACCTCCCCAACGTCGCCTGCATCCACGGCACCGAAGGACGCATCGAGCTCCCCAAGCCCTGGTTCTGCCGCGGGCTCCTCCGCCTCGTGCGTGGCGGTGACGTAAAAACCGTTCGCACCGAAGGCCGCTGGACGGACCTTTATTCCTATGAACTTAATGCCGTGGCGAAGCACCTGAAGGACGGTGAGGCCCCGCAGATGAGCCCCAAGGACAGCATCGGCAACCTCCGCGCCATGGACGGCTGGCGCTCGCAGATCAACGTCCGCTACCCCGGCGAGCATGAGCCGCGCGCCAACCACCCCATCATCCTCCGCCAGCCCAAGCCGCCCGTCCCCACGCCCGCCCGTCTGCGCGCCCGCATACCGGCGCTTGGCCGCGACGTCAGCCGGCTCATCATGGGCACCGTCGCCCCAAACAATATCCCGTACGCTTTTGCGCTGTTCGACGATTACTTCGAACGCGGCGGCAACGCCTTCGACACGTCGCCCATCTACGGCGCCTACAACGCGGAACGCCTCCTCGGCGCCTGGGTGAACACCCGCAAAGTGCGCGATGACGTCCTCGTCTTCTCGAAAGGCCTGCTCGACCCGCTCTGCTGGCCCCAATTGGTCGAACCGGAGCTCAAGACGTCGCTCGACCGGATGAAGCTCGACTACGTCGACCTCTACGTTCCCCACCGCGACAACACCCGCGTGCCCGCCGGCGAGTTCGTCGAAGCCCTCGCCAGACAACAACAAGCCGGCCGCATCCGCGGTTACGCCCTGTCAAACTGGTCCCTCCCCCGCGTCGAGGAGGCGATCTCCTACGCAAAGGCCAACGGACTCCCCGGCCCCGCAGCCGTAAGCAACCAGTTCAGTCTCGCCCACATGATCAAGCCGCTCTGGAGCGGTTGCTTCGCCTCCCGCGGTGCGGCCTGGGAAGCCTTCCTGAAGCGCACCGAACTTCCCCTGCTCGGCTGGTCCGCACAGGCCCGCGGCTTTTTCGAAGTTAACCAGGACGCCCACAAAATCGACTTCTGGGAAAACGCCGAAGCCTGGGCGGACGAAGGCAATTTCGAGCGTCGTCGTCGCGCCCAGGAACGGGCACGCCAACTCGGCGTCTCGCCTTCCTGCGTCGCACTGGCCTGGACCCTGCACCAACCGGGCGTCTGGTCCATCATCGGGCCCGTCAGCCTGCAGGAAACCGCCGATTCCTTTCGCGCGCTTGACCTCAACCTTTCCCCCGACGACTTCGCCTGGCTCGATCTCGCACCCCCGTCCACGCACACGGGCGACTAGTGTCAGTTTTGCCCTCGCCCCCCTGTGGGGCTTGATTAGGATAGCGGGATGAAGTTGATCTTCCGCTCCTGTAGCGGACCCTTCTGTTCCAGCCTCCTCCTTTTCGCCTTCACACTAGCCGCTGGAGCCGCCCTGCGCGTCGAGGTCGTGGACGATACCGGCGACGCGAACGCGCCCTATCTTCTGCTCGTCGGAAAGGACGTCGCCGGGGTGTCGCCCGGGACGATGAACGTTGACGCCGGAACCGGCCAGCTCGCCAAGGTAAATGCGGGAGCCAGCTTCACCGAGGCCACGGCCACAGCCACGGTTTCAGGCTCCGTTACCGTTGTAAGCGTCACGAATGCAGGCTCCGGTTACACCTCCGCACCCACCGTAGCCTTCACGGGGGGCGGCGGCTCGGGCGCCACCGCAACCGCAAACCTCGATGCCGGCGGCTCCGTCCTCAACTTCACAATCACAAATGGCGGCAGCGGCTACACGTCCGCCCCGACGGTCGTCCTGACGGGCGGAGGCGGCACCAATGCGGCGGCCACCGCCACGCTCGGCAAATACCGGGTGGACAGCCTGAGCCTCGCCACCGGCGGCAGTGGCTATCAGGCAACGGGCAGCATCCCCGTACAGTTCACAGGCGGCTATGACAACACCACGACCCTTGCGCAAGCCACTGCAACCGTCAGCGGCGGCACCGTCACCGGCCTGACCGTGACCAACAGCGGCTCCAATTACGTCGCCGCGCCCGGAGTCTCCATTCCCAACAGCATCACGCCCCTCCCGCTTACCCTGCTTCAGGACACCGGCTACACCGTAGTCTCGCCGCGCACCGGCCAGACCCGCACCGTCCGTTACTTCACCGTAAGCTCCCTCGGTTCCGGGGCCTTCATGGTCTTCCGCAACGACGGCACAGGCGTCCCCTTCATCTACGCCAACAACCAGAATCCCACGCCCGAAAACGCGAATTACCGGTTCGACCAGTGCGAGATTACCTTCAACCCCAGCATCCAGAGCGGCGCGAACCTCACGAGCATCAATGCGCTCAGCATGCCGATGCAGTTTGAGCTGTTCACCGGCACACCCCCGACGCTCACCTTGACCGACCGCCGCGGCTATTACCGCTCCCTGAACAGCATCCTGAACCTCTTCCCGAAGCAGCTCGGCGCAGCCCTGTCGAAAAAAGGCGCCACCAGCCCGAGTTCCGGCTGGCAACCGGGCACGGACTCCCTGGCCACGTTCCTCCGCATCCTCGGCCCAGGCACCTTGGCCGCCGTAACCACAAACAACCCCACAGGCAGTCCCTCCCCCTATCCAAGTTTCAAGACCTACCTCCAGAGTCTGGCTGACCTTGCGCCCACAACGCCGGCAGCCGCGACAGCAACCGTTACCGACGGCCTTATCACCAGCATTACCGTAACGAATGCTGGCAGCGGCTATAAAGCCTCCCCCGCCGTCACCCTGCGCAGCACCAGCGCCAGTGCCACAAACCGCGGCGGCGGCGCGACCGCCATTGCCACGCACAAGCTTGGCTCCGTCACCCTCACCGATGGCGGTTCCGGCTATACGTCCGCCCCAACGGTAACCCTCACCGGCGGCGGCGGGACGGGCGCCGCGGCCATTGCCAACGTAACTGGCGGCTCCGTTTCCGGCATCACCATCCAAAACCCGGGCACCGGCTACACGTCCGCCCCAAAGGTGGAATTCACCGGCGGAGGCGGCTCCGGCGCGTACGCGGAGGCAGCCTTGGATCTCGCGACCGTCGATACCGTCAAGGTCACGGCAGGTGGCAGCAACTATACCTCCGGCCAAGTTGACGTTGTCTTCTCGACCTTCAACGTCAGCGGAAGCGCGAACGGCGCGGACTACAATTACTCGGGCACAGTCCGTTCCGCCACCAACGGCAACGGCTTCCAGATCGTCCTGGACGGCACCACCTACGCCGTGAACACCTCCAACCCCTACGCGGGAGGCGTAAACGCCAAGGGAACGGCAATCCCGACGAACGCCCAGGTCATCGTAAACCTCCCCGAAACCCTCACCCAGGCCACCGCAACCGCCACCGTCAATGCCTCCGGGACCGTCACGGCCGTCACCCTCACGCAAGGCGGCCGTGGCTATACCTCCACCCCAACCGTGACCATTGCCGGCCCGCCCACTTTAGGCGGCACCACGGCCACCATCGCCGCCGTAATGACGGGCGACAGCGTGTCGGGTTTTACCGGTCTCTCCGGCGGCAGTGGCTACCTGCAGGGAAGCCCGCCCGTAGTCACCGTAAACCAGCCGGCTGGCAGCATGGACACCTTCATCTACGGCGCGACCCTGAGCGGCGACGTCTTCACCGTCGGCAACCTTCCGCCCTCCTTCGTGAACGAGGACACCAATATCGTCTACGGGTCCATCGTGCGCGACGCCCTTGCCGTCTTGAACTTCGGCTACCTCGCTGGCGTTCGCGGCAACGCCGGGTCCGAATGGTATGCCTCCATCCCCGCAAACCCGCCTTTCGGCTCAACCCGGAAGAAAAACGACGGCTACTACAACCCCTTCGCCGCCCTCCTTTACAACACTTCCGACGCCTACGGCTTCGCCTTCAGCGACCGCATCAACCCCTCCCCACTCCTCACGCTGCAAGACAACACCACCTTGCGCATCACCCTTCTGCCGGACGTATGGATGGACCCGCCCACCCCGCTCGTCTCGGCACGAACGGACACGAGCCTCGACATCACCTGGCAAAAAGTCTCCGGCGCCACGTCTTACACGCTCAGCGTCCTCGACCCCAAAGGCATAGCCCCCGTAACGCTGTCGGCTGACACAGCCAGCACCACCCTCTCGCCCTTGCAGCCCGGGACGCCGTACACCTTCACGCTCTCCGCAAACGGGAGCGGCTCCGTGAAAACGGAAAGCCAGCCCGTGCAAGCCAGCACCACCGGGGCCGCCGTCACCTCTACGGGCGCCGTCTCCTACAACATGACCCTCGCCTTCACGCCGCCTCCCTCGCTGCTCGCTGGCACCCTTACGGCAGAAGTCGCGGGCGAGACCCTCACCTACACCCCGTCGAACAACCAGTGGCTCAAGGCGGGGGCGAACGCGCCCGTGAAGGGTTCCGTCGGAGCCAACAGTTACGTAGTCAAAATCTACGACAGTTCGGGAACCGCGATCTACCAGACAAACGCCTCCGTAAACCTGATCGCGTCAACGGGCACCCTGACCACCGCGGCCGATTGCAGCTACTTCGCCAACGGCTCCGTCACGGTCGCCGGTTCGGGCCCCGGAACGGTCCTGTCGCTCATCCTGCCCCCGCCGAGCCCCCTGAAGACATTTGCGCCCGTCGCCCTGCCCGGTGTGAGCTTCAGCTCGTGGGTCGCCGGTTATTCCGGCCTCGCCGGATCGACGCCCGTAGCCGATCCCGACGCCGACGGTAACAACAACCTAGGGCCAATCGACATTTTAGACTGTACAGATTGTGACCGAGCTGTTTGAAG
>CAZQIE010000097.1:0-11800 GCA_964593675.1 uncultured Opitutales bacterium
CTAACCTCTTTGCCAACTCCAATTATGCGACAACTTAAAGTAGAAATGCTCTAGCCCGTGCATTCGATGCGGAAGAACGTCCATGTCGAGACGACGCCCTCGGCCGTCGCGCACTCGGCGTCGTAACGGCGCAGGAGCTGGCGAAGCCGCCCGGGGCTCGCGCGGTTGGCCACCACGGCGCCGGTGCCGTGCAAGGCGCGCAGGAGTTCCGTCGCGCCGCCGTTGAAGACGTACGGCCGGGTGTCGGTTTCAGCCCGCTCCACGTGGAAGCCAGCCTTCACGAAAGCCTGTTCCCACTGACGGCGCGGGTGCCAGCGCAGCGGCACGAGGTCCGGCCCAAGCCGACCAAGCTCCGGGAGTGTCGGCGCAACAAAGAAGGCGTGCAGCATGCGGCCGCCGGGACGCAGGTAATTGCGCCAGCGGGAAAGCACGGCTTCGGGGTCCGGCGCCCATTGGAGAAGGGCGGACGAATAAATGCGGTCCCAGGGTTCCGGCGTCGGGCTCCAGGCGTCCATGACGCGCCACTGAATCTGCGGGAAGTCCTGCCTGCCGGCGTCGACCATGCGCGTGGCAACATCGGTGGCGACGAGCTGGGGGACGGCCTTTGCGACGTGTTGGGTAAAGAGGCCGGTGCCGGCGCCGAGTTCGACGGCGGTGGCGGCGGGCGGAACGACGGGCTCGAGCCACGCCGAGGCCCAATCCGCCAAGTCACGCTGGATGCGGGCGTGGGCGTTGTAGGCGTTTGCCTGTTCGTTGAAGCGCATGGAGGAATGGGAGGGTGGTCAGCGGGAGAGCGCTTGGATGAGTCGAGCGGGATCGTGGCCCGCGCGGATAACGATGTCGAGTCCAGGAACGATGCGCCTAAGGGCGGCGGTGTCAACCAAGGGGTCCGCATCGCCGGCAATCCAACGGGCCGTTACGGGAGCGGCAACGGGCGAGGCTGGAGGCCCAAGAAGGGCTTCGAGCCCCCAGGCAAGGCCGTCCAGCTCATACGGAAGCGCGCCGGGCGGCTCAAGGGCGAGACCGGCCTGGGCGTAAAAGTCGGCGAGCGCGGCGAGAGGATCGCGCCGGAGCCAGCGCAGGAGGTATTTTATTTTCGTCGTCGAGACGCGGCCACCGAGCGCGGCTTCGGTCTTCAGGTCAAGGATCGGCGCCAGCAGGGCCACGGGGCAGGCGGGCGGCAAGGCGACTTGCTGGCGGAGGATGAGCAAGGTCCCCAGGGAATACCCGATGAGCAGATCAGGCGCAGGTGACGCCGCGAAGGCGGCAAGCCCCGACGGTGTGGGCGTAAAGACCGCGTGGGTTGCTTCAGGCCACAACGTCCTGGCGTGGCCTTCAAGGTAGGCCGCGGGCAGGCCCCAGCCGCTGATCCAGGCGCAGCGCATGTCAGGAAGCCTCGAGGGCTGCGCCGAGCGCGCCAACGAGCGCATCGACTGTCAGCGGGTCGAGCGTGCTTTTTAGAGAAAGGCGCAGGCGGCTCGTGCCTTCCGGTACGGTCGGCGGGCGCACCGCACCGACCAGGAAACCGCGTTCCCGAAGGCTGGCCGCGACGCGCAAGGCTCGGGTCGCCTCACCGACGACGACCGGGATGATGGGGGAATCGCCGTCTGGCACGGCGGGCACGAAGGTGCGGAGGCGCGCGCGAAAGCTTCGGGAAAGCTCCTGGGCTCGTGGGCGGTCTTCGGGATGCTCCGCGACGATGCGGATGGCTTCCGAGGCGGCGGCCGCACATACGGGCGACAGGTAGGTCGAATAGATGAACTCTCCCGCCTGGTTGATGAGGAAGCGGCGAAGCCGGTCGTCCCGGAACAACGTGTACGCACCCATCGAGCCTAGCGCCTTGCCCAAGGTGCCCACGACAACGTCCGCGATACCGCAAAGGCCGGCGGCTTCAGCGAGACCGGCGCCGCGGGCGCCGTACCAGCCGAGTCCATGGGCTTCGTCGAGCACCCAGCAGAACGGAAAGCGCTCGCGCAGCGCGGCGATGCGGCGAAGGTCCGGGTAATCGCCGTCCATTGAGAACACGCTCTCGGTAACAACAAAGATCGCGCCTACGCCAGGACGGCCCGCTTCCTCCGCGAGCATGTGTTCGAGCTGGTCGAGATCGAGGTGCCGGTAGCGCCGCAGGCGCGCACCAGACCTGAGGATGCCCGCAACCATGCTGTTGTGGATGAGGCGGTCCGCGAGCACGACATCGCCGGCCTGCGGCAACGTGCCGAGCACAGCCTGGTTGGCCGCGTAACCGGTGTTCCAGACCAGGGCGCTGGGCCAACCACTCCAGGTTTTGAGAAGGTCTTCCAGCTCGTGATGCGCGGGACCGTAGCCCGTGATGAGAGGCGAGGCCGACGCGGAACAGCCGTAGCGGTCTGCGGCGGAACGGGCTGCCTCAATGACGCGCGGGTTGTGCGCGAGGTCGAGGTAGTCGTTGCTGGCAAGGTTGATGAGGCCCGGAGCCGCGGGATCGTGCACGCTCAGGCGACGGTCGAGCCCGGAGGCTGCCCGGCGCTCCAGTTCCGCGGCTATCCGCGTTTCGAGGGCGGGGTTCATGGCGCGACGACCCACGGTGAGGTCGGGGAAAACCCGGGCTCCCCGCCCGCGCGTTGCTCCGCCCAAAGCGGGGCGCAGGCCGTTTTGATGCCTTCGCGGTTGGCGGCGCGGACGGTGGCGTCCTGCGGGCGGACCTCGTTCAGCCACAGCCCCGCGGCAAGCCCACGGGCCGCGGCGTAAGCCGCCGTGAGGCGAGCCTGGTTGATCGCGCCGAGACGGTCCTCAATCACGAGCACGGTGGCTTCGGCGCCGAGGTCCAGGGCGAAGTCCGCCCAGTCGCGGCCTTCCCGGTCGAGCGGCACAGCAAGGCCACCCGCCCCTTCCACGAGGACAAAATCCGCGGGCGGGAGCGCCCGGATCTCGGCGAGCAGCGCGGCCACCGCATACGCTGCGCCCTCGGCTTCAGCGGCGGCAAGGGGCGCGAGTGCTGCTTGGTAGCGGCGCAACGTGTGCGCAGAGACGCGGGTTGCGTCGAGGCCGCGCACGGCCAGGTCCGCGTCGGTGGGCTCGTCAGGCGCGACGCCGGTCTGCACGGGTTTCACAACGCGCACGGTGTTGCCCGAACGCGACAGATAAGCCGCGAGTGCCGCGGTCGCGCAGGTCTTGCCGACGCCCGTGTCGTTGCCGCTGATGAAGAGGAGCCTCATGTACGGAACAGGCCGGAGCGTGTGCGCACCGGCCCGAAAAGGAGCGGTCGGACAGGGCGCGGGGGCCGTTGAAGCTCCCCCACCCTGCCCGATCAGACTAGCCCTGTGCGCCGACCGGCTGGGCCGCGGCCTGCTGGTGGATGCGGCGGGCGGCGTCGGGCTCCATCGGGTGCATACCGAGGCGCTCGAGGAGCTTCAGGTCGTCGTCGCGCCCGGGGTTCTTGCAGGTAAGGAGCTTTTCGCCGAGGAAGATGCTGTTCGCCCCGGCGAGGAAGCAGAGCGCCTGGCCTTCGGCGGACATCTGGGAGCGGCCCGCGGAGAGGCGCACAATGGCCTTGGGCATGAGGATGCGTGCGACCGCGATGATGCGCACGAACTCGAAGATATCGATCATCGGGCGCCCTTCGAGCTTGGTGCCTTCGACCGCGATGAGCGCGTTGATCGGCACGGAGTCCGGCTGCGGGTCGAGGTTGGCGAGCTCAAGGAGCATGTTGAGGCGGTCGTCCACGCTCTCGCCCATGCCGAGAATGCCACCGGAGCACACTTCCATGCCGGCCGCGCGGGCGCGCTGGATGGTGTCGATGCGGTCTTCAAAAGTGCGGGTGGTGATGATCTCCGGGTAAAACTCGCGGGAAGTGTCGATGTTGTGGTTGTAGACGTCGACGCCGGCTTCCTTGAGGCGCTTGGCCTGCTCGTCGCTGAGCATGCCGAGGGTGACGCAGACTTCGAGGTCGAGCGCCTTCACGCTGCGCACGATGTCGAGCACGGTTTCGAAGGCCTGGCCTTTCGGCGGCGTGCGCCATGCCGCGCCCATGCAGTAGCGGCTCGCGCCACCGGCTTTGGCTTCCTTGGCGTCGGCCACGACGGTGTCCACGGAAAGGAGCTTCTCGGGCTCAAGCTGCGTGTGATGGTGGGCGGACTGCGAGCAATAGGCGCAGTCCTCAGAGCACTTGCCCGTCTTGATCGACTTCAGCGTCGAGAGCTGCACGCCCGCGGGATCCTGCCAGCGATGATGCACCTGTTGGGCGCGGAGGATAAGGGTCGTAATCGGGAGGTTGTAGAGCTCCCGGGCCTGTTCGAGGGTGGTCTTCATTTGATAAAGTTGCGGGCCGCGCGGTTTACGGCCTCCAAGGTCTGTGTGACGAGGAATTCGAGCTCGGTTTCCGAAATGACAAGAGGCGGGACGAGGAGCAGGCTGTCGCCGAGCGGGCGCAGGAGGAGGCTCAGTTCGCGGGCTTCCAGGCAGCAACGCAGGCCAAAGCGCATTGAGACAGGGAACGACTCGGCCGGCTTGCCTGCGGGGCAGAGGTCGATCGCTGCGGCAAAGCCGCGCTGCCGGACCTCGCGGACATGGGGATGGCCGAGCGCGTGGCGGCGCAGGAGCTCGCCGAATTTCGTGATGCCGCGGGCAAGCTGGCCCGACGTGATCAGCGTATCCAGTTTTCGGATACTTTCGAGGGCCACGGCCGCCGCAAGCGGGTTGGCCGTGAAGGTGTGGCCATGGAAGAACGTCTTGAAGGACTCGTAGGGGCCAAGGAACGCCTCGTAAATTTCCTCCGTCGCAAGCGTCGCGGCGAGCGGCAGATAGCCCGCGGTCAGCCCCTTTGCGAGGCAGAGCAGGTCGGGCTGAACGCCGGCCTCGCGGGAAACGACCATGGGACCAAGGCGGCCAAACCCGACAAACACCTCGTCGAGGATCAAGTGGCAGCCGTTCGCGCGGCAGAGGTCCTGCACGGCGCGCACAAAGCGCCGGGGCTGAAGCTTCATGCCGGCTGCGCCCTGCACCCAGGGTTCCAGGAGCACGCAGGCGATGCGTCCGGCGCGTTCAGTGAGAATACGCTCGAGCGCGGCAAGGCTGGCGGTGCTGTCCTGCTCGGATACCTCGCCACCGCACTCGTGGCAAACAGGCGCGGGGAACCGGTGGACCGGGAACATCCACGGGCGGAACCGCTCATGGAACGTGCCGGAGTCGCCCACGCTCATCGTGCCGAAAGTGTCGCCGTGGTAGGCGCCCTGCATGGCCACGACTTCCGTGCGCCCAGGCTGGCCCGTAAGCTGCCAGTACTGGAAGGAAAGCTTGAGCGCGACTTCGACGGCCGTGGACCCATTGTCGCTGAAATACGCGCGCGTCAGGTTCGTGGGCGCCAGCTCGACGAGGCGTCGGGACAGCTCAAGACCCACGGGGTGGCTCAGCCCAAGCCACGTCGAATGCGCGCATTTTGAAAGCTGCTCCACGAGCGCCGCGTTAAGCTCGGGGTCGCCGTGGCCGTGGACGTTCGTCCAGATGGAGGCGTTGGCGTCCAGGTAGCGGCGGCCCTCCGTATCTGTCAGCCAGCAGCCGCGACCCTTGAGGACATGGAGGGGCGGCAGCGCGAGGTATTCCTGCATCTGGGTGTACGCGTGCCACGCGTGGTGCTCGTCCCACGCGCGCAGCGTTTCAGGATCGTTTCTGCCGGGCATGAAGCGGGGATGAAAAACGATGGGAAGCGTGTTGTTAAGCAAAAAGCATCCGGGGGTTAACAATGGAGCCAGGAACGCCGGCGAAGCGCCGGGCTGGGAGCGAGAGCTCTGCGCGGAGCGGCTGGTTTCGAATGGACAGTGCCGTGGGGCTCGGGCTTGATCGTGGTCGCAGCACGCCCTTCCCGACCATGTCCACGCAACAGACACCGGCTTCGCCGTTCGAGACGGCGTTCAACGAGACGCTGCGCCTTCTGGGAGAGTGCGAGTATGAGGCCGCACTCGCCCGCGTGAACGCCCTGCTTGCGGAGGCGCCGAAAGAGGCCCGGCTGTATGATCTTCGCTCCATCGCGCAAGGCGGGCTGGGGCAACTGAAGGAGTCGGCGGAATCCGTGCGCCAGTGCGTGGCGGTTGGGCAGGACGCCCGGTATCTTTCGAACCTGATTTTCGCGCTCCGGCGGTCGGAGGAATGGGCGAAAGCGGCGACGCTGTGCCAGCGGCTCGCCCAGGGCGACAACAGCCCGCGCATCCAGGCCGAGCTCAGGTCTGCGATCGGTGATTATCAGGCGGCGGCGGGAAACCTCCCCGAGGCGCTTGCGCAGTACGACGCCGCGACGAAGCTGCTGCCGGGCTACGGGTACCCTTTCCACCGGCGCCTGCTGGCTCACGCAAAACGCAGTTGGAGGACGACGCCCGGTGCTCCCCTGCCCTCGCCCGTCCCGAAGGCCACGCTTACGGTTGAGCATTTTGCGGCAAGCGGGCGTTTCGGCGACGTGCTTACGCATTACGCAATGCTGCTGTACATGGCCAAAGCGGCGGGGCTCACCCCGGCGCTGCCCGACTGGTGGGGCGACTATTTCTTCGCGCGGCGGATGACCGCACGCCTCACAACCGCGCCGGTCGTGCGGCGTCCACCGCTTGCCGTGGTGCCGAAACTGCTCGAAGGCACCTACACGGGCCGGTTCCCGTCCGCGAGCGTGGACCTCGCGAGCCTTATGGGCGAAGGAATAACGGCGTTCCATCAGGCGATGCTGGCGAGTCCTGCCCTCTTGAGGGAGGCGCTGGCGCCCGCACGCCCAATCCAGGAGCGGGCGGAAAAGGCGGTCTCGCTCGTCCGCAGCCGTGGCAAGACACTGGTGGCCGTACACCTGAGGCGCGGGGATTTCCGCGACATCCCGCAGCGGTTTTCACCGGAAGGGTGGTACGTGGAGTGGCTGCGCGCGCTCTGGCCCACGCTTGAGGCACCCGTGCTATTCGTGGCGTCGGATGAGCCGGAGGCGGTCTTGCCAGCGTTCAGGGAGTGGGCACCCGTAACGTCGCGGGACCTCCCCCCAAGCCTGCCGCGCCTCGAATTTTACCACGACTTCGCGGTGCTCACCCAGGCGGACGTGCTCGGGCTCTCGCAGAGCGTGTTCTCAAACCTTGCCCGAATCCTCAACCCACACGTGCGAGCCGTCTTCAGGCCGGACATGCAGGGCCAGCGTGTGGTCGAGAGCTGGTAGCCGCCGCTCCGGCCGGGCCGCTCAGAAATCGGCGGAGAGGCCGAGGTCTATCGCAATCTTGCGGCAGTAGTCCGTAAGTTCCTCAGGAGTCAGCCACTGCGGGTTCGTGTTGCTCGCGTAGCAGAAGTTGGGCGGGCACGGGACGCCGCCACGGGAGCTCTCGCTGCGCCAGAACGGGAGGACGGGCTGGATGAGGAAATAGTCGGGATACTCGATGGTCAGGTGGGCCTCGTCCGCGGGGATGAGCATCTCGTGCATTTTCTCGCCCGGGCGCAGGCCGATCACCCGTCGCTCACACCGGGGAGCGAGCACGCGGATCAGGTCGTCCAACTTGCAGCTGGCAAGGCGCGGGACGAAAAGCTCGCCGCCTGACATGCGGTTGAAGGAGTCGAGGACGAACTTCACCCCCTGGTCGAGGGTGATGAAGAAGCGCGTCATCTCAGGGTCCGTGACCGTGATGACGCCGCTTTCGCGCTCTTTGAGGAAGCGGGGGACGACACTGCCGCGGCTGCCGATCACGTTGCCATAGCGGACGACCGAGAAGCCCGTGGGGCTCTTGCCGCGATAGCTGTTCGCCGCGATGAACACTTTGTCCGAGCAAAGCTTCGTGGCGCCGTACAGGTTGATCGGGTTTACCGCCTTGTCCGTGCTCAGCGCGATCACCTTGCGCACGCCCTGGCTCAGCGCGGCCTCGACGACGTTCGTCGCGCCGTTGATGTTCGTCTTGATGAACTCGTGCGGGTTGTACTCCGCGGCAGGCACTTGCTTCAGGGCCGCAGCGTGAACGACAAAATCGACGCCTGCCATGGCGCGTTCGAGGCGGTCCTTGTCCCGCACATCGCCGAGGAAGTAGCGCATGGAGGGGGACGCGAACGCGGGGTCCGCAGCCATTTCGGACTGCTTGAACTCATCGCGCGAATAAACGATCAGGCGGGCTGGGCGGAAAAGGCGGAGGACTTGCTGGCAGAACCGCCGGCCAAAGGAACCCGTTCCGCCGGTAACGAGGATGCTCTTGCCGTCAAACATTACGGGAACAGGCCAAGGTCAGGTGAAGGAGGGCCGCGCACGCCGCAGAGGTAGCAGGGCGGGGGAAATCGGCGCCTATGCTGCGACAGTAAGACCGCATTTTCAACACGAAACATTGCCAAAGAGCAACGGAACCGGGCCAAAACCAAGCGTTTGCGGACTGGCACAGACCGGGACCTCGGCAACTCACGGCCAGGCAGGAAAGAAAGGCGCGGTGGACGGGTGCGCGCCGTTGACAGCGGGGGCGGGCCGGGATTTACCAACCTTAATGACGGAAGAAGCGTCCGGGGCAGCGGTGGTTGGGCCGCAAATCGAGATCGTGGAGGTCTCGGGGCTCGCGGGCATGGAGAAGCCGCTGGCCTACGCGGTTCCGGGGCGTATGAAGGGTGCGCTGGCGCTCGGCTCGCTTGTGCGCGTGCCCCTGGGCAAGACAAGCCGCGTGGGCGTCGTGACGCGGCTGGGCTCACACGAGCATGTTCCCGAGGGCAAACTGAAGTACCTGTTCGAGGCCCTGTATGACGTGCCGGTGCTCACGCCGGAACTTCTCCAACTGGCAGGCTGGATACACGCGTATTACGCGGCGCCACTGGAGCAGGTGTTCGAGACGATGGTGCCTGCAGCCGTGCGCGGGGGCATGAAGGCGAAGCTGGAAAAGCTGCTCGCTGCCGGCGCGCACCTGCCCGAGGAAGACCTGGCAAAGCTGCGGCGTCAGGCACCCAAGCAGGCCGAGGTGTATGAATTTCTGAGAACGCAGTTTCAGGCGTTGCCGAAAAGCCTCGTGATGGGGCGGCTGAAGGCGGCGGCCTCGACCGTGGACGCACTGGTGCGGCGCGGGCTGGTGAAGGAGATTTCGCAGGAGCGCGAGCGTTCGGCGTATTCCGATGAGTTTGCGCAGATGGAGGCGGTGTCGCCAAAGCCGTTTAACCTGAATGAGGAGCAGCAGGCGGCCCTGGATGACCTTTCGCAGAGCTTGCACGCACGGGAGTTCCGCCCGCACTTGCTCCACGGGATAACGGGGTCCGGGAAGACGGAGGTCTACCTTCAGGCGATGCGCGTGGCGCTTCAGGAGGGCGGCGGCGTGATTTACCTGGTGCCCGAGGTCGCGTTGACGCCGCAGACCGTGGCGCGCCTGCGGGCGCGGCTCGAAGACCTTGGCGTGAAGGTGGTGGTGTGGCACAGCCACCTTTCCGCGGGAGAGCGGTTTGACGGGTGGCTCGCGGTGGCGCGGGGCCAGGCTCAGGTCGTCGTGGGCGCACGTTCGGCGATCTTTGCGCCTGTGCGGGACCTGCGGCTGATCGTGGTGGATGAGGAACACGAGCCGGCCTACAAGCAGGAGGAGACGCCGCGCTACCATGCGCGTGACGTGGCCGTTTACCGCGCCCACCTGCGGAAGGCGGTTTGCGTGCTGGGCTCGGCCACGCCGTCGCTGGAGTCGCTCTACAACGTGCAGGTGAAGGACTACCGGCTCAACCGGCTGACCAGGCGCATCGACGACCGCCAGCTCCCGACGTTGCACATCGTGGACATGAAGCGCGAGCTCCTGCGGGCGCGCGGCGGGCCGATCGTTGTCTCCCAGCCGCTCAAAGAGAAGCTGCTGGACCGGCTTGAGCGCAAAGAACAGGCGATCCTCTTTATCAACCGGCGCGGCTATTCCAGCAGCCTGTTATGCCCGGATTGCTCCTACCTCGCCCTTTGCCCGCATTGCAGCGTGACGCTCACCTTCCACCGCACGGACAACCGGCTGCGGTGCCACCTGTGCGGCCACAACGTGTCTGCGCCGCTGCGTTGCCCGCAGTGCAACTCGGACAAGATACGGTGGCGCGGGTTCGGCACCCAGCGGGTGGAGGAAGTGGTGCAGAAGATCCTGCCGCGCGCGCGGATTGTGCGGCTTGATGCGGACGCGATGTCCAAGAAAAACCTGTTCCGGGAGATCCTGGGGGATTTCCGGCTCGGGAAAATCGACATCCTCGTGGGCACGCAGATGATCGCCAAGGGCCTCGACTTCCCGAACGTCACGCTGGTCGGCCTGCTGGACGCCGACATTTCGCTCCACATCCCGGACTTCCGGGCGTCGGAACGCACGTTCCAGTTGCTCGTGCAGGTGGCGGGGAGGGCCGGGCGCGGAGACAGGGCCGGGGAGGTCGTGGTGCAGACGTTCACGCCGCACAGCCCGCCCGTCCAGTTCGCGCGGCGCGCAGACTTCGATGGCTTCCTTCAGGAGGAACTGGCGCTGCGGCAGGAGTTCCACTACCCACCGTACCGGCACGTCGTGCGGCACCTGTTCCGGGGACGCAATCCGGACAAAGTGGCGTTCTTTGCGGAACAGTGGACGCGCCTGCTTGAAGCCCATGCGCCGGAGGGTCTGGAGGTTCGCGGGCCGGCACCGGCGCCGCTGGAAAAGGTGAAGGACTTCTACCGGTTCCAGACGTGGTACTTCGTGGGCCAGGTGTCGCGCGTGGTGCCGCAGATCGTGAAGCTGCGGTCAACGTTCCCCATGGACCCGGAGGTCGCGGACTTGCTCGATGTGGACCCTGTGGATCTCGCGTAGAGCAGTTCCGTTTCAAGTTGTCGCATGCGCCGACGCTGCGGCGAGCGCGGGCGGAAAAGTGATTTAAGAGGTGCGACAGCTTAAAGTAGAAGTGCTCTAGCGCGTGCGGGGAAGCCTGCTACCCCCGACCTACTTGAGGTGGTGGTCCATCGCCCGGGCGGGCTGGGCTTCGGAGGCACGGCCCACGATTACCGCGGGCACGCCTGCAACGGTGGTGTGCGGGGCCACGGACTCAAGCACGACGCTCCCGGCGCCGATCTTCGCGCCTTCGCCAATCTCGATGTTACCGAGAATCTTCGCGCCTGCGCCAATGAGCACCCAGGAGCGCACCTTGGGGTGACGGTCCCCGGTTTCCTTGCCGGTCCCGCCGAGCGTGACCTCATGGAGGATCGAGACGTTGTCCTCGATCACGGAAGTCTCGCCCGCCACAAAGCCGGTGGCGTGGTCGAGGAGGATGCCGCCGCCCAGGCGGGCCGCGGGATGCACGTCCACAGCCAGCACTTCGGAAACGAGGCTTTGGAGGTACAGGGCGAGGGTGTTGCGCTCGCGGTGCCAGAGCCAATTCGCGATGCGGTGGCACGTCAGCGCCTGAAAGCCTTTGAAGAACAGTACGGGCGAAAGGTAGTCGCGGCAGGCGGGGTCGCGCTCGCGCACGGCCACGATGTCCTGACGCACGCGCCGTCCGATGGTCGGGTCTGACATCATCGCCTCGAGAAACACTTCCTTCAGGTAACCCTCCGGCGTGGCGTGGTAGGCCAGCTTGCGGGACAGGCGCACGGCGAGCGCTTCCTCAAGGCTCCCGCGGCGAAGGATGACGTCCTCCAGCAGGCCGCAGAGCGCGGCCTCTTTGCGGGCGGCGGCTTCGGCTTCCGTGCGGAGTGTTTCCCAGACCGGGTCTGTGTTCATGGAAAGTGGCGAGTCCAGAGAGGAAATCCCGCTTGCGGCCGTGACGGGAGCGTTCGGCGCTGCGGGCGTGTGAAGTGGTGTGGTCATAATGGATTTCCGTTCAAAAGCCAGCCTCTAGGGCCAATCGACATATGGGTTACAGCCACAGGAGGGCGGAGGCGAGGTAG
>CAZQIE010000098.1:0-11791 GCA_964593675.1 uncultured Opitutales bacterium
GATGATGGTTTTGCAGACCGTGACGCAGGAGTCGCAGATGTAGACCCCGGCGGGGCCCGCGATCATCTTGCGCACTTCGTTCTGGGCTTTGCCGCAGAACGAACAGAAGGTCATCTTTGTCGATTTGGCCATTGAGGTAGGTCTTCCACGCCCGGTGCGAGTTCCCCGGAAAAAGAGACTACTTCTTCGCGGCCGCGGCGGCGAGCTTCTCTTTTTCCGCGCGGGTGTCGATGACCTGGTCGACGAGGCCGTATTCTTTGGCTTCGAGGGCGGTCATGTAGTAGTCACGGTCGGAGTCGCGTTCGACTTGGTCGACGGGCTTGCCGCTGTGTTTGGAAAGGATTTCGTTGATGGTGCGACGCCAGCGTAGGATCTCCTTGGCAGCGATGGAGATGTCGGAGGTCTGGCCGGTTGCGCCGCCGGTGGGCTGGTGAATCATGACGCGGCTGTTGGGGAGCGCGTAGCGCTTGCCCTTGGTGCCGGCGGAGAGCAGGACGGTTCCCATGCTTGCAGCCTGGCCGACGCAGTAGGTGACGACGTCGCAGTGCATGAAGTTCATGGTGTCGTAGATGGCCATGCCTGCGGTAACGCTGCCGCCCGGGGAGTTGATGTAGACGTGGATGTCCTTTTTGGCATCCTCCATCTGCAGGAACAGGAGCTGGGCGATGACGGCGTTGGCGACGAAGTCGTCAATGGGCGTGCCGATGAAGACGATCCGGTCTTTAAGGAGCCGGCTGTAAATATCCCACGAGCGCTCCGTACGACCGTCGCGCTCCACGACACTGGGAACTGGATAGTAAACCACGGGAAGTCGGATGAGTTTGTGAGGGAGGGTTTCCTGGGGGCCTGAGGGGGCAGTGAGCGCCGTCCTTTCCCCGGATGCGTTTGGGCGACAAGCGTGCGACCCCACAATACCGGGAAAAGTTCCCGGTATTGTGAAAGGGGGCGTGCGCTGGCCGCGGTTGCGGGCGGGCGTGAGGGGTCTTGCGACCCGATTCGCGCCTAGGCGGAAACTTCCTCGGTGACCTTAGCCTGATCGACCAGGAAATCAAGTGCCTTATTGAAAAGGACATTCCGCTGCATGGCGTTGAGCAGCGAGGGATCCTTCTGGAGTTCCTTGACGACTTGCTCAGGTTTCATGCGGGAGACGATGGCTTCCTGCATGATGCGGCGGTGGATGTCTTCGTCGGTGATCTTGATCTGTTCCTTTTCGGCGATCTTGCCGAGGATCAGGTCGGTCTTGACGTTGTCTTTGGCGGTCTCGCGGGCCTTGCCCATGACTTCGTCACGGCGCTTTTCAATTTCTTCCGGGGGCATGCGGCCGGCAAAGCGGCGCAGGAAATCGCCCATGAGGGCGCGGGTTTCGCTGTCAACGGCGCTTTCCGGGAGGGCGACTTCGACGCGGGAGCGGAGGGTCGCGGCGATCTGCTGGCGGATGGCGGTGCGGTTTTCCTGCTGCTTGCGGGAGGCGAGGTCGTCCTTGATGCGGGCGTGGAGGTCTTCGACTTTCTCAAGGCCGAGGGCCTTCACGAATTCCTCGTTGATTTCCGGGAGGCTCTTTTCACGCACTTCGAGGACTTCGACGGCGTAGACGGCGTTCTTGCCGGCGAGGGCGGCGACTTCGAAGTCGGCGGGGAAGCTGTGGGTGAGGTCGCGCTTGTCGCCCTTCTTCATGCCGACGATGCCGTCGATGATGCCGCGGACGCCGGGGGCGTCCTTCGAGCCGGCTTCTTCCCAGGTGACGGCCTGTTTGCCGTACATGGGCTTTTCGGGGGCGATTTCGGAGATGGCCTTGCCGTCAACGGTGCCTTCGTAGGAGAGCTTGACGTAGTCGCCGGCGCGGGCTTCGCGTTCGACGGGGTTGTACTGGGCGCGCTGGTTGCGGAGTTCCGCGATGGCCTTTTCGACTTCGGCGTCGGTGACGTTGGCGGCGGGGACTTTGACTTCGATGCCCTTGTATTCGGGGACCTGGAAGTCCGGGCGCACGTCCACGGCGAAGCGGAGTTCGGCGGCTTTGCCGGTGGCGATGTCGCTGACGCCCTTGGCGTCAACGAGGGAGAAGACGTCGAGCTTGGAGTCGGCGATGCCGGCCTTGTAGGCGTCGTTGGAAATCTTGCGCTTGAGTTCCTCGTCGAGTTCCTTGGCGTAGCGGCGCTTCACCATGTCGAGGGGGGCCTTGCCGGGGCGGAAGCCGGGCAGGCGGGCCTGGCTTGAGAACTCCTTGATGAGGGTGCTCTCGGCGGCGGCGATTTCCTCGGCGGAAACGGCGACCACGATGGTCTTGCGGGTGTCGGTTGTGGATTCGACGCTGATATTCACGTGCGGAATTCTCTGTTTCTGGGCTAAAAGGAAAAGGGGGACTAATAAGGGTCCTCGGGGTGGGGTCAAGGGTTTTACTATGCTTGCGCGCGAAGGGGGTGGCCGGGGGGCGCGGGGCTGTTAGTAAAGGGGGGGCGGTCCCGGACGGGGTGTGCAGGGCGGCGGGATTCGCCTCGCTTCGGGCGGGGGGCGCGTTATGGTGCGGCCTTTGTCTCTATATATAGAAGAACGACTGGGGAGGCTTGTTGCGTGAAGACGTATTCGGTGATCATTCCGGCTTTCAATGAGGAAGCGTTGCTGCCGCGCACGTTGGAGGCGGTGAAGGCGGCGATGGCGGCTGTGCAGAATCCGGGGGAGATTGTGGTGGTGGACAACAATTCGAAGGACCGCACGGGTGCGGTGGCGGAGGCGCATGGGGCGCGGGTGGTGTTCGAGCCGGTGAATCAGATTTCGCGGGCGCGCAATGCCGGGGGGCGCGCGGCGCGGGGGGATTACCTGATTTTTATAGATGCGGACACGGTGGTGAGCGCGGGGCTGCTGCGGACGGCGTTGCTGAACTTGGAGGAGAAGGGGGTGTGCGGGGGTGGCTCGACGATGCAATTTGAGGCGGCGGGGAATCCCAAGAGTGAGGGTGTGATCCGCGTGTGGAATGACATTTCGCGGAGATTCCGCTTGGCCGCGGGGTGCTTTGTTTATTGCCGGCGCGATGGTTTTCTGGAGACGGGCGGTTTTTCCGAGAACGTGTATGCGGGGGAGGAGATTTTCTTTTCGCGGCGCTACCGGGCATGGGGGCGCAGGCGGGGGATGGTGTTCCGGATCATCGAGGACTTCCTGGTGGTGACGTCGAGTCGCAAGCTGGTGTGGTTTTCGCCGTTGCAGTTGTACGGGATGCTGGCGGTGTTCATGGTGTTCCCGTTCGCGGTGCGGTCGCGCCGGTTGTGCTGGCTGTGGTACCGGAGGCCGCGGAGCGCCTGAGCGGGGGGGGCTATTTTTCCGCTAAAGGCTGCCATAAGAAAAGCTGATAGAGGGCCTAATAAACTTAAGGGGGGTGCGAAACGCGCTTGCCAAGGGGGGGGTGAGTTCTTTGCATCGCGGATCGCATCGCCGTGAGTTTGGGCGACGTTCCAATTTCTCAACCTAACCTCAATCGTAATCCAAAATGTCCGTCAAAGTTGGCATTAACGGGTTTGGCCGTATCGGCCGCCTGGTGTTCCGCGCCCTGGTTGACAAGGGCCTGCTCGGCAATGGTATCGAAGTTGTTGCGATCAACGACCTCGTTCCGGCTGACAACCTTGCTTACCTGGTGAAGTATGACTCGATTCAGGGTCGCTTCCAGGGCACCGTTACCAACGAGGGTGACGATTGGCTGATCGTCAACGGCAAGCGCATCCGCTCCCTGGCTGTCAAGGAAGGTCCGACGGCGCTTCCCTGGAAGGACATGGGCGTGGACATCGTCGTTGAGTCGACGGGTCTGTTCACGGACGCCGACAAGGCTGCCGGGCACCTGAAGGCTGGCGCCAAGAAGGTGATCATCTCGGCTCCGGCGAAGGGCGACTGCAAGACGGTCGTCATCGGCGTGAATGACCACGAGCTGACGAAGAACGACCACATCATTTCGAACGCTTCCTGCACGACGAACTGCCTGGCTCCGATCACGAAGGTGATCGTCGAGAACTTCGGCATCGTCGAGGGCCTGATGACGACGGTCCACAGCTACACGGCGACGCAGAAGACGGTTGACGGCCCGTCCCGCAAGGACTGGAAGGGTGGCCGCTCCGCCGCGATCAACATCATCCCCTCGACCACGGGCGCGGCGAAGGCTGTCGGCCTGGTGCTGCCGCAGGTGAAGGGCAAGCTGACGGGTATGGCGTTCCGCGTGCCGACCCCGACGGTGTCGGTGGTTGACCTGACGGTGAAGACCGAGAAGGCGACGAGCTACGCCGAGATCTGCAAGAAGATGAAGGAAGCGGCGGAAGGCCCGTTGAAGGGCATCCTCGAGTACACCGAGGACGAAGTGGCTTCGGCCGACTTCATCCACTGCCCGGCTTCGTCGATCTTTGACGCTGGCAGCGGTATCGAGCTGAACTCGAACTTCTTCAAGCTGGTGTCCTGGTACGACAACGAGTGGGGCTACAGCAACCGCTGCGTGGAGCTGATCCAGAAGGTCGCCAAGCTGATCTAGTGCAGGCGATCGGATTGGAAGCTCTTTCCGCGTAAGCAACCCTTTACGAAGCGGGTCGTCCAAGCCAGCCACGAGCGAAGCTTGAGACGGCCCGCTTTTTTTTGGTTCAGCGGGGGTAGGGGAATTTTGAATACAGGGAGTGCCGGTGTGGCGGAGAGCGTCGGACCGGGGCTCAAGGGGAAGAACTCACAGAAAAACGGAAATTCTATTTATGGCCACCAAGACCGTCAAAGACGTCAATCTCGCCGGCAAGCGCGTGTTTGTCCGGGTCGACTTCAATGTGCCGCTGGATGAGCAGGGCAACGTGTCGGACGACACCCGCGTGGTGGAGTCGCTGCCGACGATCAAGCACCTGATCGCGCAGGGCGCGAAGGTGATTCTTGCGAGCCACCTGGGGCGTCCCAAGGGCAAGCGTGACCCGAAGCAGAGCCTGAAGCCGGTTGCGGCGGTGCTTTCGAAGCACCTGAACCAGCCGGTGAGCTTCGTGGACGATTGCATCGGCGCGGAGGTCGAAAAGGCGGCCGGCGCGCTGGCGAACGGGCAGGTCCTGCTGCTCGAGAACGTGCGTTTCTACGCGGAGGAAGAGAAGAACGACCCGAAGTTCGCGCAGTCCCTGGCGAAGGTTGCCGAGGCGTTCGTGAATGACGCGTTTGGTTCTGCGCACCGCGCACACGCGTCGACGGCGGGCATCGCGCAGTTCCTGCCGATCAAGGTTTCGGGGTTGCTGCTGGAGAAGGAGCTGAAGTTCCTGGGCCAGGAAACGGAAAACCCGAAGCGGCCGTTCACGGTCATCCTCGGCGGCGCCAAGGTGAGCGACAAGATCAAGGTCATTGACCGCCTGCTCGACAAGGCGGACGCGATGCTGATCGGCGGCGCGATGGCGTATACGTTCGCGCTGGCGCAGGGCAAGCCGACGGGCAAGAGCCTGACGGAGCCGGACAAGGTGGACCTCGCCAAGGCGGCGCTTGAGAAGGCCGCGAAGAAGGGCGTGAAGTTCCTGCTGCCGGTGGACCATGTGGTGACGGACAAGCTGGACTTCGAAACGAAGGCCTGCGGCGAGCTCAAGGAAGTCGACGAGGTGCCGGAAGGCTGGATGGGCGTGGATGTTGGCCCGAAGACGATCAAGCTCTTCCAGGAGCAGGTCGCGGCCTCGAAGACGGTGCTTTGGAACGGCCCGATGGGCGTGTTCGAAATCAAGGCCTGCGCGAAGGGGACCTTTGCGGTGGCCGAGACGGTGGCGAAGAGCGGCGCGACGTCGATCATCGGCGGCGGCGACTCGGTGAAGGCCGTCAAGAAGAGCGGCTATGCGAAGCAGGTGACGTTCATCAGCACGGGTGGCGGCGCGAGCCTCGAGTTCCTCGAAGGTCTGGTGCTCCCGGGTGTGGCGTGCCTCGAAACCGTCTAAAACAGAAAGACTGAATCCTTATGGCAAACAGCCAGCGCAAGTACTTGATCGCCGGTAACTGGAAGATGAACAAGACCGCCGCGGACGGCGTGGCGCTCATCAACCAGATCACGGCTGAAGTGGGCAAGGTGACCGAGGTGAACGTTGCGGTGTGTCCGCCGTTCACGGGGCTTGAGAGCGCCGCGAAGGCGCTCGAGGGCACGCAGGTGCAGCTTGGTGCCCAGAACATGCACAACGAGGCCTCCGGGGCGTACACGGGCGAGATTTCCGCGCAGATGCTGCGGCACCTGTTCGTGTCCTACGTGATCCTGGGCCACAGCGAGCGCCGCACGTACTTCGGCGAGACGGACGCCTTCATCAACAAGAAGGTGCTCGTGGCGCTTGAGAACAACCTGAAGCCGATCCTGTGCGTGGGCGAGACGCTCGCCGAGCGCGAGGGGAACAAGACGCTGCAGGTGGTGACGACGCAGATGGAAGGCGGGCTTGTCGGCGTGACGGCCGCCCATGCGGAGTCCCTGGTGATCGCGTATGAGCCGGTCTGGGCGATTGGCACGGGCAAGACGGCGACGCCGGCGATGGCGCAGGAGGTCCACGCGCTGATCCGCTCGCTGCTGACGAAGCAGTTGGGCGCGGCGGCCGCGGCCAAGGTGCGCATCCTCTACGGCGGCTCGATGAAGCCGGACAATGCCGAGGCGCTTCTCGCGGAGAAGGACATCGACGGCGGCCTGATCGGTGGCGCGGCGCTTGAGGCTAAGAGCTTCGTGAAGCTCGTGCAGGCGTCGATCGCGCAGACGAAGAAGGACGTCTAGTCTAGTCTTGGCATTCCAGGGGCAGAGGGCTGCTTCCTGTTTGAACGAAGGCCGGATTCCTTGCGGGGAGTCCGGCCTTCGTCGTTCCTGCGGTTTGCGGAGCTTGTAGTGAAGAACCCACTACGACGCCGGTGTGCGGGCACGAAAAAGGCCGGGTGTGCAAGGTCCGGCCTTTTCTTTCCGCGGGTAGCGGAGCTTCGGGTGTGTCTTTTGCCTGATTACAGAGCGCCGAAGCTGTGGAAACCGCCGCGTTTAGTTGGAGCGATGCTCCATCGACTTGATGAGTTCGAGGAGGAACCAGTTGTTCCCTCCGACTTCGAGTGCGATGCGGTGGGCAGTGTCGGTGAGCTCCTTGGCCTTTTGGCGGGAGGCTTCGAGGCCGAAGAGGGCCGGGTAGGTGAGCTTGCCGTGGCGCTCGTCCAGGCCGGCGGTCTTTCCGAGGGTGGCGGTGTCCGAGGTGGCGTCGAGGATATCGTCGATGACCTGGAACGCGAGGCCGAGGGCTTTGCCGATCTGGGCGACCTTCTCAACCTTGTCGGGGGTGGCTTTGGTCAGGCGCACGCCCATTGTGAGGCTGGTGGTGATGAGGGCCGCGGTTTTGTTGTTGTGGATGAATTCGAGGCGGTCCGGCGTGGCGCCTTTGGACTTTTCGCCAAGGATGTCTTCCATCTGGCCGCCAATGAGCTTTTCGGAGCCTGCGGCGTCGCCGAGGTCGCGCACGAGTTCCGCGGCGACGGTGGGATGCTCGCGGTAAGCGTAGGCGAGGAGGTAGAAGGCGTAGGTGAGGAGGGCGTCGCCGGCGAGGAGCGCGGTGGCCTCGTCAAATTTCTTATGGCACGTGGGCATGCCGCGACGCAGGTCGCTGTCGTCCATGCACGGGAGGTCGTCGTGGATGAGGCTGTAGGTATGCAGGCACTCAATGGCGACGGCCGCGGGCATGGGGTCGAGGTCCGACGGGAAGAGCGCATGGCCGGCGAGGAGCAGGACAGGGCGCAGGCGTTTGCCGCCGGCCTGCATGCTGTAACGCATGGCTTTGTGGATGACGGCCGGACGTGTGTCCGCCTCGGGCATCCAGGCGTCGATCGCCGCTTCAACCTCTTCGCGGTAATCCTTTAAGGTTGCTTTGAAATCGTGAGGAGCTTTAGCTTGCACGCTCATTATTGGCCTCTGTCTATGTTGAGTTTCGAGGAAGTTTGCAAAAGGATTTTCGCTGACCCGAGCTGGTTCACCAAAGTGATGGTGGGCGGGCTGCTGTCCTTCTTCCCGATTTTGAATATCCTGGCGATGGGCTACATGTACCAGTTCGTGCGGCAGGTGCGGCGTCAGGGGGACTTCCAGTGGCCGGAGTGGGAGCAGTGGGACCAGCTTTTTCTGGACGGGTTGAGGTTCTTCGGGATCTGGGGGCTGTGCTGCCTCGTGCCGGTGCTTCTGGGCTGGGCGATGGCGCTGGTGCTGGACCATCTGGTCTGGGGTATGCTCGGCATCGTCTCCTACGTGGTGCTTTCGCCGGTGCTGCTGCTGGTGCCCGCGATGATCGCGGCGGCGCTTTACCGGTTCCAGTCGGTAGGTAATTGGGAATGTCTTCTCGATTGGCGACCGATGGTGCGCATGATGATCGGGCTTGGCCCGAAACTGTTCCTGCCGTCGTTCGCGATGTGGGGGCTGGTGGCGCTGGGGCTGCCGCTCTACGGGTTCGCGGTGTTCCTGGGGTTCAACGTCGTGCTTTTGTATTTCACGCTGGCCATACTCGCGCAGGAAAAGGAAATGCGCGCAGCGGCTGCGACTTATGCTTCGTATCGTTAGCCAGTATGCCGACCTACGACTATCATTGCAGTGCCTGCAACGAGGACATGGAGATTTTCCAGTCCATCAAGGATGACCCGCTGACGGTTTGCCCGAAGTGCGGCAAGCCGGAGCTGAAGCGGAAAATCGGGACAGGGGCAGGGATCATTTTCAAGGGAAGCGGTTTCTACGAAACTGACTACAAGCGGTCCAAGGCGGCGAGTTCGTCCGCCAAGGAAACGCCGGCGGCTAAGGCGGATGCGCCGGCCACCGCGCCAGCAAAAACCTCCGAAACAAAGTAGATATCCCCATGGGCAAACCAGCGCGCGCACCGAGTCTCATCGGCGTCATCATTGTCGCCATCATCAGCATGATCCTGGGCTTCGTGATCGCGTTTGTGGTCACGGCGGCGCAGCCGGTGAAGGTGGAGAAGCAGATGCCGGCGGAGCTGGAGCGGCGCACGGTGTATTTTGTCCCGGGACCGGACAAGGCGGCGCCGCATGCTGACGCGAAGATGAAGGCGCTCGCGGAAGGCGCGGCCGGCACGACGGTGGCGCTGAGCGACGCGGAGCTGAACGCGTGGGCGAAGAAGACGCTCAAGCCTGCGGCTCGTAAGGCGAATGAGCCGGCTCCCGCGGTGGAGTTGGAACCGCCGAATTTCCGGATCATTGACGACAAGCTCCAGGTGGCCGTGACGTTCAAGGCTGTGAAGCCACCGGCGCCGCCCGCGGAGAAGGGCATGGAAGAGGAGAAACCGGCGCTGCCGGAGTCTGTCGTGTTCTTCGCAGTGGGGAGCTTTGAGAGCGTGAATGGTCAGGTTATTTTCATGCCGACGCGTGCGTACATGAACTCGGCGCGGGTGCCGAATATGTTCGGGCTGGCCGCGACGGCGGGTGCGCTGGAGGCGTATAAGCAGCATTTTGAGCCGGTGCGGAAGCTGACCGAGTCGTGGGGCTCGGTGAAGTCCGTGCAGATCGTCAATGGCGAGCTTCACATTGCCCGCTAGGCCTCCCGCGGCCGTGGGGCCCGTTACGGGTGGGCCCGGGAGCTTGAGGCGTTGCCGGCTTGCGATGATGCTGGCCGCAGTCCTGGGAGTCAGCGCATGCGCGGCTTCTGGAGCGGAGCCCGCGAAGGCACCCGCCGAAGGGGTGTTGTCCGAGGCGTCGGAAATCGTCGTTCAGCCGCAGTTCCCGTTCCTGCTGCCCGCTCGGGTGGTGACGGACGAGGGCGTGGAGGAGCCGGCTGATCCCGCACAAGGCGTTCAGCCGACGTGGGCCGAGACGCAGGTCTTCAAGATTATTGGGCCGGATGGTGACTCGCTGACGGCGATGGTGGACCTGGCGGAAGCGGTGTTTGAGGTTGGCAAGGCCGGTTTCGGTGTGCCGGCGGACCTGGGGCCGCAACCGATTTTGGTGCGGCTTGTTCGACCGAAGCAGATGCCTTCGGTGGACCGCTGGCACGTCGCGGGCACGGGCTACCTGGGCGGGACGGTTGTCTACCTTTCGTGGTCAAAGGAAACGGCCCTGGATGACGCGCTTCGTGCGCTTTCGGAGGGACTTTTGGCGCGGGCCGGGGCGTGCCGGGATGAGGCGGCGAAGCGCGCACAGAACCGGCCGCTGCCGCCGCGGTGGCTTGTGCTGGCGCTTGCGCGATCCGTCGATGTGTATTTGAGGCCGGCCCTTAGGGACGACCTTGCGGAACGGGCCCGGCGTCCGGGCGCTTTGCCGTCGTTGACAACGATTCTGTCGAGCGCGCCGGCCGCGGGTTTGACTGCGGAATACGATGCCGCGGCGTACTGGGCAGCCATGTTCTTGAGCGAGGAAGCGCGGCATCCGGACGAGTTTTTGGCGCTCACGGAGCGGCTCTGGAGGCAGCCTGAAGACGCGGCGCAGGTGCTCCAGGGAGCATTTGGTGCAGCCATCAAGGAAGCGGACGGGTCGCAGGAGCTTTGGTGGCGCGCGGGGGTGCAATGGCTCCTGCGCGGGCGCATCACGACAACGCGGACGATGGCGGAGTCGCGGCGGGATGTTCGGCGGCTCGCGTTTGTGGTGCTTTCGAAGGACGGGCAGGATTCGTGGGTGGAGCTGCCGGACGCGTTTGCGCTGCGTGAGGATGAGGCTATCGAGCCCGTTCTGCGGGCAGGACTAGCGGCGGCAAAGGCGGACTTGCGGGGCGTAAACCCGGTTTATCACAACGCCCTGCTTTCGCTCGGGCTCGCCTACGAGGCGCTTCTGAATGAGTCCCACAAGGCGTTTTCGGCAAGGTATGCGCGCTTCATGGACGACTTTGAGGCGGCACAGCGGCTTGACGCCGCGGTCACGTCCGCGGTGGGGCAGCGTGCGGCGCCGCGGTGAGTGAAGCCGGGGCAGGCTAAGGGCACTTGCGCTGCTGTCGTTTTTCCGCTTTCCGGGCGGAAGGTTCCGGACAGAATAGGGGGCATGGATTGGAGCGAAGCGATTTTGCACGTCATTGATTTCGAGGGGAGCCGCACTTCCGGCATCGTGGAGTTCGGCGTGGTGACGGTGCGAAAAGGGGCGATTGGCGAGACGGCGACGCGGCTGTGCAAGCCGAAGGGGCCGATCACGGCGCTGGAGACGAGCCAACACGGTATTCACGAACTGGATACGGAGGATGCCGCGCCGTTCAGCATCGAGTTCGAGCGGTTTGCGGGGTTGCGCCGCACGGGCGTGCTGGTCGCCCACAATGCGTCGGTGGAGGCGGGGCTGCTGAGGGACGTCTGGGCTGTGCCACCGCCGGTGCCGGATTTGGTTAAAGCGGGCCGCGAGGTGAACGACTGGGGCCCGTGGATCGACACGTGCCAGATTTACCAACGCCTGCGCTCGGACGCACCGAACCACAAGCTCGGGACGTTGATTGATCTGCTCGGTGTGCGCGCGGAACTTACGGACCTCGCAAAGACGCTTTGCCCGGAGGGCCGGCGCAAGCCGCATTGCGCGCTTTATGACGCGCTGGGGACCGCGCTGATCCTCCTTAAGCTTGATGCCTTTGGTGAGACGACCGCGCCGAGTCTCGAATGGCTGATCACCGAGAGCGCCGCGAGCTCCGGAGAACGCGCGGTGCGGCGGCAGGGAGAGCTCGACCTGTAGGGCTCGACATAAGGGGCCGTTGTTTGGCGCCGCGGCGAACGTGAGCGCCCGACCTTCGCGTCGGCGCGGGCGAAAAGAGAGACGTCAACCAGTGCGGCAACCTGAACGGGAGGTGACCTAGAGCGGTTCTACTTCAAGTTGTCGCATGCGCCGACGCTGCGGCGAGCGTGGACGCCCCATCCTCGCG
>CAZQIE010000099.1:0-11759 GCA_964593675.1 uncultured Opitutales bacterium
GACGAGATGGGGGCTCCGGCGTCGACGGTGGACAAGGGGTCGGCGGGCAAGGCTGCGCGGATCGTGCAGGGGACGGGGCAGGGGCGGATCACGGGGACGGGGCAGGGTGAATCCATGGCGCCGGTGTATGGCGATAACACGGTGCTGGTGATCACGCCGATCAAGTTCGAGGACCTGAAGGCGGGGATGAACGTGGCGTACAAGAACAGCAAGGGCGTGAACGTGGTTCACGTGCTGTTGTACAAGCGGGGTCCGTATTGGGTGGCGGAGGGGCTGAACAATGCCCGGGAGGACCCGGAACTGGTGACGCCGGAAAACCTGTTGGGCGTGGTGTACGCGTCTTTCCAGACGGTGAAGTAGCGGCGTGCCAACCCAGGTCGCCGCCGGTGTCGGCGCAGCGGCGTGGTGGGTGAAAAGTCACGTCACAGGAGCGAACCCATAACGGAACGTGCTCCAGTGGTCCTGCCCGCGCGGGCGAAGTCGTGCTGTCAAATTGTGCGGCGACTTGAACGGGAACTGCCCTCAGGTGCCGACGGGGAGGAACACGGCGAGCCAGACGGTGGGGGCGTCGGGGGTGGTCCATGCGACGCGGTGGCGGCAGCGGGCGGGGAGCAGGAGGGAGTCTCCTGGGGAGAGGGCGACTTCGCCGTCGTCGAACGCGAGGCGGGCGGAGCCGGAGACGAGGAGCACCCACTCGGGCTGGTCCTGGTCGTACCAGAAGCCGGGGGGCGAGGCCTGGCCGTGCGAGGTGATGCGTTCCACGCGGGCGCCTGTGGGGAAGCCGGCGAGAAGCTCCACGACTTCGGCCTGGGTGGCCTCAGGGAGGTTGCTCTGGAGGCGGCTTACGCGCGGAGGCATGGGGAGGAAGGCAGACGGCTTCGCGTCGGGGAATCCAACGGCAGGGGCGGGCCGCTTAGGCGCCGCAACAGCAGGTTTTGATTTAGCTTGTGCTGCCCGTCTCGACGGCGCGCGTTGGCGGGGGTTCCACGGAACCGAGGGCGCCGGTGAAGCTGGAGGTCGAAGAGCCACCACCAAAGCCTCTACAGCCGGTGCTGAAAGCGGCGGCGATAAACAGGAGCGTGGCGAGAAGGGTACGGGGTGCCATTCCGGTTAGTGATAACGGATTGGGCGACGGGGTCAAACAGGTCTCTCGGGCGATTTATGGGCGCACGGAAACGAGCGTGCTTTCGCGGGAGCGCGCCTGGGCGTAGATGGGGCCAAACCAGATGTCGACGAGGCAGAGGCCAAAGATGGCGCCGAAGGGGATGGTATAGAAAAAGGCGGTGGTGACGGAATTGACGCCGAGGATGAAGGCGGTGGCGAGGAGGAGGTAGTCTTGCCAGGAGGCGCGGAAGGCGCGGAAGTTAGCGGGGTAGTTGAAGGCGGCATCGAGGACAGAGGCGCCGTCGAGCCAGCGGAGGCAACCCACGCCACAGAAGGGGATCACGAAGAGGATGATGGGCGGGATAAAGAGGGAGAGCAGGGGCTCGGGGAGGCCAAAGAGCTTGATGAAGAGGGCGTAGACGAGGCCCAGCCAGAGGGCGACGGGGAGGAGGAGCGTGGCGCTGGCGATGACGAGTTTTACGGCGCCTTCGCGGGCGTATTTGGGGAGGCGGGCGAGGCTCCAGCTTGGCAGTTGGGCGCCTTTGCCGATGCGGGCACGGCGGAGGACTTCGAAAGTGAACCCGAGGGGGAACCAGAAGCTGACGGCGTTGAAGCCGAGGACGAAAAAGAACACGCGGTCCAGCGTGGACGTGGTGTGGAACAGTTCATTCTGACCTTCCAGGAACTTCGGCAGGAGGCCGATGAGCAAGGGGTTGATAAGCAGCGTGCCACCAATCAAAACCTTCAGCCACCACCAGCGATCGGCAAGGAGTGTTGCGAACGCCTTCTTAAGGTCAGCAAATCTGTCCATAACGGGAGGAACGGGTAGTGAATCCGCCGAGTGAAGAAAAGTGTTTTTTGAGGTATGGGAATCAGGGGAAGGGCTGACGGGGAAAGGCGGCGGGGGCGATCGTGGCGTGTTTGGATGAGATTGCGTTTGCCGGGGGGCCGGGGTTCCGGCACGAATGAGAGCGGTGTCGCGACAGTTTGTTTGGCTGGCGCGGCGGGCAGCGACGCGGCCCCGCTGTCTTGGCAATAAGAGGGCATGCAGGCGGTGCTGCGACAGCACCGGAATCAAGGCACGTTCCTACACCGGTTTCTCCCATGTCATCCGTTTTCTCGAAGATCGTTTCAGTAGACTTGCCCAAGGACCTGCGGTGCGACGAGACCACGCGGCGCAGTCCTGCCTTCAAGATCGTGTTTGAGGCAGATGGACAGGTTCCGTTTCCGCAGGTGATCGTGCGCGAGGGTTCGCGAGAGCACTTGTTCAACCGCGACAGGGTGAAGCGGGCGCGCAAGGGGAACACGTACACGGTGGAGGTGCCGGCGGGCGAGCTGCCAGGGGGGCGGTTCGCGGTGCAAGTGGAGGGCTGCAAGAAGGCGGATTTGTCGCAGGCCGGTGGGGGCGACTGGGTAAAGTGGACGGGCGAGGTGCAGATAGAGGCGGCGGCACCAGCGGTGCGTGTGACGACGGGTGCGCCTTCGGGTGCGAAGCTGTATTTTGGGATCCACAAGCACATGCACCAGCCGTACTACCGGGCGGCGGATCCGGGGTATTGGGATTCAGAGAAGGATGGGATTTTTGCGCACCGGGGTGGCGCGTACACGCATTATGTGCCGGCGGCGGTGCGGCAGTACGCGGACGCGGGCCTGCCGCATGCGGGGCTTTCGACGAGCTGGAGCGGCTCCCTGATCGAGCAGCTCCACCGGTGCGGACGGGATGGTCTGTGTGGTGGCAAGTTTACGGATTGGGCCCGGGACCTGCGTTCGCTGGGCGGACTGCGTACGGCCCATGGGAATCCGCGCTGTGACTTCACGGCGTTCGGGTTCTTCCATCCGCTGATGGCGCTGATTCCGGCGCGCAACATCGTGCGGCAGATCCGCTGGCACCGTACGGCGATCGAGAACGCGTTCGGTATCCCGGCGTCAAAGGTGCTGTTCCCGCCGGAAACGGCGTTCCACGTGCGGATGATCCCGGCGCTGAAGGAGGCGGGGATCGAGGCGGTGATCTACGATTCGATCCACCGCTACCGCGCGTGCAAAGAATACCCGTATGCGGGCATAGGTGAGGGTATGCTGCCGCCAAACCCGGCGGAGCAGGAGAACCCGGCGGTCTCAGATTGGCTGCAACTTCAGAACGTGTGGGCGGGAAGCAAGATCTCGCCGTCGCTTCTGCGTCCGGAGTACATCAAGTATGAGGACCCGGACGGGAAGGTGCACAAGATTATCGGGGTGCCGGCGGAGCGGTATATCGGGAACGAGGATGCCCGCGGCGGTTTCGGCGCGCTCCAATACCCGGATGTGCTGGGGCAGGTGTACGACAACATCGTGGGGAGCGGGCTGTACGATCCGAAGCACCCGCCGTTTTTCCTGCTGCACTCCGACGGCGACAATTATGGGGGCGGAACGGACAGCTACTACATGCACAACACGGCGCGGATGGTGCAGTGGCTTAAGGAGGACCCGCGGTTCGAGCTGATCACGGTGCTGGATTACCTTGAGAAGTTCCCGCCGGACCCGGCGCGGGCCGTGCATGTGGAGCCTGGCTCGTGGAGCGGGGCGGACAACGGCGACCCGCAGTTCATGAAGTGGTTCAGCCGGTACAACGAGGCGTACTCGCCGGACCTGAACTCCTGGGCGGTGCTCACGGCGTTGCAGAACGTCGTGCACACGCTGGAGGATGCGATGCCGGACTCAGCGGCGCTGGAGCCTGCGCAGCGGCTGATGCTGACGGCGGAGACAAGCTGCTACTGGTATTGGACGGGGCAGGATATTTGGGATGCCCAGGTGACGCAGGCGGCCAACGCGGCAATGGGTATTGTGCATGGGCTGCTGGATTCGCTGAGGCAGAGCGATGCGACGGGGCCGACGATTTTCGCGCCGTGGGTGACTCCCGAAAACCCGGGCGGGAAATGCTGGGGGCAGGGTTGCCTGCGTGAGGCGGCCAAGCAGGGCGTCGTCCACACGTTTGTGCACGACCTCACGGGGTTGCAGCGCGTGGAGCTGGTGCTGCGGGTGGGCGGGAAGCAAAAGGTCCTGCCGATGCGGGACGAGGGCTACTACCCGACTCACACGGGCGCGACGCTCACGTCCCGGCACTTCACCGCGCAGCTTCCGGTTGGCGGGGGCGATGTGCGCTATTACATCGAGGCTGAAGACGGCGCGGGGAATGTCTCGCGGTCCGCGCTGGAGCGCGTGTTCCTCGCGTAGGGGCTGCGTCAGGCAGAACAAAAAAAGCTGCACTCCGGCGACGGGGTGCAGCTTTTTTTGTGGGCACGACGGCTGGCTCGGGGCGCTCAGGTGGTGGGCCGGCAGGAGAGGACGTAGGCAAAGAGCTCCTTGCCGAAGTCGGTGACGAGGTTGACCTGGGCGGGATCGAACTGGACGTGGTTGAGGTATTGGTAGCGGAGGATGTCGCCGTTTGCGGCTTCGGGTGCGATGCCGGCGAAGAAGAAGCCGAGGGCTTCGATTTCGGGGACGACGAGGGCTGTGGCGGGCTGGGTGAGGGGGAGGTCGAGGAAGATGTTTTCGAGTTTGGCTTCGCAGAGTTCGCGGACGCGGACGCGAAGCTGCGCGGCGAGGTCGGCGCCGAGGGTGCCGACGGTGAGTTCACAACGTTGGGCCGAGGGCGCGATCTTGGCGTCGATGCGGGAGGCCGCAGGGAGGTCTTTGAGTGCGCCGGAGTTGGCCTCCGGGAAGGTGCGAACGAGGCCTACATGCGCGTAGATGCGGCGCATGATGTCGGCGTGGCGGGCGGGAAGGTACGCGGGGCGCTCGGGCTCCGGGAGCACCTTGGTGTAGAAGAGGACGCCAGACTGGCGGGTGTTTTGCGCTTTGAAGTCGCGGTAGGTGGTGGTGGTGGGGATGGCGCCGACGAGGACGCCGGTCTCCTTCCCGCCGAGCTTCAAAAGCGTCTTTTGGGAGACGGGGTGGACGGTAACGGCGCGGCTGTTGATGCCGTAGTGCCCGCGCTCGCGGATGCGGTCCACGACCATCTATCTGGGCGATGGTGAAGAAGATATTTCCGCCGCGGTAGCGTGGGTCGACGACGGCGTTGGAGGAGTTTGTGACGCGCGAGCCGTTTTCCTCGGGGGAGACCTCCCAATGGCCGACGAGTTCGCCATCGGGGGCGAAGGCGGCGCAGGCGATGATCTCGCCTTGGCGGATTTCTTCGGCAATGCGCTCGGGGAAATAGAAGTCCTCCTTGAAGTAGGTGTATCCGTAGGCCCGATACACGCAGCGGGCGAGGCCGACGGCGTCTTCGGGGGTCATGTCCCGGAAGGTGAGCTTGACGTCGGCGGGGGCGGCCGGGGCGGTGTCTTTGCCGGCGTGCTCGCGGTCGGCGCTGGTGAGGTGGCGCTCGAGTTGTTCCTTGGGGAGGAACTTTGAGAGGGATACGCGTTTGCCGCGGTTGCCCAGGCAGGAGAAAGTGACTTCGTCGGCGAAGGCGTGCATGAGCTTGGAGCCGAGGCCGGCGCCCGGGGCGTCGCCTTCAATCTTGCGGAAGTCAAAGGGCAGGCCCTGATCCTCGACGTCGATGATGACGCGGTCGGGAGCGGCGCGCACGGCGACGCGGCATTCGCCGGTTTGGCCGGGGTCGTAGGCGTGCTGGACGACGTTGAGGCAGGCTTCTTCGGTTACGAGCTGGAGGCGCTGCGCGGCTTCAGCGGGGAGGCCCGCGCGGGTGGCGGCGACCTGTACGAGCTCAAGGGCGGCGGGGAGGTAGGCGGTTTCTGCGGGGATGGTGAGGGTGGCGACGGGTGGCGTGTCCATTGGGGGGGGGAGTTTTGAAGTGGGCGTGAAAGGTCGGGTTTTCAGGTGCGGCGTGCGCAGACCCAGGCGCCAGAGAGAAGGAAGGCGCCAAGGACGGCGAAGAGGAGGGTCTGTGCGTTGAGGAAGGCGGCGATGGCGGGGGCGTTGTCAGCGGTGAGGCTGCGGATGCCGCCGTGCTCGCGCAGGAGGTTTTCCATGACAACGGAGGCGGTGGCCATGCCGACGGACAGACCGAAAAAGCGGGTGGCCTGGAGGATGCCATTGGCCTGGCCGACTATGGCGTCGGGCACCGAGGCGAGCGCAGCCACGCGGTTTGGCGCAAGGAAGAGCGCGCCGGCAAGCCCGAGGAAGCCCTGGCCGACGGCGACGGAGGGCACGGTGCTTTGCGGGCCAAAGGAGGCGTAGGCGAACGCCACGCAGGCGCCGACCACACAGCCCGAGGCCGTGAGCCCGTTCGCGCCACTGCGCGTGCTGAGCCAGCCCGTCAGCGGGGCGGCGAGGCACATGAAGATGGAATAGGGGGCGAGGGCGAGGCCCGCGGCGGCGGGGTCCAGGCCTTTCACGCCCTGAAGGAAGAAGGGGAGGATGAAGGAGGCAGCGGCAAAAACCATGACGAACAGGAGCAGGCAGGCGGTGCCGCGGCTGAACGCGGAGATGCGGAAGAGCGCGGGATTGAGGATGGGGGTGCGCAGGCCGCGTTGTGCGCGCCAGAAGAGGAGGCTGCCCGTCACGCCGGAGGCGAAGAGGAGGCCGGAGAGGGCGTCCACGCCGCGTGCCGAGCCTATGCGGTCGAGCGCGACGAGGGGGCCGGCGGTCCCGAGGATCCACAGGAACGAGGAGCCGGGCGTGAGGCCGCCAGCGTCGGAGCCTTCGGGTGCGGTCCAGCCACGTTTGAGGACGCGCAGGCAGAGGAAGATGGCGAGGACACCGAGGGCCGTGTTTACGATGAAGATGGAGCGCCAGCCGAGCTGGTGCGTGAGGAGGCCGCCGAAGGCGTAGCCGAGGGCATAGCCAGCGGCGACGATGGTGGAATTCAGGCCGAGCACAAAGCCGCGTTCGCCGCCGGTGAAGTGGAGCGTGAGGAGGGCGTTGGCGTTTCCGAGGAGGGAGGCCGCGCCGATGGCCTGCAAGGTGCGGGCGGCGATGAGGAGGGGCACGGTGGGCGCGAGCCAGCAACCGAGGGACCCCAGGGTGAACACGACAAAGCCAAGGGTGAAAATGCGGCTGTGCCCAAAGGCGTCGGCAGCGCGGCCGGCGAGGGGGAGGAAAACCGTGGTGGCAACGAGGTAGGCTGCCGTTACCCAGTGGACGACCGAGAGCTCCGTGGCGGTTTCCCGCGCAATGATGGGAAGGGCGACGTTGACGGAGGTGGCGTCGACGGCGGAGAGCAGGTTTGAAGCCTGGGCCACGATGAGCACCCACCACCGGTTCGGGTCTGGCGCAGGCGACGCAGCCACGGGCGGCGCTGCGGGCGCGGGTGCGTTGGTGGCGTTGGGGCTCATTTGGCGGGAGGCCGGATCGCCCGGCAGGGTCAAACGGCGATGAGCCTGAGCAAAAAGGCTATGGCCGTCCAGCGGGAAGGAGAACGGGGCGGCGAGGGGGCGGGGAAAGCCTTGTCAGGCGGGGGGAGGGCGGGCAATGTAGCGGGCCCTTTCTTAATGAGTACCGAGGTGACAGGGGCGCGTGTGCCGTTGACGGCGTTGGCGCCGATGCAGGATGTGACGACGCTGCCGTTCATGCGGATTGTGGCGGCGTACGGGGCTCCCGACTACTTCTACACGGAGTATTTGCGGGTAACGGACACGTCCATCCTGGAGCCGCATATCATGGAGGCGGTGGAGTCGAGGCCGGGCGGGCGTCCTGTGGTGCTGCAGGTGATCGGCGAAAACCTGCAAGCGCTGGCGCGCGTGGCGCGTGAGGCGGTGCGTTTCGAGCCGGAGGCGCTCGACCTGAACCTGGGGTGCCCCGCGCCGAAGGTATACCGCAAAAATGTGGGGGGCGGCCTGCTGCGGGATTTGCCGCGGGTGGAGGCGATCCTGCGGGTGCTGCGCGACGCGTGGCCAGGCAAGCTTACGGTGAAGACGCGGATCGGGTTTGCGGACGACGCGCCGTTTGAGCCGTTGCTGGAGCTTTTCGCGCGCCACGGGGTGCAGATGCTCGCGCTGCACGCGCGGACGGTGAAGGACCTGTACAGGGGGCCTGTGCGGTATGCGTACATCCGGAAGGCGGCGCAGGCGCTGTCGTGCCCGGTGCTTGGAAACGGCAACATCACGTCCGCGGAAAAGGCGCTCGCGGTGTTGCGGGAGACCGGGTGCGCGGGCGTGATGATCGGGCGCTCGGCTATCCGCAACCCATGGATTTTCCGTCAGGTGCGGGAGCGGGCGGCAGGAGGTGCGGTGTTCCAGCCCACACTCGGGGATGTGCGCGACTATGTGGAGCGCCTGCTGGGCGCGGTGTCCGAGCCTGGCATTCTGGACCGCGCGCACGCGGGGCGTCTGAAGAAGCTCGTGAATTTCGTGGCGCTCGGGGTGGACCCGGAGGGGGTGTTCCTGCAAGAGATGCGGCGGGCCCCCGGCACGGTGGAACTTATGGCGGTGTGCGACCGCCACATGACGGGCGGCAAGGCGAGCCTGCCTTTCGCCACGGAGCCGCATCCGGGGCTGCTGGCACGGCCAAACTGCGAGGACCACGCCGACCCGGCCTCCGAGTTCGCCGATACGTGCGGGTGAGGGAACGCGGGTGCGCTTAGGGCGAGGGTGTGCCGAGCCAGCGGGAGGCGAGCGCCTCGAGGTCCGCGAGGGTGGAGACATGGTCGAGTTCGCCGCGGAGTTTGCGGCTCTGGGGCATGCCGTGGGTGAAGCTTTTGAGCTTTGCGCGGGCCCAGTTGAGGGTGCCGGAGCGGGTAGGGAGCAGGTGGGCGTAGCGCAGGAGGGCGGCCCAGCGTTCTTCGACGGTGGGCGGGGGAATTGGCTGGCCGGTGGCGAGGACGGCCTTGATTTCGCGGAAGAGCCACGGGTAGCCGAGGGCGGCGCGGCCAATCATGAGGCCGCGCACGGGGCTTTCGGCGCGCAGGCGCAGGACGTCCGCGGCGGTGCGGATATTGCCGTTGCCTACGACGGGCACGCGGACGGCACGGGCAACGGCGTTGATGATGTCCCAGTCCGGCAGGCCGGAGTAGCCTTGTTCGCGGGTGCGGCCGTGGACGGTGAGGGCGCGGATGCCAACGTCTTCGAGGGTGCGGGCAACGTCCACGGCGACGATGGATTGCGCGTCCCACCCGGTGCGCATTTTGGCAGTGACGGGGGTTCCGGGTATGGCGTTGACCACGGCGCTGGCAATTTGGCGGAGGCGTGCGGGGTCGCGCAGGAGGGACGAGCCGGCGTGGCAATCGGTGACGCGGTCGGCGGGGCAGCCGAAGTTCAGGTCCACGAAATCCGGGGCGAGGCGGTCTGCGATCAGGCGGGCGGCCTCCGCCATGGAGGCGGGGTCCGACCCGAAAATCTGTATGCCCATGGGCCGCTGGGCGGGCGCGAAGTCCACGGTCTCCCAGGCGCGCTCGCGGTCGCGGGTGAAGGCGGCGGCCTGGACGAATTCGGACACAAGGACGTCGGCGCCCTGTTCTTTGCAGAGCTGGCGGAACGGCATGTCCGTGAACCCGGCCATGGGGGCGAGGAACAGGGGATAGCGGCCGTCTGAAAACCAGGGGAGCATGGGCGTGGGTTCGGGAAAGGTGGTGCGGGGGCCGGCAGGTTTCGAGTCTGGATTTTTTGGAGGCCTTATTTGGGGCGGGGCGGGGTGTGACTTAACCAGTTAAGAACAGGACAGGTTGGTTGATGCGGGGATGTCGGGTATCGTTAGGGTGTTCGAAGCCGGAGAAACAGTTTGCGGCCTTCGTTCTGCCCAAACAACCCCCAACAGCAATGAGTTATCGCCCTTATATTACTACTGCCATCGCGATTGGCATCGCGACTTCGGTTGCACAGGCAACCTTGCTCACGTACGAGCACTTTGACTACACTTCGGGTTCCAATATCACGGGTCTCGGTGACGCCACGGACGGCGGTTCGGACGCCGGTTGGCGCACGAGCGCGAATACGACGTGGAACACGGCTGGCACGACCGGCACCGTGAACGCGTCGGGGCTTTCCTACACGAGCGCGAATGCCGGGTATACGGCTTTTGCTGCGTCGGGCTTGGCTGCGAACATGGGCGGCATTTTCCGGAATGACCGCTACCTGGCGATCGACGCGGGGGGCGTGTATGCGCTGAACGGGCTGAAGGATACCTCGGCCAACAACATCGGCGGCACAGGCGTGACGGGCGACCTGTGGGGGAGCGTGCTCGTTTCGGGCAGCCAGTGGACCACGGGCAGCGGCAGCCAGATGATTTTGAACCTGTCCACGAACATTGGCGGCCTGAAGGGCATGAGCATCCGCCAGGCGAGCGCCGGTTCGGCCATCCAGTTGTTGGACACGACGGGCAATTCCGTAGGCGCGGTGGGCTCCTTCACGCCCTCGGCCTCGGCCACGTACCTGATCGTCTTCAAATATGGGTTTTCGTCCGCGGGTGCGTCGGACACGTTCAGCGTGTGGTTCAACCCGACCTCGGACTCGGACTCCGCGGCCATCACCGCGAGCGGCCTGGATATCGGCCTTCAGCAGACCGAAATGCGGAGCGTCAATGCGAACGGCTCCCTTGTTTTTGACGAAATCCGCCTCGGGACGACTTTCGGCGACGTGGTGCCGGTTGCGGTGCCCGAGCCGTCCACGCTGGGCGCCGTGTTTGGCGTCGGCGCGTTGGCGCTCGCCGCGTATCGGCGTCGTCGCGTGTAATTCGCTTTCGGGCGCGCCCGGGGGGCCGCCCGGATATAGGGAAACAGCAGACTGAAGCTCCGGTCCTTCACAGGTCCGGGGCTTCCTTTTTTTTGAGGGCATGCGTTCGGGCCCCCCTGGCCGCGCAAGGCAACGGGCAGCTTGCAGGGAGGGCGTTGCGCCGCACGGGCAGGAGCTAAGGGTCGAGGCTTGACAGTGAACGCCTGAACATGCTAAACGCTTGTGCAGCATGAAAGAGATGACGCTCCGGCAACAGGAAATCCTCGGGTACATCCAATGTCATTTCCGGGGGGAGGGGTATTGGCCGAGCATCCGGGAGATCCAGGAACACTTCGCGTTCAAGAGCACGAACGCGGTGATGGGGCACTTGCGGGCGCTGGAGCGCAAGGGATGCATCAGCCGTGTTCCGGGGCAGGCGCGGGCCTTTCGTGTAACCCATGACCCGGAAGAAGTGCCGCCGCCGGAATCCCTGGACGTTGTGGACATCCCGGTGTACGGGACGATTGCTGCCGGGTATCCGGACGGGGTGGAACCGGGTGGTGCTATCGGGAGGCTTCAGATTGACGTCGACACCGCGGGCATCCGGCGGGCGCGTCGGGCCTTCGCCCTGAAGGTGCGTGGGGACAGCATGATCGACGCGGGCATTTTTGAGGGCGACATCGTGATCGTGGAGCCTGGGCCTGCGAAGGACGGTGACATTGTGGCCGCGTTGATCGACGGGGAGACGACCCTCAAGCGCTTCATGCAAAAGGCCGGGCGGTCTCCGTTCCTCAAAGCGGAGAACAAGAACTATCCCAATTTCTACCCGGTGGCAGAACTGGTCATCCAGGGCGTGGCAAAGGCCGTGGTGCGCCGGTTGTAGGCGGGTTGAGCGGCCGCGCTTACGTGGCGTGAAAGGGGGCGCGGAAAGCGGTTCTATTCCAAGTTGTCGCACAAAGCGGCCTGGCTTTTCCCGCCGCGCCGACGCGAGGATGGGGCCTCCATCAAGGGCCGCATTCTAGGGCCAATCGACATTTTAGACTGTACAGATTGTGACCGAGCTGTTTGAAG
>CAZQIE010000100.1:0-11683 GCA_964593675.1 uncultured Opitutales bacterium
TCAAACAGCTCGGTCACAATCTGTACAGTCTAAAATGTCGATTGGCCCTAATCCACTCGGGGTCAGGGTTGTGGACGTAGGCCACGAGCTCATCCCAGTAGGAATAGTCGTAGACGTAGTAGCGGAAGCTGCGGCTCTGGAGGCGGAAGACCTGGTCGGTCTGGCGAATCTTTTCGAGACGGAAATTCTCGCGGAGCGAGTCGGTTTCGTCGTGGTGGAGGTGGAGCGAGTAGACCTGTAGGCCAATGAAGGTGGCCGTGAGGAGGGCGTACAGGAGAATGAGGCGGTAAATGATGGACATCGCCGGAGAGGAGCGGGGGAGTGTGGGTGCCCGAAGGTTTGCGGCGAGTATGGGGCGCGGCTCGGTAAGCGGCAATGCGCATTCGAGGGTGGCGCAAACGGAAACGGTGGTGTGGGCTGCGCCCCCGGGCTCAGCGGGGGGAGGAGGGGCCGCAGGAGGTCCCTGTGAGGCGCGAGAAGAAGCGGCGACGGCGGGCGACGAACCGGTATAGGCCCTCAAAGGTGCCGCGCGCGTAGGGGCAGCTCCGGTAACGCCATAGCAGGAAGCGGACACCCCAGCCGGGGCGCTGGCCCCACGCCTTGAGGACGGCTTCAGCGCCGCGGCTTACGGTGCCGTCGGGCTCGACAAGGTGGACGGCTTCGCGGAGCGCACTTTCGGGAATTTCGGGATAGCGGCTTGCGCGGTCTTGCAGGGGGAGCGTTTCGACGGCGCTGCCGACGCGCTTCTGGAGCCTGCGGACAAGGCGCGCACAGAAGCCGCAGTCTCCGTCCCAAAGGAGCACGGGGCGTTCAGGCCGCTGGGCAACGGTCAAGCGGGGAGCGGGTTTGGGGGCCGGTGACATCTTTTGGGGCGGCACGCGCGGGTTTTCGCGCGAGGCGCCTTACAGGTGTTCGAGCGCTTCGCCAAGGATATCGGCCGTGTGGTCGATTTCGGCGTCGGTGTGGGCCGTGCTGATGAAGCAGGTTTCGAACGGGGAGGGCGGGAGGTATACGCCGCGTTCGAGGGCGTAGTGGAACACCTTTTTGAAGAGGTCGGAGCGCGTGGCGAGGGCTTCTGCGTAATTGGTGACGGGCTTTTCGCTGAAGAAGAGCGAGAACATGGAGGGCACGTGCGGGACTTTGAGCGCAATGCCTTTTTCCTCCGCGGTCTCTTCCAGGTAGGCGGACATGGCGTGGGCAGCCTGGTAGAGGTGGATGTAGGGGCGGGTGGTTTCGAGGTGGCGGAGCGCCGCGAGGCCGGCGGCCATGGCGAGCGGGTTGCCGCTGAGCGTGCCGGCCTGATAGACGGGGCCGAGGGGGGCGAGTTTGTCCATGATTTCGGCGCGGCCGCCGAAGGCGCCCACGGGGAGGCCTCCGCCGATGATTTTACCGAGGGCCGTGAGATCAGGGCGGATGCGTTCGAGTTCCTGCACGCCACCCAGGGCGACGCGGAAGCCGGTCATCACTTCGTCAAAGATGAGGACGGCGCCGCTGGCGGTGCAAAGCTCACGCAGACGGGAGAGGAACCCGGGTTTGGGGAGGATAAGGCCGACGTTCGCGGGGTAGGGCTCGAGGATGACGCCCGCGATGAGGGCGCCGTGTTTGGCGAAAAGCGTTTCGAGGGCTTCGAGGTCGTTGAAGGGAAGGACGATGGTTTCGCCCGCGACGGAGGCGGGAATGCCGGCGCTGTCGGGGTTGCCGAAGGTGAGGGCGCCCGAGCCTGCCTTGACGAGGAGGGCGTCGACATGCCCGTGGTAACACCCGGAGAACTTCACGATTTTGTCGCGCCCGGTGTAACCGCGGGCAAGGCGCACGCAGGACAGGGTGGCTTCGGTGCCGCTGTTTACCATGCGGACTTTCTCGATCGACGGCACGAGGCGGGTGATGGTCTCGGCCATGTCGACTTCGAGAGGTCCGGGTGTGCCAAAGCTTGTGCCGGACTGGAGGGCTTTTTCGAGGGCCTCGCGGATGACGGGGGTGTTGTGGCCGAGGATGGCCGGCCCCCATGTGCCGACGTAGTCCAGGAGTTTGCGTCCGTCCACGGTGTGGAGGTAGGCGCCGCTGGCGCTTGCCGTAAAGAAGGGGGTGCCGCCAACGCCACGGAAGGCGCGCACGGGCGAATTCACTCCGCCGGGGATGACCCGGCAGGCGCGTTGAAAGAGTTCCTGGGAGCTGGGCGAGGCTGTCATGGGCTGGCCGATAGGGGCGTCAGGTTATGCCTGAGCGTAAGGGAGGCCGTCGGTGCGGCCGCGAGGTTTCAGGAAGCTCATAGCCGCTGTTTGCCCTGTTCGCAAGCGTGAGCCGCCTGCCAGCGCGGGTGGATCGTGCCATAAAACAGGGGGGGACGTGTGAGCCGGGGTCGGGCTTGAGGGGAGGCTGAGTCGGCGCGAGTATCGGTGGACGGGTGCGACAGTTGTGATTGAAACGCTCCAAATTTGTAGGGGGTTCTTGAATACGTTTTCTGCAAGGGCTGGCGGGGCTGGACGCGCATTTTGCACACGCAGGGAAGGGAGGCGCGCTGGGGCCGAGCACCCAAATTCGCTGAAATGGGCGCGATTGCACGCGTGACGGCGGCGCTGGCACGGGAGGTGTTTGGGGAAGTGCCATGAAGAAGACCCAGGACCTTGGCACCCACGTGAGCGACCTCATCACGGTGGAGAAGCAGATTGAGGAATCCCTTTCCAACCAACTCGCAATGGACGCCTTTCGCACGTACCCGGAGGCGCACGAGCTGGCGCGCGAGATGCAGACGACTTTGCGCCGTCACTACACGTTTCTGGAGGAGGAGCTGCGGCAGATTGGCAGTTTCGGCACGGGCGTGTCGGTGAAATCGGCGGCCGTGGCAATGACGGGCAAGCTTGCGGGGCTGATGTCGAAGACGCGCACCCATGAGACGTCGCGGGTGATCCGGGACAACTACACGGCGCTGAGCCTGATGGCGATTGCCTGCACGTTGCTGCACGCGTTTGCGACGGGCGTCGGCAACAAGCGCGTCGCGGATCTGGCGATCTCGCACCTGAAGGACGCGGCGCGGTGGATCATACGGTTGAGCGAGCAGGCGCCGCACGCGGTGATTCGCGAGATGAAGGAGGACGGCATCCTGAAGGATGAGGATGCGGGCCGGAAGACCATCGAGGAAACGATGGCAGCGTGGCACACGCAGGAGGTGAAGGACGCCATGCAGGGGGCTACGGGTTCGGCTGCGGCGTAGGGCAGTATCCCCTTAAAGTTTTCGCGTGCGCCGAGGCGTCTGGCGCATTTTTCGGCATCGGGAGAGATTCGGGTTCAAGGGAGAGACATGCCCGTCGGTCCGATCCCGGCGGGTTGCAGCATTTCTCCTTTAAGTTGTCGCGCGCGCCTACGCGGCGGCGTCCACGCACGGAGTGGGCCGTTCTGTTTGGCTGCACGGCTCGGAATGCGGCCTTTGACAGTATGACGCTGCATCCTCGCGTCGGCGCGGGCGGCACCTTGATGGGGATGTGCGCGGGTTTTGCGGGTTTGCGCAAAAAAAGAGGCCCGCCGTTTGGCGAGCCTCTTCGTTGAGCAAAAAACAGGCGGGGGGCTTAGCCCTTCTTGAGGTTGCTCGCGCGGCCGACGGCGGCGGGGCCTTGGGCGGCGTAGCGGGCGCGCAGGCGCAGGCCCTGCAAACGGATGAAGCCGGTGGCGTCGTCCGGGTTGTAGCTGCTGGCAACGCCTTCCATCGACGCGACGTGCGGGTCGTAGAGGGAGAGGGCCGACTTGCGCCCGGTGGTGATGATGTTGCCTTTGTAGAGCTTGAGGCGGACGGTGCCGGTGACGTTCTTCTGGCTCTCGTCGATGAGGGCCTGGAGGGCTTCGCGTTCCGGGGCGTACCAGAACCCGTAATAGACGAGTTCGGCGTAGCGCGGGATGAGGCTGTCGCGCAGGTGCATGACCTCGCGGTCGAGGGTGAGCGTCTCCACCTGGCGGTGGGCCTGCATGAGGATGGTGCCGCCGGGGGTCTCATAGACGCCGCGGCTCTTCATGCCGACGAAGCGGTTTTCGACGAGGTCCACGCGGCCGACGCCGTGCTTGCCGCCGAGTTTGTTGAGGGTCTTGAGGACTTGGGCGGGCGACATGCGCTGGCCGTTGACGGCGACGCAATTGCCGGCCTCGAAGTCGAGCTCGACATACTCGGGGGTGTTGGGGGCGTCCTCGGGCGAGACCGAGAGCTTGAACATGTCCTTGTTTTCCGGCGTGGTCGGGTCGAACCACGGGTCTTCAAGGATGCCGGCCTCGTAGGAGATGTGCAGGAGATTGCGGTCCATCGAGTACGGCTTCTTTGCGCTGGCCTCGATGTTGATGTTGTGCGCCTTGCAGTAGGCGATCATCTCGCTGCGGCCGGGGAAGAGCTTGCGGAACTCTTCCATGCGCCAGGGGGCGATGATCTGGAGGTCCGGCGACAATGCGGCGTAGGTGAGCTCAAAGCGGCACTGGTCGTTGCCCTTGCCGGTGGCGCCGTGCGCGAGGTGCGTGGCGTTTTCCTTGCGGGCAATCTCGATGTGGGCCTTGGCGATGAGGGGGCGCGCAATCGAGGTGCCGAGGTAGTACTGGTTCTCGTAGGTCGCGTTGGCGCGGATCATCGGGTAGATGAAGTCCGACGCAAACTCTTCGACGAGGTCCACCGTGTAGTGCGCGGAGGCGCCGGTGGCGCGGGCTTTTTCAGGAAGGCCGGAGAGTTCTTCCTCCTGGCCGACGTCGGCGGCGAACGTGACGATTTCGCAGGCGAAGCGTTCCTTGAGCCACTTGACGATGACGGAGGTATCGAGGCCCCCGGAATAAGCGAGAACGACTTTCATGGTGGAAATGGGTTAGGCGGGAAAACTCTTGTTGTTCACAAGGGCGCAGAGGATGGCCTTCTGGGCGTGGAGGCGGTTCTCGGCCTGGTCGAAGATGATGGAGCGCGGGTGGTCGAGCACTTCGCGGGTGACTTCGAGGCCGGGATGCGCGGGGAGGCAGTGCATGAAGTAGGCGTCCGGCTTGGCGACGCGCATGAGGGCCTCCGTGACGGCGTAGGGCTTCATGGTGGCGATGCGCTCTTCTTCTTCCTTTTCCTTGCCCATGCTGACCCAGACGTCCGTGTAGAGCACGTCCGCGTCGCGGGCGGCTTCGACGGGGTCGGTGGTGAAGGTGAAGGTCTCGGCGAGGCCTTCCTTCTTGAGGAGGGCGCGAATTTCCGGGCCCGGCGCGAATTCCTTGGGTCCGGCAAGGGCGATCTTCATGCCGAACAGGGCGCCGCCGAGGATCCAGGAGTTGGCCATGTTGCACGCGGTGTCGCCAAAGAAGGCGAGCTTGCGGCCGCGGAGGCTGCCGAAGAGGTCCTTGCCGTCCTTTGCCCAGCGTTCGGCGAGGGTGAAGGCGTCGGAATAGATCTGGCAGGGGTGGAGGAAGTCGGTGAGGGCGTTGACGACAGGGACGGTGCCTTCGCGCGCAAATTCTTCGACAACGTCGTGGCCGTAGGCGCGAATGACGAGGCCGTGGCAGAAGCGGGACAGGACTTTGGCGGTGTCGGCGATGGTCTCGCCGCGGGCGATCTGCATGTCGTCCGCACTGAGCAGGACGGGTTGGCCGCCGAGTTCGTGCACCCCGACTTGGAAGGACACCCGCGTGCGCGTGCTTTTCTTGAAGAACAGCAGGCCCCACGACTGCGTGGCCAGCTTGCGCCCCGGCTCGCGTCCGCGGTTTTTCTTCAGGTCAGCAGCCAGGGCGAAGATCTCAGCGACTTCGGCGGGCTGGAAGTCCGTCTCCTTCAGGAAGTGCCTCATTACAGTTGGTCTCTCTTAGTGTATTAACGGAGTGGGGTTGCTGGATTGGGTAGCTGTCAGGAAAAAAAGCCTGCGGGCTAGGACGCGGGGAGTGCGGCCAGGGTGGCTTCGAGCTTGGACGCGGCTTCGGCGAGCTCGTCGCTCGTCGCGGTGAGCGGCGGAAGGAGGCGGATTACCTGGTTGCCGGCGGGCGCCGTGAGGAGTCCATTGGCGCGGAGGGCCGCGACGATGGGCAGGTGGTCCACTTTGAAAACGATGCCGACCATGTAGCCGGGTCCGCGAACTTCCTTGATGAGGTTCGGGAATTTTTGGGCGATTGTGCGCAGGCGCTCGTGCCACGGGCCGCTCTGCTGGGCAACGCGCAGCATCAGGCCTTCCTGCTCAATGATCTCAAGCACGGCGAGCGCCGCGGCGCAGGCAAGGGGCGTGCCGCCAAAGGTGGAGCCATGGGTGCCGGGCGTGAAGAGGTCGCAGGTATCCGGCGCGGAGGCCCACACGGCGCCAACGGGGAAACCGCCGCCAAGGCCTTTGGCCATGCCGATGGCATCGGGCTTCACGCCGTGATGCTCGTAGGCGTAGAAGCGGCCGGTGCGGCCGACGCCACACTGCACTTCATCGAGCATGAGGAGCAGGTTGCGCTCGTCACAAAGCTTGCGCAGGCCGCGCAGGAATTCGGCGGTGGCCGGCGTGACGCCGCTTTCGCCCTGAATGGTCTCAATGAGAATGGCCGCGGTGGTGTCGTCCGCGAGGGCGGCGAAGGAGTCGACGTTGTTGAATTCGCCGAAGGCGAAGCCGTCGAGCATCGGCCGGAAGCCGTTCTGGATCTTTTCCTGAGGCGTGGCGCTCATGCCGCCAAACGTGCGGCCGTGGAACGCGTTTTTCGCGCAGAGGACCTTGTAGCGTTTGCCTTCCTGGCCGCCGCTCAGCTTGCGCCCGTGGAGGCGTGCGAGCTTGATGAGGGCCTCGTTCGCCTCGGTGCCGCTGTTGCAGAAAAACACGCGGCCGGGGCCCGCGAGTTCGCAGAGCTTGCGGGCGAGGAGCGCCTGGTTCTCGTTGCGGAAGAGGTTGGAGACGTGGACGAGCGTGGCGGCCTGCTCCTGGACGCGCCGGACCCAGAGCGGGTGGCCGTGACCTACGGAGTTGACGGCGATGCCCGTGCAGAAGTCCAGATACTCGCGGCCCGCATCGTCCCACACGCGCGAGCCGCGGCCGCGCACGAGGGCGAACGGGGCGGGGGCGTAGTTGCGCATGACGCAGCTCTGGTAAAGCGCGTCGATGGGCGAGGGGGTGGCGGGCGAGCCTGTCATGGGAATCTGGATACGCTAGCTGTTGACCACGATTTCGGTGCCGATGCCCTTGTCCGTGAAAATCTCCAGGAGGATGCTGTGGGGCTGGCGGGCGTCGACGAAGTGGACGCGGTGGACGCCGTTCTGGAGGGCGTTCACGGCGCTGTCGACCTTCGGGAGCATGCCGCTGGTGATGATGCCGCGCTGCTTGAGGTCGGCGACTTGCGCGACCTTGAGGGTGGACATGAGGGTCTCGTGCTTCTTGGGGTCTTCCATGAGGCCCGGGACGTCGCAAAGGTACACGAGGCGGCGGGCGCGGAGGGCGACGGCAACGGCGGCGGCGGCGACGTCCGCGTTGGTGTTGTAGGGGTGGTCAAACTCGTCGCACGCGATGGGCGAAATGATCGGCGTGAAGCCTTCGGCGAGGGCCTTTTTGATGAGCTTGGTCTTGACGGTCTCGATCTGGCCGACGAAGCCGAGGTCAACGTCGTTCCCCTGGGCGTCCTTTTGGAGGAGCTTTTTGCAGCCGAGGACCTGGTTGCCGGGCATGCCGTGGGGCTTGCCGCCTTTCGCCAGGACCATGTCGCAGATTTCCTGGTTCACCGGCCCGTTGAGCACGCGTTCGACGATCTTGATGGTCGCCTCGTCGGTGACGCGCATGCCGTTGCGGAACTCGGCCTTCAGTCCGGCTTCTTCCATGCCGCGGGTAATGGCCTTGCCGCCGCCATGGACGACGACGACCTGGACGCCGACGGCGGCGAGGAACACGAGGTCCGTGGCCACGCGCAGGCGAACTTCGGGGTTCGGGTCATCCATGAAGGCGCCGCCGTATTTGACGACGAAGATGGAGCCCCGGAAGCGCTGGATGTAGGGGAGGGCTTCAAGGAGCACCTGCGCTTTGGAGATGATGTCCATGGGTCGTTACTCGCTCTTGTTGAAATTGACGTAGGCTTCGCTGAGGTCCGTGCTCAGGAGGCGGAAGTGGGCCTTGCCGAGGTTCAGGTTCATGCGGACGGAGAAGCGGGGTTTCGAGACGACAGCCTTCCAGGCGTCCTTGTTTTCCCACACCGGGCGACCGGCGCGGAGGACGGGGGTGGTGTCGTAATCGAGGTCCAGCTTGTCTTCATCGAGGCCGGTGCGGGCGTAGCCGGCGGCGTCGGTGAGGCGGCCCCAGTTCGGGTCGTTGCCGTACCAGGAGGACTTGACGAGGAGGGAATTGCCGATGGCTCGCGCGATCTTTTCGGCGGCCGCGTCGTTCTGGGCGCCGGTGATGAGAACCTCGACGACTTTGGTGATCTTCTCGCCGTCGCCGACGATCTTTTCGGCGAGGTGTGCGCAGACGCGGGTGACGGCGTCCTGGAAAAGCTTGAGCAGCTCGGCCTGGGCTTCGGTTACGGGGACGCCGGAGGCGCCGTTGGCGAAGAGGAGCACGGTGTCGTTGGTGCTCATGTCGCCGTCGACGGTGATGCGGTTGAAGGTCTCGCCCGCGGCGCGGCGCACGACGGTGCGCAGGAGCTCTGGGGAGGCTTCGGCGTCGGTGCAGACGAACGCGAGCATGGTGGCCATGCCGGGCTCAATCATGCCGGCGCCCTTGGCCATGCCGGCGACGGTAACGGTCTTGCCCTGCCAGTCGAACCGGACCGTGATGGTCTTGGGGCGGGTGTCCGAAGTAAGGATGGCCTGCGCGGCGCGCGTGCCTTCTTCCGGTGTGGAGGCGAGGCGGCGGGCGGCTTCCTTGATGCCGGCGTTCATGCGGTCCATGGGCATGCGCACGCCAATGCGGCCCGTGGAGCACACGAGGAAGGAATTTGCGGGAGCGCCGCAGGCGGCGGCGGCTTGGGCGGCCATGTCGCGGGCGTCCTGCATACCTTCAGGGCCGGTGCAGGCGTTCGCGTTGCCGCTGTTGGCAACGAAGCCGTGGAAGGCACCGCCTTTTTCGAGGCGGTCTTTGCAGACGCGGACGGGGGCGGCTTTCACGTCGTTGGTCGTGAACACGCCGGCCGCGGTGCACGGGCGTTTTGAGTAGGCCACGGCGACATCGAGCCGCGCGGGGTCGTTCTTGCGGCGGATGTCGCAGGCTGCGCCGCCGACCAGGAACCCGGGCACATCGCTCAACCCGGGCGAGTTTTCCGTCACTTGCATTTGGTGAGCCTCCGGTCCTCTGCGGGTTTGCCTGCCTTCGCCATGTCTGCGCCGGGGGAACGCTAGAGCAAGCCGTCCGTCTCGGCGAAGCCGTGCCAGACGTTCAGGATCTGAACGGCTTGGCCGCTTGCGCCTTTGAGGAGGTTGTCGATGGCAGACGTGATGACAAAATTACGGGTGCGCGGGTCATAGACCGCGGACATGTCGACGCGGTTGGTGCCGACGACGTGCGCGGTGTCCGGGCAGGTGCCGGAGGGCAGGATGCCGACGAACGGGCGGCCCGCGAAGGTCTTGTTCCAGAGCTCGTACACGCGGTCGACGGAGGGCGCGAAGGCCGGAACCGTGATCGTCGTGGCAATGCCGCGGCGCATGGGCGCGAGGTGCGGGTTGAACTGGATGGTCACCTTGTCGTTCGCCGCGAACCCGAGCTGTTCTTCGACTTCGGAGAGGTGGCGGTGCTTGGGCAGCCCGTAGGCCTTGGCGCTGCTGTCGCGTTCGCAGTAAAGGTAGTCTTCGGCAACCTTCTTTCCGGCGCCGCTGACGCCGCTGAACGAGTTGACGACAATGCCGGAGGTCGAGATGACCTTTTCCCGCAGGAGCGGGATGAGGGGCGAAAGGATGCTCGTCGGGTAGCAGCCGGGGCAGGCGATGAGTTTCCCGGACTTCCAGGCTGTGCCGTGGAGTTCGGGGATCACATACGCGGCTTCGGCCAGGAGCTCGGGGGCCGGGTGGTGGTGGCCGTAAAATTCCTCGTAAATGGCGGCGGAGCGCAACCGGAAGTCGGCGCTCAGGTCGATGACCTTGCGGCCTGCCTTGAGGAGCGGCTTCGCAAACTCAACGGCAACGCCGTGCGGCAGGGCGAGGAACCAAACGTCCACCCCGGCGTCCGCAGCCAATGCTTCGGGTTCGGAGGCGGTGAAGGCGAGGCTGGCGGGCAGGGCGCCGCGCAGTTGGGGCATTACGCTGACAACGGGTTTGCCTGCGAGTGTGCGCGAGGTGACGCGCGCCAGCTCTGCCCGCGGGTGGCGGGAAAGGAGCCGAACAAGCTCCTCACCGGAATAACCGGAAGCCCCAACAATGCCGACCTTGATCATAGAACCTCACAATCAACGCGTTGCGGAATTGTAAACGACCCAGGGAATAAAAAAGCCCTCCGAGGTTTTCGCAGACCAAGGAGGGCCTTCTGAAAAGCCTCGCGGCTTAGCGCTTGGAGAACTGGAAGCGCTTGCGGGCGCCCGGCTGACCGGACTTCTTACGTTCTTTCTCGCGCGGGTCACGCGTGAGGAGGCCGACCTTCTTGAGGGCGGGACGCAGTTCCGGGTTCATGCGCTGGAGGGCGCGGGCGAGACCATGGCTGATCGCGCGGGCCTGGCCGTTGGGGCCGCCGCCGGCGACGAGCACGACCGTATCGATCTGGTCGCGCAGCTCAACCGTGGTGAGGGGAAGGGTGGCCAGATTGACCAGCTCTTCGGTGCAGAGGTACTCGGCAATGGTCTTGCCGTTGACGGTCGTCTGACCGGTGCCCTTGGTGAGGCGCACGCGGGCCGTAGCAGTCTTGCGGCGGCCGGTGCCCTGGAAAAACTCAGTGGCGTCGCTCATTTGGCTTCGGATTAGACCTTAAAGGGGATCGGTTGCTGCGACTCGTGCGGGTGGCTCGGGCCGGCGTAGCAGCGCAGCTTGGTGAGCATCTGGTGCGCGAGCTTGTTCTTGGGCAGCATGCCCTTGACGGCGTGCTGGATCAGGAACTCGGGGCGGTGGGCGCGGAAGTGGGCCACATTGCGGTACTTTTCGCGGCCAATCCAGCCGGTGAAGAACATGTACTGCTTGTTTTCTTCCTTCTTGCCGGTGACACGCACCTTGTCGCAATTGATCACGACAACATAATCGCCCGTGTCAAAGAAAGGCGTGTAGTCAGGCTTGTGGCGCCCGCGCAGGACGGTGGCGATCTGGACAGCCAGGCGGCCCAGAACCTGGTCGGTCGCGTCAATCACGTACCACTTCTTGGGGGCGTCTGGTTTCGCTAAAGTCGTTTTCATTGCTCCGGGAAAAGAGCGCAAAAGTATGGTGCGGCAGGTCCAAGTCAATCCCTTTTCGAGTATTTTTCAGGAAGCTTGCTTCGCAGTCCTGGATAAAGGGGAAATTGGAGGGCCTAGCGAGACCGTTTTCGTGTGGTGGGAATTTCCGGGGCGCGCGGGCTGCCGGGAGGCTTTCTGAAGCGGGCGGAAGGGGTGGGAGGGGCGAGGCGGTGCGGGCGGCGTATCCGGGCGCAAAGGGGCTCTGGAAAAGGGAGGTGCCGGAGGAATTGCTCCGGTTTGAGCGTATACAGAGGCGTCGCATTACAGCACTTCTTCTTTAAGTTGCGCGTGCGCGGGCGCCGCGGCGACCACGCGCGGCTCGGGCCGATTCCTTCCCTATCTGCTAGAGCACTTCTACTTTAAGATGTCGCACCTCCTTAAATCACTTTTCCGCCCG
>CAZQIE010000101.1:0-11522 GCA_964593675.1 uncultured Opitutales bacterium
ATGGCGAGGACGGCCTGGACGAACCACGCGGCCACGCGGTCTGCGAGTTGCTGGGTGGGGGCGCGGCTGCGCTGGGCTTCGGCGACCATCGTGATGATGCGGGCGAGGAGCGTCTCGGCACCGACTTTTTCCGCACGCATGAGGAACGAGCCGCGCTGGTTCAGCGTGCCGCCGGTAACGGGGGAGCCGACGGCTTTTGCCACGGGGATGGGCTCGCCCGTGATCATGCTTTCGTCAATGGTGGTCGCGCCTTCGAGGACGGTGCCGTCCACGGGGACTTTTTCGCCGGGGAGCACGCGGAGGGTGTCGCCTTTGTGGGCGGCTTCGATGGGGATGTCTTCTTCTTTGCCGTCGCGTACGCGGCGGGCGCGGTTGGGGGCTTGTTCGAGCAGGGCGCGGACGGCTTGGCCGGTCTTTCGGCGGGCGCCGGCTTCGAGCATCTGGCCGAGCAGGACGAGGGTTGTGATGGCGGCTGCGGCCTCGAAGTAGAGGGGCTGCATGCCGTGGGCCTTCGCAGCCTCGGGGATGGCGCCGGGGAAAAGGAGGGCGAAGAGGCTGAAGCCGTAGGCTGCGGCGACACCTAGGCCGATGAGCGAAAACATGTTCAGGTGGCGCACGCGGTACGAGCGCACGGCGCGGCGCAGGATGACGAGGCCGGGCCAGAAGACCACGAGGGTGGTGAGGGCGGCCTGCACCCAGCCGCTCGCCGGGCTGTGGCGGAAATGTTCCGGCCCCATGGCGAGGAAGAGGACGGTGAGCGTGGGGACAAGGGAGATCCAGAAGCGATGGGCCATGTCGTGGGCTTCGCGCTGCTCGGGGTCGTCCGCGGTGGGGCGGGTGGGGACGAGTGCCATGCCGCATTTGGGGCAGGTGCCGGGGGCGTTGGCGACGACCTCGGGGTGCATGGGGCAGGTGTACGCCGGGGCTGCGGCACCGTGGCAGGTCGCTTCCTCAAGGCCGCAGCAGGAGCCCAGGCCCGCGCCCACGTCTGCGGGAAGGCCCGCGGGCGGCGTTGTGGTTTCGGCTCCGCCGTGGCAGCAGCAGGGCTTCTTTTGAGCCGGGGGGGGAGGCACGGTTGAGCAACACTCGGCCTGGTCGGGGGCTGCCGGGGTGGGGGCTGCGTCGTGGCAGCACGTTTCGGGGGCAGGGGGGGGCGTGTTCTTTGAGGAGCAGCAGGAGGGCTCGTCTGCGTTCTCGGGGCTTGTCTGCTTTGCGGGCTTTTTCGGTGCGGCGTGTTTGCCGCCGCAACAGGAGTGATTGTCGTCGCTGCTCATGTTTTTGGAACGAAGGAGAACGTTGTGGATCGTAGCGGTTCGCGGTCCGCTTAACGGGCTGCGCCTGTGGAACGGGGAAGATTTCCCGCGAGGCGCGGGGTGGGCTTCCGGTAGAGTCTACGTCTCGTCGTGCTGGCGCAAGGCGTCGGCACTGTTTTCCGGGTTGGTGTGGTCGCGTCTGGCCTTCCGGGCTGGCTGGCGGGCTGGGCGTCCGCTGGTGAGCCAGGCGATGAGGATGGCGGCGGCTGCGGCAACGTTCAGGGACTCGACGTCGCCGGAGCCGGGAATGTGGACGAGGGCTTCACACTGCTTCGCCACTTTGGGGTCCATGCCGAATTCTTCGTGGCCAAGGACGAGGGCGACGGGGCGTCCGGGTGCGTGCAGGGGTTTGGCGAGGTTGAGGTGGCGGCCACCTTCGCGCTCCACGGCGGTGCCGACGACGAGGTAGCGGTCGCCAATCTGCTTGAGGAAGGGCGGGAGCGCCGGGGTGCGATATACGCGGACGTGTTCAAGGCCGCCTTCGGCCACGCGGTAGGCGGCTTCGGTGGGCAGGCCTTGCTGGGGGTGATCGGGGATCACCATGCGGCGGATGCCGAAAAAGGCGGCGGTGCGGGCAATGGCGCCGAGGTTGTGGGGGTTGCCGATGCGGTCGAGGACGATGAGGGGCTCGCCGTCGCGCTGCCAGTCCACGATCTCGCTGAATTTCGGCGCACGCAGGGTGGGGCGCTCCGTGACGGCGACGATGCCGCCGTGGTGGACGGTGCCAGCGACGCGGGAGAGCTCCTCGTTGGAGACTTGGCGGTAAATGCGGCGCTCTTGGGCAAGGTAGCGGCAGAAGGGGCCGGTGCGCGGGCTCATGTCCGCGTCAAAGAAGAGGCGCTGGATGGTCTTGGGGTGATGCGTGAAGGCGGCGTTGACGGACTTCCAGCCACAGACGACGACTTCGCGAAACTTGCCGGTGCTCATGATCCCACGGTAGGCGCGGAAGGGGCCGGACAAAAGGGTTTTCTTTCACCACGCACGGCGTGGGCCGATTCTGTTCCACGGTATTGTGGAGGCTGCCGCTACGCTCGGTTGGGCTATTCGCGGAGTTCGCCGACGAGGGTGATTTCCTCGCGGTCGTGGTAGAGGTGGCGGGCGTAGAAGGTTTTGCAGTGGGGGCGCAGGGGGGACTTGGGACCTGCGGCGTGGGCGAGCACGGCTACGGGGTCGTGCCGGCCAAACTTGAGGTTGACGACGAAGGCGCGGCACCAGCGGTTTTCGAGCCAGCGGGTGATGACGTCGAGGATGGAATAGGGGTTGTCGACGACGTCGCAAAAGAGCCAGTCGAGCGTGGTGCCGGGCTCGGGGCGGTAGCGGTAGGCGTCTTCCTTGAGGTGGACGATGCGGGGGTGGTCTTTTGCACCGCCTTTGAGGGGTCCGTTGTCGATGGCAAAGACGCGGGCACCGTGCTCGGCGGCGCTGAAGCTCCAGCCGCCGGGGGCGGCACCGAGGTCGGCGACGGTCTGGCTTTCGGCGGGGGTGCGTCCGAGGATGTGGTAGGCTTCCTCGACTTTGAGGTAACTGCGCGAGGGGGCGCGTGGGTCGTCCGCCATGCGGCGCTGGCCTCCAAAGACGGCGCGGCGGGTGACGAAGCAGCGGCCGTAGTCGGCGAAAAAGACGAAGAAGCCGGAGGCGGGGCCGCGGCCGGGGTGGGCGTCGAGGTCGGCGAGTTTGGCGACGCGGGCCATGCGGCGGCGGAGCGCGTCGGTCCAGGCGTCGCGCACGGCTTTGGCGCGGCGGTGGAGGCCGTCGGCGCCGGAGGCGGCGCGGAAGACGACGGGCCAGCGTCCTTCGAAGCGCTCGTCGCGGGCGCTTTCGCAGAAGTGTGTGAGCAGGGCGTCCGCCAGGGCGTTCACGCCTTCAGCGCGGAGTTCGGTGGGTTCGAGGAAAACGGTGTGGGCGAAACACCAGCCTTCGTCGCCGCCGCCGGGCGCAGCCTGGGGGGCGGGCGCGGGAACGCACACCCAGTCCTCGCCTTCCGCGCGGGCGTTGAGGCCGCCGTCCATGAGCTCCCTGCGCAGGGCGGCGGTGAAGCCGGCCTGGCAGGTGTAGAGCGCGGCGAGGCGGGAGGCTTGGGCGCTGCTCACTTGGAGGTGAGGATTTCGAGCAGGCGGAAGGTGCGGAGGGCCATCGGGCGCGGGTTGTCGAGGAGCCCCGCGGAGACGAGGGCGTTGTCGTAGAGCTGCTCGGCGACGAGCTTGGCGAGGTCCGCGTCGCGATCCTTGAGGCTGGCGAGGTTCTTGATGAGCGCGTGGCGCGGGTTGACCTGAAGGGCGACGGAGGCGGCTTCGTCACCGGGGGCGAGTTCAGGTTTCATGGCGCGCATGACGCGGCGCATGTGGGCGGTCATGAACTTGTCGGTGTTCAGGACGACGCACGGGCTGTCCACGAGGCGCTTGTCGCCGCTGGTGACGGAGGTGACGCGGTCTTTGCCGAGGGTTTCGGAAAGCCAGTCGCAGAGGCCCTTGAGGGTGTCGGCGGCGAGGGGCTCGCCTTGAGCGTGTGCGGGGTTTTCGCCGAGGTCGAGGTCTTCACGGTCTGCGGGGACGAGGGGCTTCTTGTCGAAGTCCCGCAGGTGGTTCATGACGAAATCGTCGATGGGCTCGTAGAGGAAGAGGACTTCGAGGCCGCGGGCCTTGAAGGCTTCGAGGTAGGGGCCGGACTCGACGGCTTCGCGGTTCGGGCCGATGAGGTAATAGATGTCCTTCTGGTCCGACTTCATCCGGGAGACGTAGTCGGCGAGGCCGGTGAGTTTGCCTTTTTCGAGGGTGGAGCTTTCGAAGCGCAGGAGGGGCGCGAGGGCTTCGCGGTGGGTGAAGTCGGTCGTTACGCCTTCCTTAATAAACGCACCGAACTTTGCCCAGAAGGTGGCGAATTTTTCGGGTTCCTTGGCGGCGAGGTCTTCGAGGAACTTGATGAGGCGCTTCGTGAGGACGCGGTTGAGCTTCTGCACGAGCGCGCTGTCCTGCATGGTCTCGCGCGAAATGTTCAGGGGGAGGTCGGCGCTGTCGACGACGCCTTTGAGGAAGCGGAGCCAGTCGGGGAGGAGGCCCTTGGGTTCGTCGTCGATAAGGACCTTGCGGCAGAACAGGGAGACGGAGGCATCGACTTTGCCGAAGCCCCAGCGCTCGGGGTTTTCGCCGGGAATGAAGAGGAGGGCGTTGATGGCGAGGGGGGCGTCGGCGGAGAAATGGAGCCAGGCGAGGGGCTCGTCAAAGGCGCGGGCCTGGAACTTGTAGAACTCCTTGTATTGGTCCTCGGTGATCTCGTTCTTGGCCTTGAGCCAGAGGGCTTGGACGGTGTTGACGCGCTCGCCGTTCAGGTTGACGGGGAACTGGATGAAGCTGGAGTAGCGTTCGAGGATCTGGCGGACGCGGTCGGCTTTGGAGAAGTCTTTATACTCGTCCTTGAGGGAGACGACGATTTTGCAGCCGCGGCGCTGTGTATCGACGGGCTCGATGGTGTAGGTGCCGGAGCCGTCGCTCGTCCAGAGGAGGCTTTCGGCGTCGGGGCGCCAGCCGTGGGTGTAGACGCGGACTTCCTTGGCGACCATGAAGGCGCTGTAAAAGCCGACGCCAAACTGGCCGATGAGGTTTTCACCGGCCTGGGTGCCTTTGGCCTGAAGGGCCTTGACGAAGGCCTTGGAGCCGGAGTGGGCGATGGTGCCGAGGTTTTCGACGAGCTCGGCGCGGGTCATGCCGATGCCGAAGTCCTGGATGGTCAGGGTGCCGGCGGTGTCGTCGGTGGTGATGTTGATTTCGAGGGAAAGTTTGTCGTCGTAGACGGCGGGCTCGGTCATCTGCGTGTGGCGCAGCTTTTCGAGGGCGTCGGAGGCGTTGGACACGAGTTCGCGGACAAAGATGTCTTTGTCCGTGTAGAGCGAGTGGACGACGATGTCCAAGACCTGCTTTACTTCTGCCTGGAACTCATGCCGTTCAGGGGCTTGTGTGCTCATTTTAGTTAAGACGCGGAATGGGTTGAAGGATAGGTTCTTGGAGGCCTAGAACGCTACGGGTCGGCGCGGGAAAATCAAGCCCCTGAAAGGGGGAAAAGGGGCATGCGGGTTCCGGGTTGAAGGCGCGTGAGGGGGATCTGGTGTGGGTCGCGCTGCGGGCGGGTGTGCGTGGAACGCTTTGGCCTGCGCGGGGTCGGAGGGGGGGAGATGAGCGGAATACGCAGAGGAGAGGGAGCGCACGGCGGGCGGGAAACCGCGTGCGGAGAGCGCGCCATAGGCCCTGGGGGTCGGAGTGGAAAAGTAGGACGCTGCCGGCGTGCGTTAAATTCGTTGACGCAATCAGTTGCGTCCGAGGCTGGTTGCGGTAAATAGATTGGGAAGCATGGCCGAGTCGCGTATGAGCGTGTTACGTGGTTTGCTTCTGATCGGGGCTGCGCTGGCTTTGGCCTTGCTGGGTCTCGCTGTGCCGGCGCATCTGGGCGCGGTGGACCCGGGCGTGCTCCGCTCGGCGGGCGTTGGCACGGACGGCGTCTACGGAGCGGCTGAGTTCATGCTGGACGCGCGGCAGACGGGTCCCGCCCGGCTGATGGCGGAGAGCTTGCGGCGGACGGCGGAGGTGCGCGCGGACGGGGTTGAACCGGCGTTGCTCGACCGGCTGGATTCGCGGTTGGCTGAACTGGAGCGCCAGCAATCGCCGCTGGTGCGGTGGATCGGTGGGCCGGACCCGTACGTGGAGCAGGCGTTGCGTGGGGTATCCACGGTGCCGCAGGGCACGCAGGACCGCACGGCACTTTCACTCGTGGCGTCGCCGGACCGTCGGGCGCAGTTGGCGGGGTTTCTGGAGAACTCACAGAACGACACGGTGCGGACGATTCTGGCGACGCGGGACCTGACGGGGCTCGAACACTTTTTCCCGGCAACGACGGCTGCGGGCGGTCCGTATGAGTCCTGCGTTGCGCTGACGGCGATGCTCGTGCAGGGGCAGCATTTCCCGGCGCCGGCGGCGCGCACGTTGCACCGGCTGGCGCATGAGGCTGTCCACAACCGGCGGCAGGATGCGTTGCGGGACCTTGAGGATTTTTATCGCGGGTTACTGGTATTGGCGCGGCGGCTGGATTACGCGCAGTTGGCGGCGTGGACGCGCACATGCGTGTCGCTGGATGGGCTGGAGCGCGCCGCGGAAAGCGTGCAACACGTGCCGAACCGGGTGTGCGTGGTGTTTGCGGCCATTGAATTGACGGAGGAACCGTCGGGCGTGGCGCAGTATCTAAGGGAGCATCCGGGGGAACGCGGCTGGCAGGATCTGACGTATGCGCTGGCCGAGGGCCGCGGCGGTATTCGAAGGCTCCTGGCCGCGCGGGCGCCGATTTATGTTTGGTCTGGATGGCTGCGGGAGCTCAGGGATGTTGTCCCGGAGGTTTTTCGGACGGAAGTGGAGCGCCTTGCGACGCGGCAACCGCAGGTGGCGGGGTTGCTGAAGGGCGTGCTGTGGCTGCTTGCGGCGATGTTCGGGGCGCGTGCCGCGGACGGGCTAGTGTTGCGCGGTGAAGGCGGGCTGGCGGGAGGGCAGCGCGTGCGTGGCGTGCGGGTGCTGCTGCTTGCGGCGGTGCTGGTGTTTTCCGCGGTGGCTGTGAGCGAGCCGGGCCTGTTCGAGCCATCCCGGGCCCACGAGGGCCCGCGCCTTGTATTGAAGATGATTCCGGTGCTTGAGAATTTTTCCCCAAAGACAACGACTATGAATGAAGGACCCTTGGATCCCGTATCGCTCGTCGTGCTGCTGTTCTTCTTCCTCGTGCAGCTCGGCATTTATTTCATCTGCCTGACCCGGTTGGCGCATGTGCGGCGCCTGGAGGCTCCGCCAACGCTGAAGCTCAAGCTGCTGGAGAACGAGGAGATCCTGTTCGACCTCGGCTTGTTTGTGGGCATCGGGGGCTCGATCGGTTCGCTGATCCTGATCCTCATGCACATCATCGAGGCGAGCCTGATGGCGGCGTATTCGTCGAGCCTGTTCGGCATCCTGTTTGTGGCGCTCCTGAAGATCTGGAACGTGCGGCCCTACCGGCGTCACCTGATCGTGGAAGCGGACCGTGCCTCCAAGACCCCTGCGCCGGCGGGAACGCACCTGTAGAAATTCAACCTGCGGCGCAGGAGCGCCGCGTGAGCCCCGAGTAACCGAAGATGAACCGATCGTTGCTGCTGCTACTGTTTGATTTCCTGCTCGTGAGCATGCTGTCCCTCGCGCACTTCAGCGCTTTGGAGGAGACGCCGCAGCCGGACAAGCCGCAGGTGCGGGCGCAGGCGCCGACACAGGATCCCGAGCTGGTGGAGGCGCTGCGGGTGTCGCTGGAGGCGGAGAAGGGCTCGCGGCAGGAGCTGTCGGCGGCCTTGGCGCAGGCGCGCAAGGAGCTCCAGGTTGCGGAGACGGATCTGGCACGGCGCGAGAGCGAGGCAAAGCGGCTGGCCGAGGACCAGAAGAGCGCGGAAGCGCTCGCAGCGCGGCTTGGGGAGGAACGGGCGCGGCTCGAGAAGGAGCGCAGGGAGCTTTCGAGCCAGTTTGACCGGACACGGGCGCAACTGGACGCGGCGGAGCGGGAACGTACGGCGCTTCGGGAGAACCTTGGGGAGTTGCAGAAACAGTCGGGGGTGTCGCAGGAACGGATGCGGTTTTTGCAGGAAGAACTGCAACGGCGGGAAGCGACGCTGGCGCAGACGTCGAAGCAGTTGGGTGAGCTGGAGCAATCGAAGCGGATGCTGGAACTGGAGCGGCAGGCGCTGACGACAAAGCTGGAGGTGGCGGAGGTGGAGAAGCGGATCGTGTCGCAAAACCTCGAAAACACGCGCACGCAGCTCCAGACGGCGGCCCAGCAGGCGGCGCGGCTTGCGGAGGGCGTGAACACGCTGGCGGAGTCCACGGGAGCGATCCGCGAGGAGGTGAAGCAATTGCGGCCGCTGTCGATGAACACGATTTTCGACACGTACCGGTCCAACCGGGTGACGCTGAAGCTGTCCGCCGTGAGGCCGGGGCTTTTTGGCGATGCGCGACGGGATTACGAGGTGCGGACGATTCTGCTGAAGGGGGTGGACGGGCAGACGTACGCGCTGCTGCATGCGGAGGATACGCCTTTTGATCCGGCGGCGCAGGGGAAAGTGCGGAAGCTGACGGCGACGCTGGTGGGGCGGGGCGGGGAGGTTGCGCTGACGCGTGCGGTGTGGCCGACGAGTGACCCGCGGGTGCTGTTGCTGCCGGTTCCGGAGGCTGCGGTGCCGCAGGCCGGTGTGCAGCCTTTTTCGCCCGCGAAAGACCCGTTGCGGTTTCCCGAAGCCGTGCTCGTGAACAGCGGCGAGAACTACTACGGGGAGTCCACGTTCCGGCTGGATCCGGAGCTTCCGCAGTATTTGCGGATGCAGACGCGCATCCTTACGCGGCTTTTCGGCGAGTTTTCGCCCAAGAGCGCGGACATCGTGTTTGCGAAGACGGGCGAGCTTTTGGGTGTCATGGCGAATGGCGAGTACGCGGCCTTGCTGCTGGCGCCCCCGGCGACCGGTTCGACATCCGTCGGATTGGGGGAGGCTTATGACGCCGACTTGGGCGACGCGGTGCTGGCGCGGCAGCGTGCCCGGTTGCTCCAGATCCCGCGGGACCTTTACTGAAACGCCCGTAGGGCGCGCCTATTCACAAGCCGCGGAGGTTTGAGAGCCATTCGGCAAGGTCGGTATCCGTTTTAAGGATACGGGCGTTGCGGTACTCCGGGGCGAGGAGGTCGAGGTAGGCGCGATCGGCGAAGCGCTTGCAGTGGAGCAGGACGGCTGCGCGTTGGCCGGGGCCGCGGACCAGGCGTCCGAGGGCCTGGTTTATCTTCCGCATGCCGGGGGCAATGTAGGTGCGGCGGAACGCTTCGGCTTTGCCGAGGTGTTCCCAGGTAGCCAGGCGGGCTTCCTGTTCGGGTGAGATTTCAGGAAGGGCCGGGCCGATGACGAGGGCGCGGGTGACTTGGCCCCCGAGGGCGTCTATGCCTTCCGAAAAGCCGCTGCCGAGCACGAGGAACAGGGCATGGGCGGTGAGCAGGTTTTCCTCGATGAAGGCCTGCTGGCCGGGGAGGTCGACGCCGCGGGGCTGGAGTGCAAGGCGGAGGAGGGGGTGGGTGGCTTCGACGTAGGCGCGGATGGCTTCGGCGTACTGGTAGGAGGGGAAGAAGATGGCGATGGGGCCGGGGGCGGTCTGGGCGGCGGCGGCCACGGTCTGGGCGGTATCGGCGTAGTGGCGTTCGCGCTGGCGCAGGCGGGTGTCCACGCGCGCGTCGATGGCGACGTCATAGGCGTCGGTGCGCCAGTCCGCGTGGGCGTCGATCCAGGCGATTTCGGTGGGGGTGAGCCCGCAGGCTTCCGAATAGAGGTCCTGCGGGGTGAGGGTGGCGGAGGCGAGGACGGCGCCGCCGTAGGTGCGGAGGGTGGCGGCGATCTCGGGGGCGGCGTCGAGGCAGGCGAGGGTGAGTTTGCCGGGGGCCTTGCACCAGGGGAGGCGCGTGAGCGCGGTGTTTTCGAAGAAGCGGCGCATGGCGGGTATGCCCCAGAGCTGCTCGACGGCGGGGCCGGGGAGGGTGCGGTAATCGAGGGGGGCGCCGGCGAGGGCTTCTTCGAGGCGTTCCAGGAGGTCGATGAGTTCGTATTCCGCGGCGACGTCGAGCCGGTTTGTGGGGCGGAGGGCTTCGAGGAAGTCGCAGTAGTGCTCCCAGAGCTGGAGGACGCGCAAGGGGGCGCCGGAGGCGCGGAGGTCATCGAGCGCCGGGGCCGCGGTGTCGAAAGCGGCGGCGCAGGAAAAGGCGTCGGCTACGCGGGCAGGGAGGTTATGGGCTTCGTCGACGATGAGGAGGGTCTGCTGCGGGGAGAAGTCGGGGACGTCCGCGAGCAGGCGCTGGCTGGAGGGGGCGAAGACGTAATTGTAATCGCAGAGCCAGACTTCCGCGTAAGGGAGGATGGCGCGGGAGATCTCATAGGGGCAGACGCCGGTCTGTTCGCCGAGGGCGCGGACGGTTTCGAGGGGGATGGTGCCGTGGCGGAAGAGGCGTTCGGGGGAGATGGCGGCGTGGCCCCAGCGTTCGTCCATGTCCTGCCAGCAGGAGCCTGAGTTGTCGCAGGTGTGCAGGGGGGACGCGATGGCGTGTTCGCGCCGGTTGCGCATCTGGTAGTAGCGGAGCGGTTCGTCGCCAACGACCATGCTTTCGAGTTGGCGCAGGACCTGGAGCTGGCCGGTGCTTTTGCTGGTAAGGTAAATGAGGCGGGTGAACACGCCTTCGCGCATGCGGCCGAGCGCGAAGTCCAGGAGGAGTCCGGTCTTGCCGAACCCGGTGGGGGCTTCGAGGGCGAGAAGTTTGGAGCGGCCGGAGGCTTGGCGAAGGAAGTCGAGGGCGGCCTTCTGCCCGGAGCGAAGGGTCTGGAAGGGGGGCTTGTATTGGAGGGCGAGGAGGCGCTGGCGGCTGCACCAGCGTTCCTCAAAGAACGGGAGGAGGACGTGAAGCTGGTCGCGGAAGAAGGCTTCGGGGGTGTCGAGGGGAACGACTTGCGAGAGGCCGGAGGCGATGTCGATGAAGACGAGTTCGCCGGTCAGGGGGGTGTCGCGGCGTTCGGGCTCGAGGCCGAGGAGGAGGACGTAGGCGGCGAGCTGGGTAAAGTAGCTGGGGTAGAGGTGGGCGAGTTCCTCCGGCGGGAGGGGCAGGGGCGCGGAGACGGTCTTGATCTCGCGGACGACAAGGGTGCCGGCGCGCGAGACGAGCTGGTCGGCGCGGCCTTGGAGTTCGAGGGTCCAGCGGCCTTCGATCCACATGCCTTTGACGGGGACTTCGAACTGGGCGGTGGGGTCTGCGGCAGCGGTGGTGTCGCGGAGCTTCTGGTGCCAGGTGGTGCCGAGCTGGGTGCGCCAGGGGCTGGAGCCGCCGCCCTCTCCGGGGCCGCCGGGGCCGAGGCGGAATTCCGCAAACTCGCGGATGCTGAGCGCCACGCGGCGCATGCCCGGTTGGAACTGCATGGTGTGGGTTGGCGGCGTGGAGGCGGAGTTGCCGGGGCGGGCGGAGGTCGGCGTGGGAAACTGAGAATCCGGGGGCGCGGAAAGGCAAGGAAGAATCCGGTGGGGGTGGGGCGAAAACACAACGGCCCCGGTCGAGGATGACCGGGGCCGTTGTGAGACTGGCGCAGAGGCCTGCGCTCTAGGGCCAATCGACATATGGGTTACAGCCACAGGAGGGCGGAGGCGAGGT
>CAZQIE010000102.1:0-10781 GCA_964593675.1 uncultured Opitutales bacterium
CTTCAAACAGCTCGGTCACAATCTGTACAGTCTAAAATGTCGATTGGCCCTAGAAGCGGCGGTGGCCGAGCTGTTGCTGCAGGTACTCTACGCTGCGGCGGACTGACTCGTCCTGGTCCATCATGTTTTCCACCGTCTTGCAGGCGTGGATGACGGTACCGTGATCGCGGCCGCCGAAGGCATCGCCGATTTCCTGCAAAGAATGGCTCGTGAGCATGCGGCTCAGGTACATCGCCACCTGTCGCGGGAAAGCGATATTCGCGGGCCGGCGCTTGCTCACCATGTCGGCGAGGCGCAGGTGGTAGAACTCCGAAACCTTCTGCTGGATCTTTTCGACCGAAATCTGGTTCTGCGCTTCCTCCTGGAGGATGTCCTGCAGCAGCTTCTCCACGGTCGGAACGTCAACCTTGCTCTGCATCAGTGCCGCGTAACCGGCCACGCGCGTGAGCGCACCTTCCATGCGGCGGACGTTGCGCGAGACGCGCTCGGCGAGGAACTGGATGATCTCGTCGGGAAGCGACAGCTTCATGGCCGCCGCCTTCTTCGCGAGAATCGCCACGCGGGTCTCGAGGTCCGGCGGCTGGATGTCCGTGACCAGCCCCCACTGGAACCGCGACACGAGGCGGGCTTCCAGCTTGGAGATCTCGCCGGCCGAACGGTCGCTGGAGAGGAAAATCTGTTTCTGCGACTCGAACAGCTCGTTGAACGTGTGGAAGAACTCTTCCTGGATACGTTCCTTCCCGGAAAGGAAGTGGATGTCGTCGATCAGCAGGGCATCCACGCTCCGGTAACGCTGGCGGAACCGCGAGAGGCTGTTTTCCTGAATCGCGCGGATGAACTCGTTGGTGAACTTTTCCGTCGAGACGTAAGCTACCCGGGCCTCGTGGTTGTTGCGCAGGATGCAGTGCGCCACCGCATGCATCAGGTGCGTCTTGCCCAAACCGGTGTCGCCATAAAGGAACAGCGGGTTGTAGGCGCGCGCCGGGGCGTTGGCCACCGCGATGCAGGCGGCGTGGGCGAGCTGGCTGCCCGGCCCCACCACAAAGTTCTCAAAAGTATTCTTCGGGTTGAGCGGAAGGGACTCCGAGGTCGCAAGGCGCGATGCCGGAATGCCCGAACGCTCCCGGCCTGCATCCCCACCACCGAGCCGCCCACCCAGGCGGTCCTGGGACGCCGCGGCGTCACCCAACCGGTTAACCGGCGCGGGATCTTCGGTGCGCTCGGCAACGGCAGCCGGCGTCTCGACCACCTGGAGCGACAGTTCCACCGGGTGCCCCGCAGCCATCTGAAGGCGGTTCTGGATCAGTTCCCGGTAGTTGTCCTCAATCCAGATCGCGGCAAAGTCGTTCGGCACGCCCAGGACAATTTTGTCCTCGTCCTCGCTCAGACAACGCAGAGGCTCGAACCACGTGCGATACACGTCGTGCGGGAATAGGCTCTGGAAGTCGCTCTGGAGAGCGGCCCACAGGCTCTTGCTGGAAAGCTTTTCGGTCATGCTCCGCGTGTCGTCCACGTGCTTTTTATTCACAATACAGCAGGAAAGTCAAAATAACCCTGTCGCCGCTAAGAAGCGCGACCAACGCCCATGCGTAGCGTCCCGATGCCGGCAGCCGCCAGCGCTGATTCCCGAAGGAAACAATATGGGATGTGTAACATAAGCAGTTGTTTACCAAACATTTATGAGCAGCAAAACCCGATGCCCCAGGGGGAGAAAAAAGGCTGGCGCCTCAGCGCAGCTTTCTGCGCGATTGAGGCGCCCGAGTCGTGGGCTGAGTAACTGGAAATCCACTTGGGGTTGCAAGAGGAAGTTTCCCACAAGTTATTCACAATGCCCTCACGGCATTTTTCTACGAATTTTCGTTGCCTTTTTGTAACACGATTTTCTAGCCCGCAACAGGCTTAACGATGAGGCTTTGCAGCCCCATGCCCGATGGCCGAAACGGCCCCGGAGCGTTGCGTAAGTGGGGGGTGAAACACCCGTATCAGGCGGTGCGCGGCCCCCAGGTGATAGGCCAACTTCTAAGCCGGAAAGCTGGGATTATCGCGCCGCGAATCGCGCCGGAATGTGCAAAAACCGGCGCAAGGCGCTATTAATGAGAGTTTTAGCGAAAAACCGAGGCTATTGAAAGCCGTTAGAAATCCCCGAGACCGGTCGCCGCGCCCCGATAAAATCCCTCAAAACAACCCGGCAAGGCAATGACCTCCAACGACTTAGCGCCCCTGCTGCTGGCGGCTCATGAAGGCAATAAGGCGCTCATTGAACTCGCGGGCGGAGTCATGCCCGATGGACTTCAGGGCCTGCACCATGGCGGCTACTTCGACGAGGCGTGCGAGGTCGCGGCCGGGGCGTACGGGGATTTCCATCTGCGGCACATCCGTCCCGAGGACTTGGAAATAGCTCTGCTCCAGGCCTGTGCGCTCCTCCTCCATGCCGGGTGCCCATTCGACGAACGTGACCACGAGGTTGATGCGCTTTTCCACGCGGACGGCCCGGATGCCGAAGAGTTCCGCGATGTTGATGATGCCGATGCCCCGGCACTCCATGTAGCCGCGGTTGAGCTCGGAACTCGTGCCCATGAGTTCCTTTTCCCCCACCAGGCGCACATAAGTCAGGTCATCCGCTACCAGGCTGTGACCGCGCTCGATAAGGGCCAGCGCGCACTCGCTTTTGCCCACGCCGCTCTTGCCGCGCAGCAACGTCCCGATCCCGCGGATGTCCAACAGCGTGCCGTGGAGCGTTGTCCGCGGCGCGAACTTGTTCTCCAGAAGCACGGTCGTCTCAACCGAAAAGTCCTTGGACATGAGGGGCGTCTGCAACAGCGGGACCCCCGATTCCTTGGCGACGCGCAACATCGCGCGCGTCGGTGACAGCCCTTGGGAAACGACCATGCAGGGCACGCGGTGTTTCGCGATCGCCTGCAGGACCTCCTCCTGCCGGGTTTCCGGCATGTCGCGCAGGTAGGACATTTCGCCGGCGCCGAAGAGCTGCAGGCGCTTGTTGCCAAAGTGCTTGAAATACCCCGTCAGCGCCAGTGCGGGCCGGTTGATACTCTTGTCGGCGATGCGCCGTTCGAGGCCCTTTTCCCCCGTCAATAATTGAAGCGCCAGTTGCTTTTTGAAAGTCTCGTAGAACTCGCGTACGGTCAGGCTCTCGAGGTTCTTCTTGTCCTTGGGTTTGTTCATCGTGCGGGAGAGAGGGGCCTTTTGTTCCGGGAACGCGGGCGCGCCTGCGCTTCTGCCGCGGCGCTGGCACCGCGCCCCGACGCTATCACAGCGAGAAGTGCTCGCCTAGATAGAACTTGCGGCTTTGCGGGTCGTTCACGAGGAAATCGCTGGTGCCTTCGCACAGGACGCGCCCTTCGTGGATCAGGTAGGCGCGGTCCACAATGCGCAGGGTCTCGCGGACGTTGTGGTCCGTTATAAGGACGCCGATGCCCTTGCTTTTGAGCCCGCGGACAATGTTCTGCACCTCCGCCACGCTGATCGGGTCCACCCCGCTGAACGGCTCGTCCATCAGCAGGAACTTCGGGCTTGGGACAAGGGCGCGGGAAATCTCCAGGCGGCGGCGCTCACCGCCACTGAGCGTGTAGGCCTTCTGTTTGGCGAGGTGCGCGAGCCCCAGCTCTTCGAGATGCGCCTTCACCTGCGCGGCGCGTTCGGACCGCGCGATCGGCAGCGTTTCGACGATGGACAGGATGTTTTCCTCGACCGTCAGTTTCCGGAAAACGGAGGCTTCCTGCGGCAGATAGCCGATGCCGAAGCGGGCACGCTGGAACATGGGCACGCCCGTGATGTCCCGCCCGCCCATAAAGACTTGCCCGCGCGTCGCCGGCACCAGGCCCACGATCATGTAGAACGTGGTGGTTTTGCCCGCACCATTGGGCCCCAGCAGGCCCACAACCTCGCCGTTCGAAACGCTGACGTTGACGCCCCGGACGACCTCGCGCTTGCCGTAGGTCTTGGCCAGGTCCTTCGTCTGGATGGTGAGCGTTCCGGGCTTGCCCGCCGCTCCCGTTGCGCCTTCGGAGGCTGTCATGCTTTGCGTTGCTGAAGACATTTGTTACTGCGCGGCTGCCGTTCTCCCACTCCCTATTTCTTGTCGTCCTTGAAGCCCATGTCCGGGATCGTGGGCAGCGTGACCTTGGGACGATCCCCCGAGGGCCCGCCTTCCACGAGCGCGCGGCGCTCGCCCTTCAGGAGCGTCATCCGGTGCCCGCTGACCACCCCTTGGGCGTCCGTCACCACCGGCTTGTCCGTCAGGATCACCTTGCCATCACGCGGGAACAGCTCGGCGCGACCGGAGGTGGCGACGCGCCCGGCCTGTTCGATCTTCACGTTGCCCTTCGCGATGATGAGCACAATCGCGCCAATCTGCCCGACGGTCGCCTGCGGCGAACTCTGCGGGGCGCGGGACGCAATAACTTCGAGCTCGTCGCACGCCACCTTCAGGTTCGTGCCGATGACCTTCACATTGCCGTAGAAAAAGAACTGGTTTGTGACCTCGCTGCTCACCATTTCCACACGGTCGGAAGTGATGGCCGTGGCGGCCTCTCCGTTCGCCGCGGGCGCCTTGTTCGCCGCCGGAGCCGCCATGAGGGCGGAACCGAGGCAGACGGCCAGCGCAAGCACGGCGGTCAGGGTGAAAGACCGGCCAGACGGCAGGCCAAAACGGGAATACAGTCTCGAAACGCTCATTGCAAAATGTCGATCAGCGACTCGCGGAAGATTACCTCGGCGTCGCGGTTGATGGTGATGCGGTGGGTGCGCCCGTCCCAGGTCCACTCCCGCCCGCGAACCGAATACGTCTGCCCGGTGATGGTAAGCAGGTCCTTTCCGGAAGCCGCGTTACGTTTCGGGTAGACGCTGGCGGTCGGGCTCTCGATGAGGGCTTCCTGCGCCACGCGGCTGTCACCCGAATACTTCCGCATGCGCATACCGCGGACCTCGATGAGTTCGGGGCTGATATAGCGGCCTTCCAAGCCCTCGATCTCCCACGCCTTGTAGCCGTTGTCGCCAAACACGGGCAGGCTGAAATTGCGCACAGGCGTCTCCGGCTGCATGCGCTGCGCCGCAAGAAACAACGCCGATGCCGCAAGCAGCGCCGCGACGGCCATGTACCGGAATATCCGCATCGACGCGCACGGTACAGGATTCCGGAAGCCGACGTAAAACAAAAACGCCCCTCCTGGGGGGAAGCCTGGGGCTGCCCGGGCGCGTTCCCCGTCTGCGCGGGATTGCCCTTCGCCCGCGCCTGCCCTACCCTGGCCCCATGCTCCCCGAAGCCGACCTCGACCACGCGCGCCGCCTCCTGTGCAGGCTCCAGGACGCCATTCTCGCCCACGTCGGCGCCGCGCAGGAACGCGAAACCACAAAGACCCTCAGCGGCGTGGCAGAAGTGACGGTGGCAGACACCATCTACGCGATCGACAAGGTGAGCGAGGAAGCGATCCTCGCCTTTTTTGAGGAGCACTGGCCGCGCCATTGGCCGGTTGAGGTCGTGATGGAGGGGCTGGAAGAACACGGCCCCGTAACCTTCCCGAAAGGCACGGCCGTTACCGACACACGCTTCAAGTGCATCCTCGACCCCATCGACGGCACCCGCGAAATCATGCACGACAAGCGGTCCGCCTGGGCGCTCGCGGGCCTGGCCCCCCAACGCGGCACGGCAACGACAATCGCGGAAATCCAGGTCGCGGCGATGACGGAGCTTCCGCCCACGAAGCAAGACTGGGCCGACCAGCTCAGCGCCGTCCGCGGGCGCGGCCTCGTCGCGGAGCGCTTCCACCGGCGCACAGGAGAGCGCAAACCCGTGGTTCTGCGCCCGTTGCAATCGACGGACGTGCGGCACGGCTTTGCCACGTTCACCCGTTTCTTTCCCGGTGGAAAGTCCTTCCTGTGCGAAGTCGAGGAGACCTTTTGGCAGGAAGTTTACGGCGAGGCCTTGCCCCCGGTCATTTTCGAGGACCAGTACATCACCACGGGCGGCCAGTTTTATGAGATCATCGCCGGGCATGACCACTTTGTCGCAGACCTGCGGCCGCCGCTCTTTGAAAAGCTGGGCCTGCGCAAGACGCTCGTCTGCCACCCCTACGATGTCGCCGCTGCGCTCCTGATGGCCGAAGCCGGAGCTATTGTCGAGAAGCCCGACGGCTCGCCCCTTGATGCCCCGCTCGACACCACCACGCCCGTCACGTGGGTAGCGTTCTCGAACGCCGCCCTCGCCGAACGGCTCCGACCCATCCTGCGCCGCGTGCTCGCCCGTTTTCTGGGAACGCCTTAAATGCCCTACTTGGGAACCGGCACCGAGGTCTTCGGTCCGCCGTTGCCCTTGTTCCCAAAAGGAGGACGACTGCCGCTGAGCTGACCAAGGGAGTCCACCAGGCGCATTCCCAGGATCTTGGCAATATTCAGGAACAGGCGTGAGGACAGGTACGGCGCGAAGCGCTGGAGCTTCTGCAGCGTCTCCCAGTCCAGCGCCAGCAGCTTTACGTTTGTAACGGCGTCCACATCGGCGGTGCGCTTGGTATGCGCGACGAGCGCCACCTCGCCAATCACCTCGCCCACGCCCAGGCGCTTGAGGCTAAGCCGTTCTCCGGTGATGGTCTGTTTCGTGACCTCCATTTCGCCGTCGATGATCACGTACATCTTGTCGCCCGTCTCGCCGTCACGGATGAGCCGCGTCCCTTGGGGAACCTCCTCCACCGTTGCCGCCAGAATAAGCTTCTTTGTCTGCCACGAGGTCATCCCGGAAAACACGGGCGAACGCTCCATAAGGGCCTGACGCAGGCGCAGGCCGAGGAGGTCCCACAGGGTGATGAGGCGCGTCGTGGCCAGCAGGGCCGGCGTCAGGAAGAGGTCCGCAACAAGGGCGACGACCATGACGACGGCGCTCAACATGCCGAACTGCTGCACCGGCACGAAGCTCGAAAAGCCCAGCACAACAAATCCGCCGGCCAAAGCCGCAGACGTCGTACACACGGGAAAGATTTCGCCCTCGATCGACTTCGCAATCGCCTTGTGCTCGTTCTTGAGGGCCTTGAGCTCCTGGTTGTAACGCACCATGAGGTGGATAGTGTCGTCGACCGCCATGCCAATAGTGATTGCGGCCACCATGCACGTGCCCAGGTTCAACGGGATGCCGAACGCACCCATGATGCCGAAGACGATCAGCACAGGCCAAAGGTTCGGCAATACCGCCAGCACGCCGCACCGCACCGATACAAACAGGGCCGCCATGATGCTGAACAACGCAATGACCATCAGCGAAAGCGAAGACACCTGCCCCTTTGCGATCTGGTCCACCGACGCCGCCGTGATCACCGACTGCCCGGAAACCGAGAACACCCACGGGCCGAACCGCCCCTGACCAAGCTGCCGCTCAATGTCCGCCACCAGCGCATTGAACGCGTGCGTGTCGTTTACGTTGCAACGCACCACCACGTTCGCCTGGCCAAAGTCCCCCGTGACGTAGGGCTGGATCTGCGAGCTGTGGAAAAACAGCAGGAACTGGGCAGCGAGCGCGTTCGTGTCGGGGATGCGGTAGTTTGCGGTATCCCCGCCCGTCATCTCCTGGTTCACCAGCGCCACGTAATCGGCGATCGAGACAACGGTGTCGCATTCCGGGCGGCCCCGGAGGTATTGCGCCAGCGAGAATACCTGCTTCAGCTTCTCGGCCTGCTTGAACGTGCCCGGGTCGTCAACGAGCGTGATGTAGATCACCTTCGTCCCCGCGAGCCGCTCAGCCACCGTGTTCAGCCGGCCCACCAGCTGGGAGTCCGGCTTGAGGAACGACACGAAATCGTTACCCAGTTTTATCTGGGACATCAGGATGACGGCGGGCACACAGGTGAGCGCAAAAACCCAGAAAACCCGCGTCGGATAGAGAGTCGCGTACCGGATTATCCGGGCCCCCAGCCAGTCCGCAGCCGGTTGATACCACGGGTGGGCCACCGCGCCCTCGGCCGTCCGCTTCACCTTCTGCCCGGTGTGGCGGTGCCTCCACGTAAGGAGGGCGAAGCACGCCGGCAACAAAGTCAGACCGACAAAGAAACGAATGGTCAGGGCCGCTGCGGCCGTTACGCCGAAGTCCCGCAGGATGGCGATATCGGTGACCGACGTGGCACCAAAGCCCATGATCGTCGTGCCACTCGCAAGCAACAGCGCAAGCCCGATGCGGCGCCCCGTGTGCCGCACAGCCTCCTTCGGCAGCATGCCCGTCCGCATGCACTCCCGCAGCTCCGTCATCAGGTGCACGTCCTGCGACGAACCGATCACCAGAATGAGCGCCGGGATGATGTAGTTGAACATGTTGATGGGCACCCCGAAGTACGCCATCAGGCCCAACGTCCATACCGTAGCAACGGTCGCATTTACCACCTGAAGGACCGCTGCCCCGAAGCTGCGCATCAGGAGCGCAATCAGCACGACCAGCACCAGGCCCGACAACGGCAGGAGCTTAACCTGGTCGAGCAGGATGAAGTCCTTCATCCACACCGTTACAGCCGGGTCGCCGAGTTGGAATACCTTCGAGAACGCGCCCTGATGCTCCTTGAGCAGCGCCTCCAGGTCGGCATACATCTGCTCCTCAAAGCCCTCCTGCCCCAGATGCTCCGGCTTGAGGTACAGGGTCACCAGCGTCGCATTGCCGTCCGGCGAAATCACGTTGCGGCGCAGAAGCGGGTTTTCGACGGCCTGCTGGCGCTTCGCTTTCAGCTGCGCCGCGTCTTTCGGCGGCGGGGATTCGAGCAGCGGGGAGACGCTTATCCAGCCCTCTTCCCCTTGGATGTCATCCACCGTGAACAGGCTCTCGACGCGCTCCACCTGCTCCAGCTTGGCCGCTTCCTCGCTCAGCCGCTGGAGACGCGTCAGCTTCTCGTGCGTCCAAAGCTCCGGGTCCTCCACATAGACGACCGCCAGCGCGTCCGAGCCAAACGTCTTCTTGACCTCCTCATACCGAAGGCGAAGCGGCGTGTCCTTCGGCATCAATTCGTCCGCGGACACGCTTATTTTCAGCTTCCCCGTGGGCTTGCACGTCACACGCGGCCAGCCGCCGGCGGGGTCCCGTGAAACCTGGATGTCCACCACTTGCCGGACAGCCGCAACTGTCAGCCCGAGGCAAACGAGAATGATGATCCACCAGAAACGGTAAGAAAGACGAATGAGCGTCGACACGGGATAGAGCTTGTTTATGGGCGCGGCGGAGCGCCCCTCTTGCGCCTAAAAAAAAGAGGAACGCCTATTTGGCGTTCCCGAAAGCCTTCTGGATTTCCCGATCGTGCTCCTGTGCCCAATTCTGCACCGTCTCCAGCTTGAACAGGTTCTGGTTTACGGGGGCGTTCAGCTTCGTATTCAGCAGGGACATGATGGTCGTCGTCCGCTTCAGGTTGTTCGCCATCACCAGCCGTTGCGGCCTCTGCGTCTTCGCCTCGCCCTCAACCAGCGCAAAATCGAACGCCTGGAACGTCTTAACAAGCTGCTTCTTGCTGTCGAAAAACTCGATCTTCAGGATGTTCAGCGTCTCCTTGTCCACATACAGGATGCGATTCAAATAGCCCGTGATCTTTTCGCGGGAAATATCAATGGGCGCGGTGAGGATGACGTAGCAGTCGCGGCCTTCCACGACCTCGTCGATCAGGCGGTGGTACACCCACTCGGTCGGCTTCTCCTTGCGCAGGTCCTCGAACGTGAAGTCCGTCCCCATGAAATAGCCCCCGCGTGCCGTGCCCACAATCTTGCGCGGCTGTCCCAGCCCGGGGAGGAACAGGTATTGCTCCACTTCGCCATTTTCACGCTCCACGGCCAGAAGCGTCGTCCCCTTCACTTCCTCCGGTGCCACAAACCGGATCAGGTAGCTCATGTTCCCTGTGGGACTCTTCTGGACCACGCTGATGATCTGACGCTCCTGCGTCCTTCCAGAGCTGTCCATCGTGACCATCTTGATCTGCTCCAGCTCCGATTCCGCCGCATGGCGCGCCTTCACCTGCTCGATGATCTCGTCGCCCGTCATCGTCGACGCCTTCTTGAAACCGGACAGGCCCGCGACGGCGGCTACGGCGACGAACAGGATCACCAGCTTGGAAAAAGAGTGTACCTTCATGGTATAAGCCTCACTGAGGAAAGGGGAGCAGGTTGGAATGTGCCGCGCCGGACCTGCGCGCGACCCTACCTGATTGGCCGGTGCTACCACAAAAACGGTCCATTGCCAAGCCCCAGACCTCCGCCACTTCAATACGTACCGGCCCGCAGGCAGGGCTTGCGCTGCGTAGGTCGGCGGCCCATGTTTCCGGGCGTGGCGAGAACCGGTGACAAAAAGAAAGAGAAGAAGGTCGATTACGCGGCGCTGAACAGCCCGTTCATGAAGCTCCCGCGTATGGATGTGGCTACGGCGCGGGCGCTCCTTGATCTCGGCCTGCGCGAGGTTTACGAGCTCGTCGGACGCGCTCCCGAGGCCCTCTTTGAAGACCTCCGCAAAAGGCACCCGGCCACGCCGCAGGACCGCCTTTATTCGCTGCGCCTTGCCGTGTACTGTGCCGAAAATCCCGCGCCCGATCCGGCCAAGCTCCACCCGTCGGCCTGGATGTAGCCCCCCTCGCTTCTGGGCGCACCCGCCCACGCCCTCTGCATACCGCAGCCGCTAGCGTAGCGTACAAAAGGAGAGGCGCAGCCCTGTGCAGGACTGCGCCCCTTGTTTGACTCGCCTACTGCTGTTTCCCTATCTGACAAACCTGACTAGGGCCAATCGACATATGGGTTACAGCCACAGGAGGGCGGAGGCGAGGTAG
>CAZQIE010000103.1:0-10357 GCA_964593675.1 uncultured Opitutales bacterium
CTACCTCGCCTCCGCCCTCCTGTGGCTGTAACCCATATGTCGATTGGCCCTAGCGGTAAGGGTGCCTACCGTTGCCGGCGTCCCGCCGACAATCTGGCAGGAAACGGAAAAAAGGAGTTGAAAGCGGCGGGGAAGTTCTTACCGTCCCAATCCTTCAACACGTCTTAAGACCATGCCGAGAGAACTGGTAATTTTGGAATGCACGGAAGCGCGCAAGGAAGGTAAGTCCCCTTCCCGTTACATGACCACGCGCAACAAGAAGACGCAGCAGGAGAAGGTTGAGAAGAAGAAGTACAACCCGGCCCTCAAGCGTCATACCTTGCACCGCGAGGTCAAGGGTTAAGGCTGGCCCGCTCGGGCTCCAGCGTGAAAGCCGATGTCCCCCTTGGGCGTCGGCTTTTCGTTTTTGCGGACGGCGCAGGCCCTCGGGCTCACGAATTCTGTCCGCTGGGGAGGCAAAGATCCACAAGGGGGAGGTAGAGCCGTTCAGCAGGTATGTTTGGCGCGAGACTCCAAGGCTGATGGGGTCTTGGGCACTTAGGGCAGCTCCGCTCTAAACGCCTGATCCTCGCGTCTTCTTACTTCCTGCCCTTGATGGAGGCGCCCAGGGGGAATCCGTGCACTTCGGGGGGCACTTGGGCTTTGTAGCGTGCGCGGGCGGTCGAACGTCCTGCAAGATGCCACGCCTACGGGTGGGCGTGTGCAAAGAATTGAAACAGGTTTCGGTCAATTCCTCGCGCGGGGGCTATGGGGACGAACGGCTTAGCCTGACCGCAGCCCGCTGAGTCGCAGCTTACTGCGAATTCTTTTCCGGGGAATGCTTCGGGGAGAGCTGCACTTGCTGCTGCTGTTGTGAGAGCGCCGCTCTGCGTGCCGCGCGCCACCCATCCCGGTGGTTCCGGATCCAGTCCAGCAAGGCGCGTTCAAACCCGATATCGTGGCCCACCTTTTCGGATTCCAGCCATTTGTGTCGCAGGATCTCTTCCCGCTCAGCCAGAAACTCCTGGTAAAGGCTAGACCTCTGGACGAAATCCTTGCCGGTCCGCTGCTTCTTGTCGTCCGGGGTTTTCATGACCATGGGTCTATTCAGGGGCACTGCTTTTCCCTAACAGGGTTGGTAATTTAGCGGAACAGGTTTGAAGCAAGCAATATCAAAGCGCCGATTTTTGACGTCCTGATGCTGCAACAGCTTACGCAATTCCTGTGCCGGGATTGAAGGTTATTGTCTTGCCTTACTCGTGCGTTCGGTTTGAGGCCGGGAAAATTCAGGGGCGTGGAGCCTGGAGCGTTTTCCAAACGTTGTCTGCCATGTTCCGGAACGCTTGGGCCGCGTTGCTTTCGGGATACGCGATGACGATGGGAATCCCACGGTCTCCGCCTTCGCGGATACGCGCGTCCAGAGGCACTTGGCCCAGCAGGCTGGTTTTCAAGAATTTCGCAGCTTCGGCGCCGCCACCTTCACCGAAGATGTGGTTGCGGGCACCGGTGGCCGGGTCTTCGATGTAGCTCATATTCTCGGCTACGCCGAGAAGCGGGACGTTCACTTTCTCAAACATGAGCGCCCCACGCCGTGCTACGTTTACAGCAGCCGTTTGAGGGGTGGTCACGATTACCGCACCCGCGAGCGGGATGCTTTGCGCGAGCGTGAGCTGCGCATCCCCGGTGCCGGGGGGCAGGTCCACGACAAGGACCTCGAGTTCGCCCCAGGCGACGTTGGTGATAAATTGCTGGATGGCCTTCATGACCATCGGCCCGCGCCAGACGACCGGCGTATCCTCATCCACGAGGCACCCCATCGACATCATGCGCACTCCGAAGTTTCGCATGGGAATGAGGCATTCGCCCTCAATTTCGGGCTGCCCCTTCACGCCAAGCATGAGGGGGACGGACGGGCCATAAATGTCGCAGTCGAGAATGCCGACGGCGTTGGGCTTGCCCTGGCTGCTCAGCATCTGGTCCAGCGCACAGGCCAGGTTCACCGCAAAGGTGGTCTTTCCCACGCCACCCTTGCCGCTGGCTACGGCCACGATGTAGCGGACCTTGCGCAGTTGGGAGGGCAGGGAAGTCCCGCCTGCGTGGGCAGCCTGGGGCGGAGGCGCCTTCGGGGCCGACACGGCAATCTGCACGTCAACAGCACTCACTCCGGGGAGCCCGCGCACGGCCTGCTCAACGTCCGCCTTCAGTTGGGCGGGCACGTTCGGGTCGGCCGTCGTGATGTTGAGCACCACCTCTACCTTGTCGCCACGCGTGACGATGTCCTTCACAAGACCAAACGACACGATATCCCGACTAAACCCGGGATATTTTACCGCCTTGAGGGCGTTTTTTACGGTTTCGTTATCCAAGACTGTGTTGCCGACTGAGGGTGAGCGTGGAGGCCTTTGATTCCGGCATCGCATTCCTTCCCTATCGGGCGGTGCCGCCGGCGCATGGGCCTTCAATTTCAGACGCGCCGATTACTTTTTCCAAACAAGCTGCTGATGCAACTCAAATGTAATTTCTTATGCTTACGGGATTTTTACAAACACCGTGCGCCCTCTGGCCTCCCTCAGCGCCCTTACTGTGCATGGTTGTGGAAATTTATCCAACAAAAAGGGCGTTATTCCAAAAAGAGGTTTGAGTGGCTTGCGTGGGTAATTCGACGCATGGGGACGACTATCCCTGGTGGCTTTGTCAAAGATTAGCGCCGTTTGTCGCAATGACGTCACGGTACCAGAGGGCGGAGTCCTTCAGGGTGCGTTGTTGGGTTTCATAGTCGACGTGGATGAGGCCGAAGCGCGCCTTATACCCGTCGGACCACTCGAAGTTATCCATAATCGACCAATAAAAGTAACCCATTACGGGGATACCTTCACGCAGGGCGCGGGCCAATCCGCGGAGGTGCCGTTGGACGTAGTCGATGCGCTGGGGGTCGTGGATGCGCCCGTCCAGGGCTATCCAGTCAAGGTTACAGAAGCCGTTTTCCGTGATGAGGATAGGTTTCGGGCCATAGCGTTCATTGTAGAACCGGGAGGCCCAGTAGGTGCAGTCGGGGAAGATGCGGAGCCAGTCCAGGGTGCCCCGGGGATGACCGGGTGGCGTAGGCAGGCGCTCGGGGGTGCCGTCGGGTTTTGCACGAACGACGTCCGCGCTGTAGAGGTTGAAGCCGTTGAAGTCCAGGGGCTGCGAGATGGTCTCCATGTCTCCGGGACGGAGCTGGGGGCCGTCGCGCCCAAAGGCAGCCAGGGCATCCTGCGGGTAGGAGCCGAGGAAGAGCGGGTCCATCCACCACGACACGCGCCACGGGAAATTCTCCCGGGCATCATATGTCGCCTGTCTAGCCGCGGCGACGTCCTCGGGCGTTTCTTGCAGGGGCACGCAGACATCCCCCACGAGGGCGGCGCCAAGGAGGGCGTCCGTTACGCTGGCGCGGAGCGTCTGGACGGCCCGTCCGTGCGCCAGCAATGCGTGGTGGGCAGCCTTTACAACCTGGCTGGCCGGGAGTTTCAGCCCGGGGGCGTGAACGCCGCGCATAAAGCCGGCGCCAAGAAAGACCTGTGGCTCGTTTAGCGTGATCCAATGGCGCACGCGGTCCCCCAAATGCCGGCCCACGATGCCGGCATAGGCGGCAAACCAGTCCGCGATCTCGCGGTTAAACCACCCTCCACGGTCCTGGAGGGCTTGGGGGAGGTCCCAGTGGTAAAGGGTGACGTAGGGGGTGATGCCGGCCTCAAGGAGGGCGTCGACGAGTTTTGAATAGAAGTCGAGCCCTGAGGGGTTAACGGCGCCCGCGCCCTCGGGGAGAATGCGCGGCCAACTGACCGAAAACCGGTATGCCCGGATTCCAACGTCGCGCATCAGGGCGATGTCCTGACGGTAGCGGTGGTAGTGGTCGCAGGCGACATTGCCCGTGTGACCTTCAAAGATTGTGCCGGGCTGGCGGCAGAAGGTGTCCCAGATGGAAGGGCCTTTGCCGTCCTCGGCTGGGGCGCCCTCGATCTGGTAGGCGGCGGCTGCGGCGCCCCAAACAAACGTCTCCGGGAAATTACTCATGGGGGGTAACGGGGCTGGAGTTCGTAGCGGGAGGTGGGGTAACTAATGATATTCGCTGATCCTGTTGTGTAAAGCCTTTGCCCGAAGAACGTTGCCGAAGGTATGGGATGTTGCGGCGGCGAAAGCCAGCAGGCGCGGGGAGGGAAAATTCTGCATCGGGGAAAAAAGCATATCCGAGGGGGCGATTTAGGGTTTATTTTTGCGTAAAGCGTTTAAAGAGAATAGCTTAATGTGTTTTTGGCCGGGCTTTTGCAGGCGGCGGATACAGGGTTCTCCCGATGGTGTTCGGTAGTTTCCCGCAAGGGGTTCGGTATTCGCGCGGATACCGAAAAAACGGCGCTTCGGGTATCCTTATGGGCATGCAAGGCACGAACAGCAGCACCCTCCGGATCCTCCTCTCCGTCGTCGTCATGACGGTGCTGTCCGCCCTGCAGGCTGCCGCCGCCTTCGCCCCGCAGTCCAGCGTGTCCTTCCGCAAGGCGCTCGCTGATGCCGAGTCCGTCGCCGCCCTGAATGCCGGCTGGAGCGTGATGAAGGCTGCCGGTGACTCGATGAACCCCCATTTCGGTGACAGCTCCCTCCTCCTCGTCGATCAGGTTTCCTTCGAACGCCTCCAGAGCGGCATGATCGTGGTTTACCGCGACGCCCAGGGCGATCTCGTCGGCCACCGCCTGATCGAAAAGACCGCGAACGGCTGGGTTGCCCGCGCTGCCAACAGCACGAAGAACGACCCGGTTTGCGTGACGGCCCAGAATTTTGTCGGTGTGGTTTTCGGAGCCCTTCACTACTCCCCCGAGACTGCCGGCTCCGCGGATCTCCCCGTCGTCTACGGGAAGCGCTACTAAGCCAAGGCTGTTAGCCCCCCTGCTGGCCAGCATCAGAGTCGCGGCAAGACTTCTACCCCGCCGCGGCCCCTCCAGACAAAGGCACAAAGGCTCAGACGCCTGCGTGCCTTTTTGCTTTTCAACACCCAGCGTCCGTTGAGCGCCAGCGTTGGGGCCGGGGAGCTGGGCTTGCGGTGTGTCCCCCGGTTCGTGCGCGCCGTTACCGTGGTCGGCTTGCGGGGCTTTGCCGCACGGCAACCCTCAATGGGGCAGGTGTCCTTCGTCCTTCGGGGCAGGCAGGGCTGCGAAAAACGCGCGGAGCTTGGCGTGGTCCTTGATGCCCGGGGCGCTCTCGACGCCGCTGTTCACGTCTACAAACTGCGCCTGGCTGGCGGCAAGGGCCTCCGCAATGTTGTCCGGCGAGAGGCCACCGGCTAGGAACCAGAACATGTGCGGGTTGGCCTGGGCCAGGGTGCGGAAGGTTGCCCAGTCTCCCGTGCGGCCTGTGCCGCCGTATTGGTCTTTTGAATACGCGTCCAAAACGATGGCGTCGGCATATTCAATGAAGTGATGGGGGATGGCGGCCCCCGGCGGCAGGCGCGGTGCGAGCCAGAGGTGTTCGTAGGCGGCGGCTGCGCGCCAGTGGGAGAGCGTCTTGACGGGCGTGTCGAGCTCGCAGTGGATCTGGCAGCCGTCGAAATCGAACTGCTCCATGCGGCGGTGGAGCTGATCGGGGTCCGGCGCGACGTCCACGAGGATGCGCTCCGGGCCGACGGGCAACTGGGGGCGCAAGGCCGCCATGGCCTCGTCCGTGAGGGCACGCGGGCTCTTGGGGTGGAAGATAAAGCCGAGCCACATGGCACCGAGGTCAGAGGCCAGCTTGGCATCCTCAGCTCGGGTGATGCCGCACACTTTTACGCGGGTGGGGAGGTACATGGCGAACGAGAGCGGGGTTAGCGTGATCTTCGAACCTATACTAAGACCGCGTGAAGCGTTCGACAAGGGCGCGAATGAGGCCGTCAACGGAGTGTTCCGGAGCCTCGATATCAACCGTCCGGCCTGCCTCGCGCAGCGTCTGGGCGGTGATGGGGCCGATGCATGCGGAGAGGGGAACTTTCGCGCCCTCGGCGAGCGTCAGGCCCTTTGCCTGGGCCACGTAGCTTTTCACCGTGGACGAGCTGGTAAAGGTGACGGCGTCGGCGCCGCGTTCGCGGAAGTCGCGTGCAGCGGGGTGTTCGGCCAGGTCCGTCTCGTGGGTCTCGTAAACCGCGTAGGTGTCCACGATGGCGCCGCCTTCGGTTTCGAGCATCTTCGCGAGGGCGTCGCGGTTGCGGTTGCCGGTGACGACGAGGATGTTGAGGTTGTCGAGGCTCTCGAACGCCAGGATCGCCTTGCCAAGCTCTTCCGACACCGCCTTCTCCGGGAGCACGTCAACCTCAAGGTGCAGCTTGGTCAGTTCCGCGGCGGTCGCGGCGCCAAGGCAGGCGATCCGCATGGGACCCAGGCAGCGCAGGTCCTTGAAGCGTTTGAAGAAGACCTGGAAGAAGCCGCGGACCCCGTTGGGGCTCGTGAAAACGATCCAGTTGTACGTGGCCAGCTCCAGGAACACGTCCACGGTCGCTTCCACGCCCACCTTGTAGTCCACCTGAATCAGGGGGAGTTCGAGAACTTCGGCGCCGAGGTCCTCAAGCTTGCGGCGCATCTCGCCCACCTGCTCGCGCGTGCGGGTGACGGCGATGCGTCGGCCAAACAGGGGGCGGCCTTCGAACCAGGCGAGGTCGTTGCCGAGCGCGACGACGTCGCCGATGAGGATGATGGCCGGGGAGGCGAGATCGGCCTCCCGTGCGAGCCTGGCGATCTCACCGAGGGTTCCGGTCACGGACTGCTGTCTGGGGAGCGTTGCCCACTGGATGACGGCGGCAGGCCGGGTGGGTGGCATCCCGCCTTCGATGAGCTCAGCCGCGATGCGGTCAAGCTGCGCCATGCCCATGTAAATGCAGAGTGTGCCGGCGGTCTTGCCGTAGGTGCGGAAGTCTACACGACTGCCTGTTTTCTCGGGATCTTCATGGCCTGTGACCAGGCACACGGACGAGCTGAGGTCGCGGTGCGTAAGCGGGACGCCCGCATAGGCGGCGGCCGCGAGCGCCGCCGTGACGCCGGGCACGATTTCAAAAGGAATGTGGGCTGCGGCGAGCGCGGAGGCTTCCTCGCCGCCACGGCCAAAGACGAAGGGATCGCCGCCTTTGAGCCGCACCACGCATTTGCCCTGGCGCGCGTGCTGGACAAGGACCGCCGTGATCTCTTCCTGCGGCATGAGGTGCCGCGCGGGCTCCTTGCCGACGTAGATTTTCTCACACCCGCTCTTTGCCCAGCCCAGGATGCGGGCGTTTACGAGGTGGTCATACACGAGCGTGTCGCACTGCTCGATGAGGTCGCGCGCGCGCAGCGTGAGCAGGCCGGGGTCTCCGGGGCCTGCGCCGACGAGGTAAACCGTTCCAGTCGTCATGGGTGTAAGTAAAACACGCGGTCAGCGGGACCGCAAAGGCGGAGTCGTGATGCTTGGTGGGCGCGGTGAGGTATGGGCCAAAACAGCAACGGGCGCGAAGCGAAAAACGCCGCTTCGCGCCCGTTGTGGTGACCGGTTCAGCCCGTGGGCCGACCGGCGGGAACGGGAGTCCTAGCTCTTGTTATAGGCGGCCGCGGGGCCCTTGATGTTCTTCTTGGCAACCCACGGCATGAGGGCGCGGAGCTTCTGGCCGGTCTTCTCGATCTGGTGCTTCTCGCCTTCCTTGAGGAGCTTCGTGTAGTTCGGGAGGCCCGCCTTGTACTCGGCGACCCATTCCTTCGTGAACTTGCCCGTCTGGATCTCCTTCAGAATGGCCTTCATCGCCTTCTTGGACTCGGCGTTGATTACGCGCGGGCCGCGGGTGATGTCACCGTACTTGGCGGTTTCGGAGATGGAGAAGCGCATGCCGGAGATGCCGCTTTCGACCATGAGGTCGACGATCAGCTTGAGCTCGTGGAGGCACTCGAAATACGCCATCTCGGGCTGGTAACCGGCCTCGACGAGGGTTTCAAAGCCGGCCTTGACGAGGGCGCTGGCGCCGCCGCACAGGACAGCCTGTTCGCCGAAGAGGTCCGTTTCGGTCTCTTCCTTGAAGGTGGTCTGGATGACGCCCGCGCGGGTGCCGCCGATGCCGTGCGCCCAGGCGAGGGCGGTCTTCTTGGCGTTCTTGGAGGCGTCGTTGTAAATGGCGATGAGGGCGGGCACGCCCTTGCCTTCGAGGTACTGCGAGCGCACGACGTGGCCCGGGCCCTTCGGGGCAACCATGATGATGTCCACGTCCTTCGACGGCTTGATGAGGCCGTAGTTGATGGAGAGGCCGTGGCTGAACAGGAGCGTCTTGCCCTTCTTGAGGTTCGGGGCGATCTCTTCCTCATACACGCTCGCCTGCTTCATGTCGGGCAGACCGATCATGATGACGTCCGCCTTCTGGACGACTTCGGGCACGGTGTAGACTTCAAAGCCGTGTTCTTCGGCAACCTTCCAGCTCTTGCTCTTCGGGTAGAGGCCGATGAGGACTTTGCAGCCGCTGTCCTTCAGGTTCTGGGCGTGGGCGTGGCCCTGGGACCCGTAGCCGATCACGGCGAGGGTCTTGTTCTTGAAGAAGCTGAGGTCGGCGTCCTTTTCGGTGTAGACTTTGGCGGGCATTTTTTTGCTGAGGTGATGTTAGGTTTGAAAAGAGAAAGAAGCCGCGCGCCGGGGAAGCGATCCGCCGGCGGCGGCAATGATGAAGGGGGTTAGCCGCGGGAGAGGGCGACGTTGCCGGTCCGGGCCATCTCCTTGATCCCAAACGGGGAGATGAGCTCCAGGAACGCACGGATTTTGTTCTCGTTACCCGTGCACTCAATGATGATGGAGGTCTGCGACACGTCCACGACCTTGGCGCGGAACACCTGCGTGATCTCAATGATCTGGGAGCGGGTGTCGTTGCTGCAGGCCAGCTTGACCATCACGAGTTCGCGGGCGACAAAGGACGTGGACCCGCGGGAAAAGTCCTGGACGTCGATGACGTTGATGAGCTTCGAGAGCTGCTTTACACACTGATCCAGAGCGTTCTCGTCGGCCTTTACAGTGGCGGTAATGCGGGAGAAGTTGGGGTCCTGGGTGGGGCCCACGTTCAGGGTGTCAATGTTGAAGCCGCGGCCGCTGAACATGCCGGCCACGCGCGCCAACACCCCGAACTTATTCTCGACGAGGGCTGATATCGTGTGTCTCATCATGGGTGGAAATGGTGGACGGCACAGGGCTTGAACCTGTGACCCTCTGCGTGTAAAGCAGATGCTCTGACCAACTGAGCTAGCCGTCCGAAAAAGCAAGTTATGAAACGCGCCAGCTTCCGGGGCGCAAGCACATTTGTGGCGGGAAATGTCCGCGATCTGCCTGCGCAACGTGTAGCGTAACAGTCGGTTTGAGCGAGGGGGGCGGGTGCGGGAGACTCGTCGGCGCTATGTATCCGCGTACCCTTGCCTGTTATCTGTGCGTCGGGGCTGCCGTTTTGGCAGGCTCCGCAAACGCAGCACTCGTTGTTTACGAGGGCTTCAACTACTCCGCCGGGACCTTTACGGCCCAGTCCGCCAATACCGATGCCACGGTTACCGGCCCGGCTGCCTCCGGGACGTCCCTCGGTCTCACCGGTAACTGGACGTGGAGCCGTTCCACGGACACGAACACGAACGTGGTGAGCACGAACGTGGTGAGCAGTGGCATTTCCTTCCGGAACCTTTCCGTTGAAGGCAACAAGCTCCAGTGGAACCCGAACAACACGTCGGGCGCTTCCGGCAATTTCCTCTATAGCTCGCTCACGGGCGGCGCAACGACCGCCCTTGGCGTCACGAACGGCGGGGGTTCGAAGACGATCTGGGTGAGCATGCTGCTGCGTTCGACGGGCAGCGGTGACTCTGAAGTGGCGCTGGTGAACAACGCGGCGGGCGCAACCGGCGGCTCGGTGTTCGGCGTAAAGTACAAGGCCAGCAACACGACCGTTGCGCTCGTGGCAAACAACGGTGAGCGCGCGGTGTCGGGTGCTATGAACCTGAACAACACCGATGCGTTCCTCGTCGCCAAGCTGACTTACCAGATGACCGACGCCACGACCACGAGCTTTGACAGCGGTTCGATGTGGGTGTTGACGGGCGCCGGCAGCATGCCGGTGGACGAGTCGGGCCTGGGCGCCAATGTGGCGAGCTTTGCTTCTGCGAGCACCTCGGGGTCTAACCGCACGCCCACGTATCTGCGCATCACGAATGCGTCCAGCTCGGGCCAGAACATCTTCGACGAAATCCGCGTGGGCACGAGCTTCGCGGATGTCGCGCCGGTTCCCGAACCGGCCAGCTGGGCGGCCGCCTTGGGTGGTCTGGCGCTTGGCGCGACGCTTTTGCGCCGGCGCAGTCGCCGGTCCTAGGGCCAATCGACATATGGGTTACAGCCACAGGAGGGC
>CAZQIE010000104.1:0-10291 GCA_964593675.1 uncultured Opitutales bacterium
TTCAAACAGCTCGGTCACAATCTGTACAGTCTAAAATGTCGATTGGCCCTAGCCAGGGGTGGGGGACCGGCAAATCACGGGTTGACCCCGGGGAGCCCGTGCCGAAAGGATGGAGCCATGACGTTGCTTTGGCTGGTTGTTGTTCTTATCGCGGCAAAGACGGGAGTAGAGCTTTGGCTCAACGCGCTCAACCGCCGGAATGTCCTTGCGAACGCGGGAAAAGCCCCGGAAGTCCTCTCCGGCGTGGTTGACGACGAGACGTATCGCAAGTCCGTAGACTACACCCTTGCCAAAAACAGTTTCTCGCGGGTTGAACTTGTTTACGATGCCGTGGTGCTCGGCTTGGTGCTTTGCAGCGGCCTGTTACCCTGGGCCTACTACGGGCTGACGGGCTGGCTGGGGGCGGGGCTTTGGGCTCAGGGGCTGGTGGTGATCCTCGTGATACTCGCCCTGTCGCTTCCCGGTCTTCCTCTGGAATGGTGGTCGCAGTTCAAGCTGGAGGCGCGCTTCGGGTTCAACCGTAGCACCCTCGGCCTTTGGCTTGCCGACAAGCTCAAAGGTGCGGCCGTTGGGCTAGTTATTGGCTACCCGTTGCTCGTGCTCCTGCTCTGGTTCTTCCGCGTGCTGCCCAATACCTGGTGGCTGTGGGGATTTTTGGCGCTATCCGCGGTCCAGGTGCTCCTGCTTCTCCTTTACCCGCGCCTCATCCTGCCCTTGTTCAACAAGCTTTCGCCCATGCCGGAAGGGGAGATGCGGCAGCGCCTGATGGACCTCGCCCAGCGGACGGGCTTCAAGGCATCCACGATCCAGGTCATGGACGGCAGCAAGCGGTCCACCCACTCCAACGCGTTTTTCACAGGCTTCGGGCGGTTCCGCCGCATCGTGTTTTTCGACACCCTCCTGAATCAGCTTGAGCTGCCCGAACTCGAGGCCGTCCTTGCCCACGAAATCGGGCATTACCGCCTCGGGCATGTCCCAAAGATGCTCGTGGTCTCGGCCCTGTTCAGCTTCGTGGCGTTTGGTGCGCTGGGTTGGCTGACCGCCCAGCCCGTGTTCTTTTCAACCTTCGGCTTCAGCATAGAATCGGGCATGGGGCCCGCGCTGATCCTGTTCCTGCTTGTAAGCGGGCTCGTCGGCTTTTGGCTTACCCCTCTGATGAATGCGTGGTCCCGGCGACACGAGTATCAGGCCGATGCGTTTGCCCGAAAGGCGATTGGCAGCGCGGCGCCGATGGTCGGCGCGCTCCGCAAGCTTCACCAGAAGAACCTGAGCAACCTCACCCCCCACCCGTGCTTCAGCGCCTTCTATTATTCCCACCCGACGCTCGTCGAACGCGAGGCCGCCCTGCGCCAGCCGTAACCCGACGCGCCCTCGCAGTGTCCCTGCGCCTTGGCGTCTGCCTGGCTCTCGCGGTCCTTTTCACCGGCGTCGTTCCGGCGGTATGGGCCGAGACCGTACGCGTGGCGACGTGGAACGTGGAAAACTATGGCGCCGTAGACCGGAAGCTTGAGGACGGCACCTGGCAGCATGACGCCCAGAAACCGGAGTCCGAGAAAGCGGGCCTCCGCGCGATCCTTAAGAAGGTCCGCCCGGACGTGCTTGCAGTCCAGGAGATCGGGGGAGCCTCCTATCTCGCGGAGCTTCAGCGAGACTTGCGCCGCGAAGGTCTGGACTACCCGTTCACCGCGCTGGTTGATGGCCCCGACCCCGAACGCAAGGTTGCGGTGCTTTCACGGCTGCCTTTCAGGAAGGTCGTGCCGCATGAGCGTGTGGCGTTCACGTACCTGAAGGAAAACGCGGTGGCAAAACGCGGGCTCCTCGAAGTCCACTTCCAGACGCAGGACAAGCGCGTATGGACGCTCTACTCGCTGCACCTCAAGAGCCGCCGAAGCGAGCGCCCGGACGACCCGTTCGGGGAAGTCTTCCGTGAACGCGAGGCCCGGGCGTTCCGGGATCTCATCCGGCGCCAGTTCCCCGAAGGCTCACCGGCCCTTTACCTCGTTGCGGGCGACTTCAATGACGGCCCCCGCAGCAGCACGCTCCGGCGCTTCCTCGAAATCAGTGATCGCCCCTTGGCGCGTTTGATCCCGGCGCAGGACTCCCGCGGGCATGTCTGGACGCTCCACCGACGCGCGGACGACACCTATGACCGGAGGGATTACTTTCTGGCCTCTGAGCCCCTGTCGTTGCTCATAAAGGAAGGGCGCGCCCATATTGCGGATTTTGAGCCCGAGGCCGCGTCAGCAAGCGACCATCGGCTCTTGTGGCTGGATTTGGAGTTTTGACAAGGTCTTAGCAAGAGCGCCCGTGGGCCGATAAAGGAGGAGACCGGAAACCCTCCCCCAACGCAGCGGCCACCATGTTCTCGTCGCTCAACCCCTCCGGCACGTCCGGACCGGTTCCCCAACACCCGCCTTTTGCCCGCCAGCGGCGGAAGGCGCGGGATGCGTCTCCGCTCCCTCAGGACAAGGCTGCCGCGCCCGACTCGACGCGCGGAGAGGCGCTGGAAGACTTCTACCGGCGTGCGAACAAGGCCGTCGGCAGGCGTCTTGACACCCAGGCCTGAAACCGACGCCCGCGGGCAAAAACGTCAGGCCCTGAGGCGCCGTTCCAGGCCCGTCACGCGGACGGCGCTTTCCTGATTTCGCACGGCCATGGACCACGCCATCGGGTCGCCCACGATGAAGACCTTCTTTCGTCCCCGCGTGACGCCCGTGTACAGGAGGTTGCGCTGGAGCATCACGAAATGCTGCTTAAGGAGGGGGATGACGACGATGGGGAATTCGCTGCCCTGGGACTTGTGGATCGAAATCGCGTAGGCGAGGGCGAGGTCCGCCATCTCAAGGCGCTCGAAGTCCAGCACCTGCCCGTCAAAGTTCACGGCAAGGGTGCCGGCGTCCGGGTTCACGATCGCGACACGGCCGAGGTCCCCGTTGAAGATGCCTTTGTCGTAGTTGTTGCGCGTCTGGATGACTTTGTCGCGCTCCTGAAACCGGTTATGGCCCATTTGCACGCCACGGGCTCCGGGGTTCAGGGCCTGCTGTAGCTGCTCGTTGAGGTTGCCAATGCCAGCCAGGCCCTTGTGCAGGGGCGCAAGCACCTGCACATCCATCACGGGATCGAAGCGGTACCAGCGCGGCAGGAAGTCCCGGCAGAGGCGCAGGAGCGTGTCCACGCAAGCTTCCGGTGTGGCTGCGCGGATGAAATGCAGGTCGGTCTCCGGGTCCACTTGAGAGAGATCGTCCACGACGCCCGGTGCGTGCGCGCGCCCTTCCAGCATGGCGTGCGCGGCGACGACGATCTCACTCCGGCCGGCTTGCCGGAAGATCTGGTTTAGCCGGGCGACGGGCACCTGGTCGCTCTCGATGATGTTCTTGAGGACGTTGCCGGCGCCGACTGAGGGCAACTGATGGATGTCCCCGACAAGCAGCACGTGCGCTTTGGGCGGGACGGCCCGGAAAAGCGCGGCGGCCAGCTTGCTGTCGAGCATCGACGCCTCGTCGACCACAAGAAAATCAGTCTGAAGCGGGTTTGAGGCGTTGGCGGAAAATTTTCCCTGCTGCGGGTCGAACTTCAGCATCCGGTGGATCGTCTTCGCCTGCACGCCCGTCGTCTCCGTCATCCGCTGTGCGGCGCGTCCTGTTGGCGCGGCGAGCATCACGTCCGCCTTCTTCGCCTTCAGGATCTCCACGAGCGCCTTGAGGATGGTCGTCTTGCCCGTGCCCGGCCCCCCGGTGATCACCGATACCTTGGCCGAGAGCGCGGAGGCGAGGGCCTGGCTTTGCTCGGGCGCAAACTGGAAACCTGCGCGCTGCTGGGCCCATTCCACCGCCTTGTCCACGAGGATCGCGGGGAGCTTTGAGGGCGCGGAAAGCAGGAGCCTGATGGCGTCCGCCGTTGTGCGCTCGGCATACTCCTGGGCCGGCAACTGGATGAGGTCGCTCCCCGCAAGCTGGACGATGTCGCCGCGGGTGAGCATGGCGTCGATGCGGTTCGCCACAAGCCGTTCGTCCACCTCAAGCATCTGGGCGGCGTGCCGGCGCAAATCCGGTTTCGGGTAGCACGTGTGGCCTTCGTCTTCAAGCTCCGCGAGCGCATGCAAGGTTCCCGCGTCGATCCGGGCATCACCTTCGGTGGGGATGCCGAGGTTTCGGGCAATCTGGTCCGCCGTCTTGAACCCGATGCCGTGGATCTCGCGGGCGACGCGGTAGGGCTCGTTTTGCAGGATCTTCTTCGCTTCGTTGCCGTAGGCGCGGACCAGCCGCAGGCATTGCGCCGTGCCGACCCCGTAGGTCTGCAGGAAAACCAGGACGTCCCGCAGCGACTGCTGCTCGTCCCAGGCCTGCTTTATCGCCTTTGCCCGGACCTTTCCGATTCCGTCAACTTCCGTCAGCCGCCGCGATTCCTCAGAAATCACGCGGAGCGTCTCGGCCCCGAAGGCGTCGACGATCTTGTTCGCGTAAACCTTGCCGATCCCGGGGATGAGTCCGCTGCCCAGGTATTTGCGGATCCCGTGGACGGAGGAGGGGAGGCGAGACTCGAATTTCGTTACTTTGAACTGGGGGCCGTGGGCCAGGTGATGTGTCCACTGGCCGAACATGCGGATCGTCTCACCGCATTGCACACCGGGCATCTGGCCCGTCACGGTGACGAGGTTTTTTGCGTCTTCAGGCCGGACCTCCGCGATGCAGAAGTGGTTCTCGTCGTTGAAGAAGATGATGCGCTCCAGCACGCCGGTCACGGTGCTTTCCGGGGGGCGCGACTGTGGTTGTGCGGGAGGCATGGGTGAAATTGTGGGGGCGGCGGGGGTCGTGTGACCCAAAATCGGCACGGGGAAGAGGGCCTGCCTTGGCAGCTTAGCCGCCGGACCACCTTCGGCAAGGCTTCGTCAGGGGACGACGGTCGGGTGGCTTTGTCAAAAACGTGAAAACAAAAACCGCCAACCCCTGCGGGTTGGCGGCTCAGCTACCACTACTGCTTATACTACCTGATTTCCTGTGTCCTTGATTCCCTAACCATCAAGAACGGCTCAGAGTCTATCAAAAACTCTCAAAAAGCGATATCCGGTTGAGCCCTGAAAACGATGAGGAGAACCATTTATTAAGAATCAGTAAAACCATGTATCAGGACGGAGTCTTTGTCGAGAGAGAAAGTTTTTGATAATAGTGAATGAAAAACGCCAAAAAACGAGCCCGGTCCCCCAAAGGCAACCGGGCTCGCTGAGAGCTTCCAAATTCTTGCTAGCTCGAGACTTCCTGCCGCGCCTTTTCGGCAAGGGCGGTGGACAGGTAGCGTTCGCCGCAGCTTGCTGCGATGACCACGATCTTCTTGCCGGCCATCTGGGGGCGCTTGGCGACCTCCAGAGCCGCCCAAAGGGTGGCACCGCTGGAGATACCCACGAGGAGACCTTCCTGGGTCGCCGCGGCTTGTGCCGTCGCGAAGGCGTTCTCATTCGAAACCTTCACCACGTCATCGAGGATAGACGTGTTCAGGTTCTTCGGGATGAAGCCGGCGCCGATGCCCTGGATTTTGTGCGGACCGGGCTGGCCGCCCGAAATCACGGGGCTCGCTTCCGGCTCGACGGCGATCGAGAGGATCTTGCGGCGCGCCTTGATGACTTCCGAGACGCCGGTGATCGTTCCGCCGGTGCCGACACCCGAGATGAAGGCGTCGATCTGTCCGTCGGTGTCCGCCCAGATTTCCTCGGCGGTGGTGCGGCGGTGGATGTCCGGGTTAGCCGGGTTCTCGAACTGCTGCGGCATGAAGCCGCGGGGGCCGTATTCGGAGACAATTTCGTTCGCCCGCTCGATCGCGCCGCGCATGCCTTTGGCACCGGGGGTAAGCACGATTTCCGCGCCGAGCATGCGCAGAAGCACGCGGCGTTCAACGGACATCGTTTCAGGCATCGTCAAGATGCAGCGGTAGCCGCGGGCGGCGGCCACAAAGGCCAGGGCGATGCCCGTGTTGCCCGAGGTCGGCTCCACGATCACCGTGTCCTTCTGGAGCTTTCCGTCGCGTTCAGCGGCGTCAATCATCGCGCGGCCAATACGGTCCTTCACGCTCGAGAGCGGGTTGAAGAACTCGCACTTGACGTAGATCTCAGCCGGCAGGCCAGCCGCGAGCTTGTTGAGCTTGATGAGGGGGGTGCGCCCCACGGTTTCAGTGATGTTCGAGGCAACGCGCATGGGTCTGTTATTGGTTTCGGGTGAATTCTTGGCCGCGTGTTGCGGCATTTGTTGTATATCTTGGGTTATAAAGTAAAATTTCGGAGCCCGCAGGCAAGCCTAAAGCGTAAAAACCCCTCTTTTTTTCCAAAACCGCCATTCAGGGGCCGCCGAGGTATCGGCCCGTTTGTCTGGAAGCTATAGGGCCAGTGTAATCGGCCCGCAAGGCTTACGCCTCTTTATCCGCGCGCGGATCAAAGGCGTCCCGGAGCCCGTCCCCCAGAAAGTTCAGGGAAAACAGGGTGGCGGAAAAAACAAGGCTGGGAAACAAGAGGAGCGATGGGTGTTCCTCCATCACGAGGGAGCCCTCTTTAATGAGGTCACCCCAGGAGGTATCCGGGGGCTGAACGCCGAGGCCCAGGAAGCTCAGGAAAGATTCGAGGAGCATGACGCTCGGGACGGTAAGCGTGGCATAGACGAGAATCGTCCCCAGCAGGTTCGGCAGCAGGTGGCGCCACAGGATGCCCGCGGGCCGCTGGCCCAGCGCCCGGGCGGCTTCGACGAACTGCTGGGCCTTCAGCACAAGGACCTGCCCGCGCACGATACGCGCCATGGGGAGCCACTCGACCGCGCCAATGGCAATGAAGATCAGCCAGAGCTTCCTCCCGAAAAACACCATGAGCAGGATTACGAATACGGTGAACGGGAGCGAGTAAAGGATCTCAACGCACCGCATCATCACGCGGTCAACGCGCCCACCCACATACCCGGACACCATCCCGTAGGTGACCCCGATCGTAAGGGCGACCGCCGTGGCCAGCAGGCCGACCGCGAAAGATATGCGGCCACCTTGCAACAGGCGGGCCAGAAGGTCACGCCCCAGCACGTCCGTCCCGAGCCAGTGTGCCGCAGAGGGCCCGGTTGCGCCGAGCGCGAGATCCTGCGCGTGGGGGCTTTGCGGCACGATGAACGGCCCAACCGCGCAGGCCAGACCGACGAGGATGAGAAAAACAAGCCCACCGAGCGCCACCCGGTTTTTGGCGAGGCGGTGCCAGCCTTTTGCCCACAGCGAGACACCACGCGCCGGTCGCAGAGTGGCCTCGGCGTGCGTGTTCCCGTTGGCGTGCGTTGTGTTGGGCGGGTTCACTGGAACTTGAGGCGCGGGTTCAGGAGGACGAGGACGATGTCCGCCAGCAGGTTGAACACGATGAGGAGCGCGGCGTAAAAGAGCACGCAGCCCATGACGAGCGTGTAGTCACTGTCCAGCGCAGAGCTGACGAAGAAGCGGCCCAGTCCGGGAATCTGGAAGATCGTCTCGACGACAAATGAGCCGCTTACAAGGCCGGCAGCGGCGGGACCGAGGTAGGACACCACGGGAGCGAGCGCGTTGCGCAGGCCGTGTACGAGATAGACCCGGGGAACCGAAAGCCCCTTTGCATGGGCTGTCCGTATGTAATCCTGATTTCTCACTTCCAACATGCTGCCGCGTGTCAGACGGGCAATATAGGCGGCGTAAAACAGCCCGAGCGTGAGGACTGGGAGCACGCGGTCCTGCGCCAGGTACCAGCCCATTGCATTGAAGAAATCCAGCTTCAGGGCAAACGCCAGAAGTAGCAGGGGGCCGAGCACGAACGTGGGCAGGCAGATGCCCGCCATTGCCGCGGACATGGGCAGGTGGTCAGTCCAGCTGTTTGGCCGCATCGACGCGATCACCCCTGCCGTCATGCCGAGCACGAGAGCGACCAGAAGTGCAAGTATGCCGAGCTCCAGCGAGACCGCAGCCTTCTCCGCAATCAGCTCATTGACCGTCCAGCCCGGAAACTTGAACGAAGGCCCGAGGTCGCCCTGAACCAGGTTTTTGAGGTACTTCAGGAACTGGACGCCCAGAGGTTGATCGAGCCCGTAATAGGCGTTCAGGGCCTGCTTCACCTCCGCAGGAATTTCCTTTTCCCGGTCAAAGGGCCCGCCCGGAACCTGCCGCACCATGACGAACGTGAGCGCCGCAATGATGAACAGGACGGGCAACGCCTCAAGGAGTCTGCGTAGAACGAAACGGATCATCGGGAGGCAGGGGAGGGCGAAGACCGCCAATGGGGGTCAAGCCAGACGTGCTTGGGCGGATGGAGGTCGAGCAGGTTCGGGTACCAGCCGCGGACAGAAGGCCGGATCAAGTACACGCGGCTGTAGAAATACAGGGGCACAAGGGGAGCTTCCTCCAAGAGCCTGGCTTCCGCTTGCTGGAGCAACGCGAGCCGGGCCGCCGGGTCAGCCGTCGAGGCCGCCTTGGCCAGCAGGCCGTCGAACGTGGTGCTCTTCCATCCGGTGTGGTTGAGGCCGTTGTCGCTCGTCCAGCACTCCAAGAAAGTCGTCGGGTCGTTGTAGTCTCCAATCCACGAGGCCCGCGCGATCTGGAACTCTCCGGCGCGCCGCGCCGCCAGATACGCGGGCCATGACACGTTCTGGAGGTTCACGGACACGCCGAGGTTCTTCTGCCACATCTGCTGGAGCGCCTCCGCGATGGGCCGGTGCGCCTCCGAGGTGTTGAAAAGGATGCTGACGGCGGGAAATCCCCGGCCTTCGGGATACCCGGCTTGCGCAAGAAGCGCACGGGCGCGCTCAGGGGCGTCAGCAAACGTTGCAATAGGCTGAAAGCCCGCCGTCCCCGGAGGTGTAAAGCTGCGGGCGGGCTGCTGGCCTCCGCCGAGAACGTGCTCGCACACCGCCTCGCGGTCGATCGACAGGGCAAACGCCAGGCGCACGCGCGGGTCGTTGAAAGGGGGCTTCCGGGTATTGAAAATGTAATAGTAGGTCCCAAACCAGGGGTCCATGCGAAGATAGGGGGACTTTTCCTCTCGCAGCGGCTTTATCTTCCCGAGTGGAACGGAGTCCGTAACGTGCAACTGGCCCGCCCGGAAGGCGCGTTCTTCGGTGTTCTGGTTTGTTATCGGGATGAAGTGGATCGCGTTCAGCCGCACCGTTGCCGCATCCCAATAGGTCGGGTTTTTCTCAACGACCACACGGTCGTTCACGCTCCATCGCGTGAGCCGGAAGGGGCCGTTTGAGACTAGGTTGCCGGGGCGCGTCCAGCGCGTGCCGCGGACGTGCGCTCCAAAACGCTCAATGGTCGGCGGATGCACGGGCTGATAGGTGGAGTGATCCAGCAGCGACAGGAAATAGGGGGTGGGGTGTTCCAGCGTAACCTCCAGCGTCCGGGCGTCCTTTGCCACCACGCCAACTTTCGAGAACTCTTTCTCACGGCCCTTGTGAAAAGCCTCTGCCCCACGGATCGGGTAGAGCATCTTCGCGTACTCCGCACCAAGCCCAGCCGTCAGAATCCGCCGGAACGAGAACGCAAAATCGCCCGCGGTGACGGGGTCCCCGTTGGACCAGCGTGCATCCGGACGCAAATAAAAGGTGTAAACAAGGCCATCGGGCGAAACCTCCCAGCGTTCCGCGACGCCCGGCCTTGGCTCCAGCGTGCGCGGGTCCGACACGACGAGACCCTCGAAAAGGGCCGCGATGATGCGGCTCTCCGTGATGCCCGTGATCAGGTGTGGATCGAGTTCCGCCGGGTCTGCGGCGTTGCCCACAAGCAGCACTCCTTGCTCGTCGGCGACTTCCACGGGCGTCTGCCGCTTCCCGCAGCCCCAGGCCAACAGCGCCGCGAGCATGAGCGCGACCGCGACCAGCAGCCGGACGAGTTGAAACCGGTCGGCGCTCAGATTCCGCGAAGACTGTAGACGTAGCCTCAAGATTCGAAAGCCCGACAGCATTAGCCCCGCCCGACACCATGGCAAGCCCCCGCAGCGCAAAAAGGCGCCCGAGGTCCGCGCAGCGTTGCGGGAAGTTGTTCCGAGGGTGGATGTCAGGCTGGGCTGGCCCGCAGCGTTAATGTCCTTGATTCGCCGTAATAACCTTCAAAGATCCCGCAAATGCCGACTAAGTATCATGCTGTTAGGGCTGCCGTGCTTCTTCTTACCTGGTTCTGTCCGGGCGCGGTGGCACAGGATGCAGGGGTGCCTGCAAATCCAGAAGGTGAAGCTCCCGCTGACCCGTTGAAGAGGCAAGGAGCGGATTAGGGCCAATCGACATTTTAGACTGTACAGATTGTGACCGAGCTGTTTGAA
>CAZQIE010000105.1:0-2764 GCA_964593675.1 uncultured Opitutales bacterium
CTTCAAACAGCTCGGTCACAATCTGTACAGTCTAAAATGTCGATTGGCCCTACGCAGGGTTACACTGCCGCCCATGGCTTGAGCAACGCGACGGGAGATGACGAGACCGAGGCCGACACCGCCGAAGCGTCGCGTTTGAGAGGCGTCGATTTGGGAGAACGGCTGGAAGAGGTTGGGGAGTTTGTCCTCAGGAATGCCGATGCCGCTGTCTGTTACCGTGAAAGTCAGGTGCCAGGAACCGTCGGGGCGCCGTTCACTGCGAACGGCGAGGGAGATGAGGCCCGAGGGCGTGAATTTTACGGCGTTGGTGAGGAGGTTTGCCAGAACCTGACGCAGGCGCGCGCCGTCCACAACGATGCGCGGGGGCGCGTTCGGGTCCATGGTGTAGACGAGGTCGATGCCTTTGTCGCCGACCGTGCTGGCGTGCTGAAGGACGCAGGATTCGAGCAGGTCGCGCAGGTCGGTCTCGTTCGGACGCAGGTGTAGGGCCCCCGCCTCCATGCGCGAAAACTCGAGAACGTCGTTGATGAGGGTGAGCAGGTTTTCCCCGTTGTCGCTGATAACGCTTACAGACTCCCGTTGCTCTTCCGTGAGCTCCGTCATGGCCAGCAGCGACGCAAAGCCGATGATCGCGTTGAGCGGGGTCCGGAGCTCGTGGCTCATGTTCGCAAGGAAGTTGCCCTTGGCCTCCGACGCGTCCTCGGCAAGCTGCTTGGCCCGAAGTATCTCCGCCTCGGCCCGCTTCTGAGCCGTAACGTCCGCAAAGACGCTTAGGAGAAGGCGCCGGTCCTGGTGTTCCAGCAGCGTGGAGGCGATGTGCGCGGACACAGACCCGCCGTCTGACCGCGCGATCTCGGTGAGAACGAGTGAGGGCCGGTCAGCGAGGAGGGGTGCCAGGAGCGGGTCTACGCCTTCCGGATAGACGCGAGCAAAGGGCTGGTTGACGAGTTCGCTCCGGGAACGGCCCACGAGGACGCAAGCCTGGCGGTTGGCGTCGATAACGTGTCCCGAGTCAAGGTCGACGAGGAAGGCGCCGTCGCCCAGGTTGTCGAAGAGCGACCGGTACTTTTGTTCGCTGGCGCTCAGGACTTCCTCGGCGAGCAGGCGTTCCTGGATCTGCCGGGCGAGTTCCGTATTTTTTGCCTGGAGCTCCCGGGACTGGTCCTGGAGCCTGCGGAAATACTCGGCGTTTTCGAGGGACACGGCAATCTGGCCGGTGAGCATCTGGACGGCCGCCATCCGCGAATCTGAAAACGCGCCCGAAACCAGGTGGTTTTCGAGGTAAAGGACGCCCACGAGCAGGCCGTGCCGCACAACGGGGATTGAGAGGATGGACTTCAGGCCAAGGCGCTGGACGGTGGGCTCGCGCTGAAAGAGGCCTTCGGCTGCGGCGTCCGCGACGACGACGGAGCGGCCTGTGCGTACGGAGTATTCAAAGACGCCGACAGGGACGTCCGGGCACTCGGAAAGCGGCATCGGTGGCCCCACCTCCACGGTGTTACCCGAACCGCGGGCAAGGACCCGCGGCACCGCCCCGCCGGTATCAATAAAATAGCCGCGCGTGGCGCCGGCATTCTCGATAAGGACCTGCATGAGCTTCTCGAGCACGCGAGCCGGCTCGATTTCCGCCGCAAGCGTCTGGGAGGCCTTCAGGAGGGACTCGAAGTCCAGGCCCTGGGGATTGGTGCTGCTGGTGTTCTCGCTGAGGATGGCTTCAGTCCCCTTGTGCGCGGGCGTTCTGGCAAACGAGCCATGACGCTTACGCAGCGCCGCGACCCGGGCGGAAGCCCCCCAGCGTTCGTAAAAATGAATGGCTTCGGCGAAGTAGGCGTCGGCTGCGATGGGGGCTCCTGTGTGAAGGGCGTGCTCGCCAGCGCGTTCACAGGCGAGGGCCGCGATGTGGATGAGCCCGTTGTGGGACGCAGAGCCCACCGCTTTCTCGTAGAGCCGGGCCGCCTTTGACACGTCCCCGTCGAGGGCAGCGGCCTCCGCTTCCAGAAGGTCTGCTTTCGCGCCGTAGTTTTCCGCGCACTGGTCCGCCCAAAGCCGCAGGCGCTGACACCACCGCGCAAGGGTGGACCGCGCGTCGTGGGAGGTTTCCGGGCATTCGCGGCAGAGTGCCGCGGCGGCGAGGGAGCCGAAAAGCACCGCTTCCGTCCCGAGGACGTGCCCGTGGTTTGCCCAATGCGTCTCGGCTTCAAGGGCCTCGCTGAACGCGTGCCTGAAGTGGCCGTCAAAGAATGCGTCGATGGCGCCGGCGGCATGGAGGAAGGTGCGCGCCATGAGGTACTCGGGGCCCGACAGACGCTGCCGGACGGTGGCCTCGGTCAGCTCGGTATCGGGGCCTTTCCACCCGCGGGCCTGTCCGACCAGGCCTTGCGCGTTTCCGCGCAGGAGGAGGCAGAGGAGGAACGGGTATTCGTACTGGCGGGCGCGAATGGCCTCAATGCGCTCATCCAGGCCACGCAGGACGTCCTGAAGGTTTCGCCCGGAGAGCCAGTCATAAACGGACATCCAGTAAAGGGTGTAGCAGGTGTCGTTTACTTCACCGCTGGAAACAGCGACGTCATAGCTGCGTTTGCGCAGGTCTTCCGTTGCACCGTAAGGGCATTTCCAGTGCAGGGTATAATTGGCGAGGGCGTTGTAGGCGTAAGAAGCGTAGCGCGTCCAGCCGTGCTTCAGGCAAAGGTCGAGGGACAGGTTCCCGAATGCATACGCCTGGTCGTAGGCGTCGAATTGAACAGGCCACATCACAGCAAGGCCG
>CAZQIE010000105.1:2774-10022 GCA_964593675.1 uncultured Opitutales bacterium
ACGACGGAGCCTTCCGAGACGCCATGCGTCAGGCTGATCTTGGCCGACTCGAGCACGAGCAAACGGGCGATGTTCGGCTCGACCACGAGAGCCGGTCCAAAGAGCGAAAGCATAAGCCCTTGGGCCGCAGCTTTAAGCGGGCTCTTCAAGGGGGGAAGCTCCACCATGCACTCCACGGGGCGGCCACCGATCGCGCGCTGTAGCTCGGCCCGGGCTGCCTGAACATCGGCTTCGCCCGGCTTCGGGTTCAGGTTGATGCCGAGGTCCGCGAGGGCGCGCAGACCGATTTCTACTGCCCGGGAGGACCGGGCCTGGGCCATGTAAAAACTCGCCGCCACTGCCGCGGCCTCCGCGCGGCGGATCGGGCACGAGGCCTTGAGCGCGAGCTGGAGAAAGGTGTCGGTTTCCTGCTGCCGGCAAAGGTTGAAGGCGCAAATGGCGCTTTCGTAGGCGATGCGGCACAGGAGGTCTTCGGGGTCCGCGTCAGTGTACCGGGGAACGAGACCGGCGCCGAGGGACAGGAAATGGGAACCTGGCTCAAAGGCGGCCGTCATGCGCGCGCGCCGGCCGGCTTCGAGGCAAAGGCGGGCGACGTCGAGGCGCTCAGCGGGATCTCCAAGCGCCGCCAGACCATGGCCATACTGGCTGACGACGGAGAACAAGTGCTGGTCGTCGGACGTCCCGAACCGCTCGACGATGGCCCGAGCCAGCGTGAGGTGCACCATGGGGCGGTCTTCGAGACTGAGCAGCGTGTTCGCGGCCTGGCGCACGCGGTCGTGCGAGAACCGCCACGTGCGATCGGTCAGGGTCATCAGGCCTTCGGCGACGGCCTCGCGAAGGATCTCCATGAGCAACTCCGCCTGGATGCCGCAAACGTCCGACAACAGGTCGGCATGAGCACGGTCACCGAGACAGGAGGCGACTTGGATAACCGCGAGGGCGTCGTCGCTGAGGCGGTTGAGTTTGCGGGCCATGAGGTCGCCGACGTTGGGGGTCGGCGGTTGAGCACGGATGGCGTCCATGTCCCAGAGCCAGCGGGCCTGGTCGGAGTTAAACCGGATCGCGCCTTCGCGGTGGAGGAGCGACAGAAACTGGGTGAGAAAGAGGGGCGAACCGGCAGTACGCTCAAGCAGGAGCGCGGCGAGCGGTCCGACGGGCTCCGTTTCGGCATGCAGGAGTTCGGCGAGAAGGCTGCTAACGTCCTGCGGTTGAAAGGGGCCCAAGGCGATGATTTCGGCTTTGCCTGCACGCTCGGCTGACCGGATGAGAGCGCGCAGCGGGTGTTTTTCCGGGACGTCCTCCGTGCGGAGCGTGCCGACAATGAGCAGGCCTGGAATGGGTTCGGACTCCAGCAGGTAGCGAATAAGCTTGAGGGAGGCGGAGTCCGCCCATTGGAGGTCGTCCAGGATAAGGGCGACGGGGCGAATCGCGTTCGACAGCGCTTGGAGAAGCGTGTGGATGGAGCGGTTTACGCTGAGCTGGGTTTCGCCGTAGGGCAGGTCCGGAGGGCGGGCAACGGTTCCAATAAGCGCGGCAAGCTGGGGCACGACGGCCACGGCGAACGGGGCGTCCGAGCCGAGCTTTTGCGCCAATTGAGGCCCCAGCGCCGAGACCTCCCTGGGGGCCTCGGCGAGGAGCAGGCCGACGAGCTCAGAGAGGGCCTTGCTGATGCCGAAATACGGGGCGGCGCGGTTGTAGGCGTCATATTTTGCGGAGACAAACAGGCCTTTTCTCCTGCCGACCGCGCGGCTGAATTCCTTTACCAGGGCGGATTTGCCGACGCCGTTTTCGCCTTCGACGCAGGTGAGCAGGCAGCCGTGAGAGCGCGCATGTTCAAAAGCCTCTGCGAGACGCGCGAGCTCCGCCTGCCTGCCAAAAAAGCGCGTGGGGATGCGGAAGGTATCGGAAAGGTCCTGGCGGGCGAGGTCGAAGTCGTCAATGGAGCCCTTTTGCTCGAAATCCTCAAGGCAGCGGGCAAGGTCGGCGCGAAGCCCCCAGGCGCTCTGGTAGCGGTCGTCCGCGGCCTTGGCCATGCACTTCAGGACGATGCGCCCGAGCACGGGCGGGATGCCGGGATTCAGCTCCCACAGGGGCGGGGCCTGACGTGCGAGGTGGCAATGCACGAGCTCAAGAACGTCCGTGGCGTGGAAGGGCTGGGAGCCGGCCAGCATTTCATGGAGGGTGACGCCGAGCGAATACAGGTCGGTGCGCCGGTCGACGGGGCGGTTGATACGACCGGTCTGCTCGGGAGAGAGGTAGGCGAGGTGTCCCTGAAGGAGACGCGGTAACGGCGCTTCTGGGGTCTCGGTCTCGAGCCGGGTGGCTATGCCGAAGTCGATGAGCTGGACCTCCCCCGTATCTTCGTTGATGACGATGTTGGAAGGGTTGACGTCCCTATGGGTAACGCCGGCGGCATGGAGGTTACCGAGGATGCCCGCGAGCGTGAGGCCGATCCGCAGGACGCGTTCTACCGGGAGCGCCTGCCTACGGGTGAGGATCGCCCGAAGGGAGACGCCGCCGATGTCCTCAAGAACGAGGGCGAGCCGGCTCCCCCGTTCGATCAGACCGCAGGCGCGCACGACGCCGGGGACCTTCAAGGAAGTGAGGATCGCGTGTTCGTGGCGCAGCCGGAGCATGTCGCTCCCGCGTGCGCTTTCGTTGCGGAGGATCTTGAGGACGACAGGGCGCGAGGAGGCCTTTTCGATGGCGCGTAAAATCTGCCCCACCTCATTCTCGGCCAATAGCTCGAGGTGGGAGAACTCGGTCTGAAAATTTATCATGCAGGACAGCGCTCCCCATGAGGGGAAGGGCTTTTGTGGTAGCGTGACCGATGCTGCCGCAAATCAGGTAACCGGTCAATCGAACCCGGAGCCAAACCGCACGCCAAGGGAGCGGCTTCGTGGTACGCGGGTACGCTGTCACGGCTGGGGTCCCCATGTCTCCGCCGGTAGGAAGTTCTAACGGCGCCGGTCCACCTGGAAGCAGGCCCCCCCGTTTTTGGGACCGTGTCGTACTGAGAATTGCAAACCCTTATGGGATCGCTATGTACTAGTTATAAATTCCCCAGGAATTGGGGCGATTTGAACAGGATTGAACGTGCACGGAGGATCCCCCATGGTCGCGGCAAAACTCCAGCTCGAGAAGTTTCTGGCACCAGAGGTGTTGTTTGGGCCGGGAGCTTTGAGATCGGCGGGCGATTATGCGCGAGCATTTAATGCCCACCATGCCCTCGTAGTTACGGACAAAGGGGTGGAAGCGGAAGGCTGGGCTTCCCAGGTGCGGGAATCTTTGGAGCGTTCCTCAGTCATCGTCACAATTTTCGACGCAGTATCGCCAAACCCGCGCGCGGAAGAAGTCATGAAGGGCGTGGACGCGTTTCTGGCGCACGATTGCGACATCATCGTGGGCGTGGGCGGAGGCAGCCCTATGGACTGTGCGAAAGGCATTGGAGTAGCCGCGGTCCACGGACGGAACGTGCTGGAATTCGAGGGTGTGGACAAGATGGAGGTCCCGATGCCCCCGCTTATTTGTGTGCCGACAACGGGTGGCACGTCAGCGGATGTATCCCAGTTTGCAATAGTTACAGATACCCGTGAACGCGTCAAAAAGGCGATCATCGGGAAGGGCCTTGTGCCGGATGTTGCGCTGATTGACCCGGCGACTTTGACGACGATGCCGGCGTACCTGACGGCGTGCACGGGCATCGACGCCCTGGTCCACGCGATTGAAGCTTTTGTTTCGAGTGGTTCGTCCGCGCTTACTGATATGTATGCGCTTGAAGCCATCCGGTTGGTTTCGCGGAACCTGAAAGCGTGCATAGACAGTCCCAAGGATGTGGCACTGCGCGAACAGGTGATGCGGGGAAGCATGTACGCCGGGCTTGCGTTCTCCAATGCGAGCCTGGGGGCCGTGCATGCGATGGCGCACAGCCTGGGTGGGCGTTTGGATCTGGCGCATGGCGAGTGCAACGCCATCCTGCTGGACCACGTGATGGCGTATAACCTGGATGCTGTGCCGGAGCGGGTGAAGCCGATCGGCGAGGCGCTGGGCCTGCACATGGACGGGCTGACTTTTGAGGAAGCCGAGGCGCACGTGCTGAGGCGCGTGCGGGAATTGAAGCTGGAAGTTTCCGTAAACCGCACCTTGAATCAGGTGGGCGTGTCGGCAAGCGACCTTCCGGAGCTTTCCCAAGCGGCGGCCAAGGACCCGTGCATGCTCACGAACCCACGCCCCATGAACCCGGCTGATATCAAGGCAGTCTATGCCGATTCCCTCTGAAGGCTCACCAGACAGGGAGGCCCTGCGCCTCCAGATTGTAGGCCTGGGGCGTCAGAGCGTCAGGAAGCACTACTACGGGCAGCTTCAGGACCGGGTGGAGGAACTGCACCGGTTCCGCTTCCTGTTGGACCAGTCGAGTGAGCTGATCATCCTGTTTGACCCGAATTCCGGGGAGCTTGTGGACGCGAACGAGACGGCCGTGCAGCGTCTTGCGAAGGACCGGGAGACGATGCGGGGGCTGCGTATCCGGGATATCGTGCTCCACGAGACGGGCGACCTGCCTCTGGAGCTCGGGAGGACGTCCGGTGATGGATACGGCGCGCCCGGCTCGCTGACGGCGCAGCTGCGGGCTCACGACGGAAGCCGGTTTGTGGCGGACCGCACCATCTCGTATCGGAAGTTTCGGGACCGGGAGTACGGCGTGCTTTCCGCCCGCGATGCGACGGAACGCGTGCGTGCGGAACGGCGCCAGCGTGAGCTTTCGGAAGCGGTGCGACACACCAAGGAACTGCTCGAACGGGTGATCGAATCCACACCCGACCTGGTTTTTGTGAAGGACCGGGAACTTCGCTACCGCCTGGTCAACCACAGTTTTGCGGAGCTGATGAAGCGGCCTGTTGAGGACATCATCGGCCGGACGGACGAGGAGATTGGTTTTCCGCCGAAAATCGGGCTGGGAGACGCGCTTGGGCAGAATACGGCATGGAAGGACGGGGAAGCGGTGGTCCTGAGCGGCAAGCGCGTGATGGATGAGCTTACGCTCGTGCGTCCGCCCAACACGCGCCTGGTTTTTGCGAGCGTACGGGTGCCCTTGCTTGGGCCGAAGGGCGAGGCGGCGTCGGGGATCGTGGGGATTGCGCGGGACGTGACGGACCTGGTCCGCGCACGGGAAGCGGCGGTCTCGGCGAATCAGGCGAAGAGCGCGTTTTTGGCGACGATGAGTCACGAGATCCGGACGCCGATGAACGCGATACTCGGGTACGCGGACCTGCTGGAGATGACGACCACGCTCTCTGAGGACCAGCGCGACTACCTTGAGATTATCCGGCGCAGCGGCAGCACGCTGCTGGAGCTTATCAATAGCGTGCTGGATTACTCGCGCATCGAGTTCGGGTCGCTTCAGATTGAAAGCCGAGCCATGGACCCGCTCCAGGTGGTCCGGGAATCCGTCGAAGCGTTGTCCGTGCGTGCGAAGGAGAAGCGGCTGGATATGGTCCTGCAGAGCCAAGCTGGCTGCCCGCGCGTGTTGAGCGACCCGCTGCGGGTGAAGCAGGTGATGCTCAACCTGCTTGGGAACGCCGTGAAGTTCACGCAAAGCGGCTCCGTCACGGTGTCCTTTGGTTACACGCGCCCGCGCGCCGGGCTGGTGGAACTGCACATCGCCGTGCGTGACACGGGGATCGGCCTTTCGGATGCGCAACAGAAGCTTCTCTTTAAGCCTTTCCAGCAGTTTTACCTGTCACCGGACGCCCCCATGGAGGGCTCGGGGCTGGGTCTGGCAATCAGTTACCGGCTCGTGCAAAACATGGGCGGGCGCCTGTGGTGCGAGAGTGAGATAGATAAGGGTTCGGTTTTCCACGTGACGATGCCTGTGCGCGAGGCCGCGGCGTCGGTGGAGGCTGAGCCGGTCCAGCAGGTGCCGATCCCGAGCGCCCCGCCGAGTCGCAACCTGCATGTGCTCGCGGTGGATGATAACGCGATAAACCTGCGGCTGCTGGTGACGATCCTGCGCAAGCTCGGGTGTACGTCGAAATCCGCGCAGTCGGGTGAGGAGGCGCTGGAGATCCTGCGCAACGAGCATTTTGATCTGGGGATTTTCGACGTCCTGATGCCGGGAATGGACGGCACGACGCTGATGCGCCACGTCCGGGCCGGCGAAGCGGGCCCTGGGGCCGCACATATGAAAATCGCGGCGCTTACTGCGCTCGCGATGCCCGGGGACGAGGAAAAGTGCCTGCAGGCTGGCGCCGACTTCTACATGAAGAAGCCGATCAAGGTGGACGAGCTGAAGGCGGTGCTGGATGCTTCGTCGCGCGCTGGCGCCCACGCCTAGGGCAGGTTTACTTCGGGTCGTCGCTTGCGGCCGACGCTACGGCAGTTCTACTTCAGGGTGTCGCACAAAGCAGCCCGGCTTCTCCCTCCGCGCCGATGCGAGGATGGGGCGTCCACGCTCGCCGCAGCGTCGGCGCACGCGACAAACTTATAGTAGAAGTGCTCTACGGCGAGCGTGGACGCCCAGCGAACCTGTGACGGGAGCGAATTACCGGTCTGACGCTGGACTTGTGGTGAGGGTTCGGGTTTAACGGGAGCCGTCGCGCAGGCCACCTGCGCACGCCCCTTCCCCGCTATGAAACGGCCCGCAAAGCGCCTCTTACTTGCTGCGTCAGTTCCCATCCTGACGCTCTTGGTGCTGCCCGTCATATCCCTGCTTGTGCGCGTGCCACCTGAGGCGGTGGTTGCGGAGGGCGCAGACCCTTTGGCCGTGCAGGCGGTGCAGTTGACGCTCGTGACGAGCCTGCTGAGCACGGCGGTCATTGCGCTTTTTGGCTCACCGCTCGCCGTCCTGCTCGCCCACGGGCGCTCCAAGGTCTCCCGGCTCGCGGAAACCTTGCTGGACTTGCCGGTGCTGTTGCCGCCAGCGGTGTCGGGGGTGGCGCTGCTTATGGCTTTCGGCCGGGAAGGCGTGCTGGGCGGCACCCTTCAGGCCCTTGGTATCGCGCTCCCATTCTCAACGGCAGCGGTTGTGGTCGCGCAGACCTTTGTGTCCACGCCGTTTTTCGTGAAAAGCTTTGCGAACAGCCTGCGCGGCATTGAGCCAAGCCTTACCGAGGCCGCGCAATCCTGCGGAGCGAGCCGCTGGAACACGTTTTGGCGCATATCGCTGCCACTCGCGTGGCCGGGCTTTGTGACGGGGCTTGCGCTAGGGCCAATCGACATTTTAGACTGTACAGATTGTGACCGAGCTGTTTG
>CAZQIE010000106.1:0-9992 GCA_964593675.1 uncultured Opitutales bacterium
AACAGCTCGGTCACAATCTGTACAGTCTAAAATGTCGATTGGCCCTAGGGCAGCGAAGGCCGCAAGCGCTCCACTACACGCGGTGCGTACTCGGCAAAGCTAAAGCTTCCGCGCGTGCGTCCGAGAAGCTGAATGTGGCCCTCTCCCGAAAGCGCCGGCGGGAATCAGGGCCGCCGGCCAGGCTCCGGCGTTGACACCGGCGAGGCCCGATCCTACCGCTAGACCACACATGAGAACGACCACGCCCCACACGGCGTTCGCTCCCGCAGAGCGCTTGCCGATTGACCAGGTGCGCGAGCAACGTCTCACCCTCCTCGCCGCGGAACCCCTCGCCCAGGTTCTTGACGCCATCCCCCAAGCTGTCCTGTTCTTCAACAACCACCGCCAGCTTGTTCACGCCAACGACGCTTTGCTGAAGCTCGTCAACCGCCGCGCCGTTGAGGACCTCCTTGGCCTTCGCCTGGGCGAAATTCTCGGCTGCGAGCACACCGTCTGCAATCTTGGCGGTTGCGGAACGGACACTGAGTGCCGTAACTGCACGGCCATCCGCGCCATGCTTTCCGGCATCGACGGACAACCCGCGGACGCCGCCTTTTCGCTCGAACTGGAGCGTCAAGGGCACCGGGAAACCTGGAACTGCACGGCAACCGTCCGCCCTGTTCCCGTAAAAGGCGTGCCTTTCACCATGCTGCTGCTGACGCGACTCGGGTGTTGCTGCTAGGTCTTGCCCAATGGGCCACAACCCCTTTTGCTGGCCCGATGGCTTATAAGACTCTCACGGCGAACGACAAGATTGCGGCGGGCATTCTCGGAATTCTCCTCGGCGCACTGGGCGTCCACAAGTTCGTCCTCGGTTACACCAAGGAGGGCCTGATCATGCTGCTGGTTACCGTGCTCACCGTCGGGCTTGGCGCCGGCATCGTGGGCATTATCGGCCTGATCGAAGGCATCCTCTACCTCACCCGCTCTGACGAGGACTTTGTAAAAATTTATGGCGAGGGCCGCCGCGGTTGGTTCTAAGGACCATCCGCTTTAAGTTTGCCGCATAGGGCGACCTGACTTCCCCTTCCCGCGCTGACGCGAGGATCGGGCTTCGGCGCACGCGACATCGCAAAGCGAACTGCCCTAGTCGTATCCAGAACTCAACGACGGTCGCGCAGCAGCGCGTCCAGGAAAGCGAGCCCGCCCTCGAGGTCCGTGAAGGCGCCTGAAAGCTGCGCCTCATAGCATTCCGCCAGAAGCGGCTTGAACGAGGGCCCAGGCAGCAATCCACGCTCAATGAGGTGGCGCCCGAGCACCAGTGGCCGTGGCGGTTCCGCCTTTACGGCAAGCGCCGCAGCCCTGTCTAGCAGCCAGGCGCCTTGGGGCGCAGGCCCGCGCGCCATGGGGGGCCGCCCGCGGTAATCGGCGTCGTCCACGCGCACGAGCCGGTCGATCCGCCCCACGCGCAGCGCCAGGCGCCGGATCGCGGAATCTCCAGCCTTTGCCCGGTAAAGCTCGCTCGGGCGCATGTGGTTCATTACGAGAGGCACGACCGCCTCAATGAGGTCCTTGTGCTGCGTAAGGCGCGAGAGGAAGGCAAGCGTGGGTGCCTCGCCTGCGCCCTCGTGGCCCGGAGACCGGATGTGCCCGTCCGTGTCCGTGAACGTGGTGGCCGGCTTTCCAAGGTCGTGGCACAGCACGGCAAGGCCGACGACGAGGTCTTCCCATTCGTCGCCAAGGCGCGTTTCCGCAAAGGCGTCCATGCAATGCAGCGTGTGGGTCCACACGTCGCCTTCCGGGTGCCACTCCGGGTCCTGCGGGCACCCCACGAGCGCCTCCAATTCCGGGTAGTAGCGCAACCACCCGCAGGCGCGCAGGAACTCAAGCCCGACGGACGGCTTCAACCCCTTGACCACCAGCTTTTGCCACTCCTCGAAAAGGCGTTCCGCGGGCAGGCCCTCAGGCTCGATTGTCCGGCATAGCGCTACCGTCTCGGGCGCCACCTGAAACGCAAACCTGCCGGCGAACTGCATCGCCCGCAGCACGCGCAAAGGGTCTTCGGAAAAGCGCTCTGACGTGTGCCGCAGGATACCCGCAGCCAAGTCATCCCGCCCGCAATACGGGTCGATCAGCTCGCGCGTCAGCGGGTCCCAGGAAATGGCATTGAGCGTGAAGTCGCGCCGCGCGGCCGCCTCTTTGAAAGATAGCGAGGGATCTCCGTGGATGAGGAAGCCCTTGTGGCCAAGCCCCGCCTTGGATTCGCGGCGCGGCACGCTCACGTCCAGCGCCAGGCCACGCAGCTTGAGCACGCCAAAGGCCTTTCCCACACGGTTCAGCTCGAAGCACGCCCCCAGGCGCCGTTCCAGTTCCTCGGGGCTCACGCCAAACACTTCCACATCGGCGTCCTTCGGGTGCCGGCCCAGCAGCGCATCCCGCACGCACCCGCCCACCAGCACTGCCCGGCCACCGGCCGCCCGCGCGATGTTCGCCACCCGCGACGCCGCCGCCTCCAGTTCAGGCGGCAAGAATCCGGCGCTCAATTCAGTTTGAAGGTGCGACATCGTGCCCAAAGCAAATCTCCACCCCAAACGTTGCAGCTCTCGGCGCGGTCGGCAAGCCACGCGTCCTACATCGTCAGCCCGGGAACCTCCGTGGAGCGGTAGGGCGGCTGCGCACCGGACCGGGAGGCGACAAACGCGCCGAGCGCGCACCCCTGGGCACAGGCGCGGTCGGCCTCTCCACGCAACAGGCTGGTCACGAAGGCCGCCGTAAAAGCGTCCCCCGCGCCCACGGTGTCTGCGACCCGGACGGGTGGGGGAGTCGCCTCGTAGGCGCTCGTGTTGTCGAGAAAGACCGCCCCCGCAGCGCCCCGCGTCACGCAGATCCGGGGGCAACCCGTTTCCTCGCGCAAACGTTCAAGCAGCGTCAGCGCGGCATCCGCGGTCACAGGCGGGTTCTCCGCGCCTGTCAGGTGCGCGAGTTCCTCGTCGTTGAGCTTAACCACATCCACACGGCGGCACAGCGCAAGCACGGCCTCCCGGTCCCAATACGGAGCCCGCAGGTTCACATCGAACACGCGAAGCGGCCCCGTGAGCTCCAGCAGCTGTGACAAGGCTTCCGCGTTATGCACGCCCCGCAACGCCAGCGACCCGAACACCAGGGCGTCCGCCGCAGCCACGGCCTCGCGCACCGCTTCACCCACGGGAATGCGGTCCCACGCGACCGGGTGCAGGATGTCATAGGTCGCGTTTCCTTCCGCGTTCAGCATCACCTTCACAGCCCCCGTCTGCAGGCGCTCCGTCCGCCCTATCAGGTCCGTTTCAAGCCCGAACTCGGCCATGCGTTCCAGGACGAGCTCGCCCAGGAAGTCCGCCCCAACCGCAGACACCATGCGGGGGCGCGCGCCGAGTTTGCGCAAATGATACGCCACGTTCAGGGGCGCCCCGCCGAGGAACAGCGCCTGCGGCAGGCAGTCCCACAGTACCTCTCCAAAACATACAACCGTATGCACAACGTGAACGTAGGAGGCAAAGTCCTCCGCCGCACGCCTATTCAGCGGCCCACGCGCCACAGCCGAGCGAGGGCGCTATTTCCCCTCATGCCCGCAGTCCGCTTGGAAAAGGTGGTCTCAATTTCCAGAACGATACTGCGTTATTGATAACCCGGGGTTCCCTCAGAAATGCAAATCGGGTTGATTCCGCCCCGTTTTCGCATGAAACCTGATGGCTCTTTGTGAGACGTCCTCCCCGGGGCTTCTCCCTTGTTGCTTCACCACACCCACTTGATGATTCAGAGAGCACTCGCGTGCATGCTGGCGCTCGCAGCGACGCCGACGACGATTCCGGCGGCGGAGGCCCTGCCGTCCGGACTGGATGCAGCCTCTGCGATCACGCGCTCGCTTGAGGCCGGAGCGACGCTCGCGCCTGAAGGTCGCGTTCTCACGCCGCTCCCGCTCCGCTCGGCCATTGACCAAGCACTTCGCCAGAACTTCGGGATCGTCATCCAGCGTTTCGACCCGAGCATTGCCGCGGACAACGTGGAGATCGAGCGTGCCGCCTTCGACCCGCGCCTCACCGTTGGCGCCGGGATCGACAAGAGCTTCAGCGCCAGTGCTTCGTCCCTTCTTTCCGGCGCATCCCGCCCAACGGAGGAAAACCAGACCTACAGTGCGGGCATTTCCCAGAAGGTTCAAAGTGGCGCCACGCTTGGCTTGGAGAGCCGCATGAACCGCACCGACTCCAACTCCGCCTTTTCCTTAATAAACCCCGACTACGCGGGCGAAGTTGGCCTGACGGCCCGCCAGCCGCTCCTGCGCGGTGCCGGGCCCACGGTAAACCTTGCGCCCATCGCGATTGCCCGCGCCGCGTACCGCCAGAGCAAACTCGAGCTCCGCCGCCAGGTCGTAGACACCATAGCCGAGGCGGAAATCGCCTACTGGAACCTTGCCGCCGCCCACGCGCTCCGCGACCTGCGGGATACGAGTGTCCGTTCCGCCGAAGCCTTGCTTGAGGAAAACCGCGAGCGCGAACGGTTGGGCCTGGCCACACGCGCGGACGTCCTCGCCGCGGAAGCCGCTCTCGCGTCCCGTCGCGAAGACCTCATTCTCGCGCGTCAGGCCATAGAAGACGCCGAGGACCGTCTGCGGGCACTCCTCGGCACGCTCACGTTCTCACCAGCAACCGGGATCGGCGTCGCTCCCTTGACCGGAGACATTGGCCCTGTCCGGGACTTTCACGCAGTCGTGCGGGACGCCCTGGCCGCCGACCTGGAGACCCAGATCCAGACTGAAGTGATCGAGCAGCGCAGGCTTGAGCACGTTGTTGCGGACGACACCACGCAGCCAAACCTCGACGTTGTCGCGGGCGGCTTCTCTACAGGCCGCGACCGGGGTGGGCTCACCGCCCTGGGCGACACGTATTCACGGGACGGATACCGCTGGAACGCCGGTGTGGAACTCTCCATGCCCTGGGGCTTCCGTGAGGAAGAAGCCCGCGCCCGCCGGGCCGTGAAGAATCTCGAGCGCGCGAACGTCCGACTCGCGCAGGTCCAGCAGGATCTCATGCTGCGCGTGCGCCAGTCCTGGCGCGCCGTGGTCGCCGGACGCGAGCGCCGCGTAACCACCCGCTCATCGGTTCTCGTGAATCAGGAAGCTTTTGAACGCGAACGCGCCCGCTTCCAGGCCGGAGCCTCCACGTTCCGGGCTGTTCTTGAGGCCGAGCGTGATTTCGACCTCGCCCGGATCCGCGATCTGGAAAGCGCGCTGGATCTCATGCGGGCCGGCGTGCGCCTTGGCCGGATCGACGGCACGCTTCTCACCCGCCACGGCTTTACCTGGGCGGACGCCGAACGCGAAGGTCCACGCCACCCCGGCTGGCCCGGCGAACTCGATCCGCAGAAGCCTGCCGTTTCGCCCGCGCCCCCTTCTCCCGACGCAGCCCGAGTCCTCCCTTCAACCCCTTCTACCCAACCATGAAGCGTGCTCTGTTGATCCTTGTTGCCGTGGCCCTTGTCGCCATCGCCGGCTGGGTTGCCATCAATAAGGTGAGGAATGACGGCCAGCCCAAGAAGGTCGAGAACCGCACCACCCGCGTCGAACGCCGCACCATTGAGGCCACCGTCGACGCCATCGGCTACGTCCAGCCCGTCGTTGCCACGGAAGTACGCTCCGAGATCAGCGGCCGCATCGACAAAATCCACGCCATAAACGGCGACCGCGTAAAGCGGGACCAGGTGCTCGTGGAGCTGGACAAGACGAGCCTCCTCAACGAGCTCACCGAAGCCCAGCGCCAACATCAGGCTCAAGTACTGCGCCTGCAAAAAGCTGACCGCGACCTGGCACGCCTCACAGAATTGCGCGCGCGCGATTTCGTCCCCGAGCGCGAACATCTGGACGCTGTAACCGAGAAGCAGATCGCCCAAATTGAAATGGAGGTCCGGAAAGCCCGCCTCGAAAATGCGGAGGACCGGCTCTCGAAGGCCGTTATCCGTGCGCCTCAGGACGGCATCGTCTCGGACCAGAATATCAACGTGGGCCAGGTCATCATTGGCGCAACGTCCGTAAACCAGGGCACGTTGCTGATGAAGATAAATGACCTCGACCGCCTGCTCGTGGAGGCGGATGTCAACGAGATCGACATCAATAAGGTCAAAATCGGCGACCCCTCGCGCGTGACCTTCGATTCGATGCCAGGCATCGTCCTTCCGGGAGCAATCCGGGAAATCGCGCCTTCGGCACAGAGCCGAAACAACCTGCGCGTATTCCCCGTAAAGGTCAGCCTGGCTACGGACGGTATACCGGTCCGGCCTGGCATCAGCGCCAACGTCAGCATCCCAACCGCGAAGGTTGAAAACGCCGTGGCCGTGATCCTTTCCGGCGTGTTTGCCCAAGGCGGCGAACGCTTCGTATTCGTGCAGAAGCCTGACGGCACGTTCGAAAAACGCGTTGTAAAGACGGGCATCAACGACGCGAACTATGTCCAGATCCTTACGGGCCTCGCGGGCGAAGAAACCCTCTCGCTCGTCCGTCCCGCAGGCACACCGGGCGCCCAGCAGGACGAACGGCGACAGCGCCCGCAAGGCGGCTCCGGAGGCGGCTCTGGTGGCGGGCGTCCGCGGGGTAACCCATGAACCTCATTGAGCTAAAGGACGTCCGGAAGACCTACCAGGTCGGCGACGAGGAAGTCCACGCGCTCGACGGCGTGGACCTCACCTTCGGCCCCGCCGAGTTCGTTGCCATCCTCGGACCGTCGGGTTCCGGGAAGAGCACGCTCATGCACGTGCTCGGCTTCATGGACATGCCCACCAGCGGCCGCGTCGTTTTTGAGGATGTGGATGTTTCCGACATCACACCCTCGCGCCGTGCCTGGTACCGCGCCAACCGCATCGGCTTCGTCTTTCAAGCCTTCAATCTCCTCCCTCGCCTGAGCGTTACCGACAACGTCCTGCTCCCGCTCTCGTATTCGCGCCAAATCGTCACCGATGGACCTGAGCGCGCCCTCCGGGCCCTGCGCCGCGTCGGGCTGGAACACCGCGCCCGCCATTCGCCCACCCAGCTCTCCGGCGGCGAGCGCCAGCGCGTGGCCATCGCCCGGGCCCTCATCAACAAGCCCGCGATCATCCTCGCGGACGAGCCTACGGGCAACCTCGACTCGAAAAACGTCTCCCGCATCATGGACCTCTTCGTCGAGCTCCGGCGCGAAGGGCAGACCATCATCCTCGTCACCCACGACCTCAACGTCGCCCATTACGCCGATCGCGTGATCTCCATGCTCGACGGCCGCGTGCAGGAGGACCGCCGCAAATGAACTTCCTGAGTGGCATAACCAACGGCCTGCGCGAAATCTGGGCGCACAAGTTTCGGTCCCTCCTGACGCTGAGCGGCGTGATCCTCGGCGTGGCAGCCCTCATCGCGATGGTCGCCGTCGTTCAGGGCATGGTCCGCAACTTCAAGGTCTTCTTTGAAGAGCGCGGCGGCATTGAGACCATCACCATCTCCGATGACCAGCCCCCGCCAGACCAGCAGCACATGGCGGGCATTTCACCGGGGCGCACGATCAAGGACTCCGATGCCATCGCGGCGAACATACCGCTCGCAACCTACGTTTCGCCCGAGGTAAACCTTCACTGGAAAAACTTCGTCCGCAACGGCAAGACCGAGTGGGCAATCCTCACCGGCGTCACCCCCGGTATCCTGCCCGTCGGCCTCTTCAACGTCGTGGAAGGCCGGTTCATCAGTGACCTCGACATCGAGCGTGCCGCCCCGGTCGTCGTCCTCGGCTCGCAGGTCAGGGACCGCCTCTACGGCCGCAACGTCTCACCCGTCGGCCAAACCATCCGGATCGCAAACCGCCAGTTCACGGTGATCGGGGTTCTCGAGCACTACGAGTTGGACCAGAGTGGCCGCAACGCCCTTGGTTACAAAAACCGCGTTAACTTCATACCGGTCTCCACGGCGATGAAGCGCTTCACCGGAAACGAAAAGCTCACAGGCCTGCGCGTGCGCATCTCCGATGCCAGCGTGCTTCCAGACATCGTGCCGCAAATTGAGAACACCCTTAACATGACCCACCGCGGCATACGGGACTTTCAGATCGAGACCGCCGAGGAGCAGCTCGCGGAGTTCAAGCGGCAGGAGCGTGCCTGGATGATCTCGCTCGGTGGCGTCGCGGCGATCTCCCTCCTCGTCGGCGGCCTCGGCATCGCCAACGTGATGCTCGCGGTCATCAACGAGCGTATCCGCGAGATCGGCGTGCGCAAAGCCGTGGGCGCCCGCTCAGTCGACATCTTCATCCAGTTCCTTGCGGAGTCCGTTGTCCTCAGCGGCCTCGGCGGCATTTTGGGCCTGATCGTCGGTGTCTTCCTGGTCGAAGGCCTGAAACAGATGGTGCCGTCCGGCGAGAATATCATCATCCCCGTCATGGCCATGGTCGCCGGTTTTTGCTTCAGCGTTATCGTTGGTGTCGTCTCCGGCATCTATCCGGCCTTCAAAGCAGCCAGCCTCGATCCTATCGAAGCCCTCCGCTACGAGTAGCGCCTACGGTTGCCGAACGAACATCCCGGCGTTACGGTGTCCCTTATGAAGCTTTACCTCTTGCGCCACGCTGACGCGGAAGCCGGCAGCCCTGACTCTGCCCGCAGGTTGACTAAAAAAGGCGAGGACCAGGTGCGGCAGCTTGCGCGGTTTCTCAAGAAGAACGAGTTCGCGGGCCTAGTTGAAATTCGCCACAGCGCCCTTACGCGCGCAGTCCAAACGGCCAGGCTCTTTAAAGACGGCCTGAGCCTCAATGTTCCTCTTGTCGTCTCCGACGCCCTTCGTCCGGAGGACGATCCGCGCGTCATTGCCCGCGAACTCGCTGCTATCGATGGCGACATTATGTTGGTCGGCCATAATCCGTATATGGAAACAATGGCCTCCCTGTTGCTCGGTGCACCAGCGGGAAACTCGCTCGTGGAATTCAAAAAAGCGGGCTTGCTTTGCCTCGAACGCTTAACCCCTACCCGCGCAGATCCCGGGCATCTTCCTGTAGGTGACTGGCTTCTTGCCTGGTACGTCATACCGCGGCTGCTTTAGCATAACATACCTGCCGCAAGATAAGCTAAGAAGCCCCCGACCGCTTATTGCCACAATCCGTTGCTTGGCCCCGTCTCCCGGCTCCGGCCCAACTTTGGCTTCAATTGTGGGATGGCCAAAAAAACAAGACCTTCAGGCGTACGCCCGAAGGTCTTGTTTTTACTTGGGGCTACTAAGCCCGCTGTTTACTTACCCAGCGCCTTAGCAACGGTGATGTTGGAGCACCCGATGCGGCGGGCGATGGCGACATTCGTCATGCCCTGCTTCTTCAGCTCCTTGATCTCGGCAATCACTTCCGGCGTCAGGCGCGTGCGCTTGCCACGGCGGCTCTCACCGTTCTCCAGGCGGCCACGGAAACGGGCGGAGCAGAACGGGAGCAGCGCTTCAACGAGGTCCTGCGTGTTCTGGAAAGACCGGCCGGTTTCCTTTGAAGCGAGCTGATGCAGCTTAGCGAGGTAATCCATCGCTTCGCGCTCTTTCGCAAGGCGCTCAACTTCCTTGTCCGTCTCGGACTTCAGGAACTTAACCAGATCCGACTTTGACGTGATGTTGTCGGGAACTTCGATTTCGATTTTGGTAGGCATATGCAGTGACATCTTGCTCAATGATTGGTTTAACCCGAAACGCAATGCTTTTCTTTTTCAACAGTGCGGTTGGATGTTTCTTTTCGTAACGTTTATACCTGCAACCAATCTTGCCTAGGTGAAAAACGGTTTAGGTGCTTAGGGCAAGATGGAAGTGAACGCGTGCGCACGTGTTTTCAATGCTTTGCCTGCATTTCGCATTGCTGCGCTCCTAAAATGGACATATCACGCGACTATGAAGCTACCCCGCGTTGTTGTAGTCGGAAGTTCTAATACAGATCTTGTCGTTACCTGCCCTCGGTTGCCTAGGGCCAATCGACATTTTAGACTGTACAGATTGTGACCGAGCTGTTTGA
>CAZQIE010000107.1:0-9733 GCA_964593675.1 uncultured Opitutales bacterium
GCCCACGCCGTGCGCGGCTCGCGGCCTTCCAGGTCCAGATCGTGGACAAAGCCCCCATCGCGAAGAATCGGCCCACGCCGTGCGCGGCTCGCGGCCTTCCAGGTCCAGATCGTGGACAAAGCCCCTATCGCGAAGAATCGGCCCACGCCGTGCGTGGTCGCCCCAGCGTCGGCGCAGCGCGACAACCTCAAGCGAAACCGCCCCAGCAGCGCGTCCCGCCCGCTGTAATGCTTTTTCGAATACACCCCGCCTACGAACTCAGCCACCGCCCCGCGCACATCCCCGACCCCGCCGCCGACATCACGGACAACCCCGCCAGCCACCCCCCGAAGTGCCGCACGTAGCGCGCACCCCGCCGCCGCCGGATCGCCCAGGAAATCCCCGCAAACAGCCCCGCCAGAACCCCAAGCGCAAACATCCCCGCGACGATGTTCAGCGCCGTCATCCACCACGGCAACGTGAACAACGTCCCCGTCGAGATCGCCTGCAACACCGCCGCCACACCCGAAAGCGTCCACCCCTTGCCCATCGCGCTGCGGTCCAGCGCCCGCTCACGCACCTCAAGCTCCGCCGCCGTGTAAGCCGCTTCACCACGCGGCTCTACCGCCCCCGCAGCCTCCTTTGGATCCTCGCGCGTCATGGCTACATCACAAGGAACGCGGCAATCCGCACCACCTTGCCCTTCGAACCCTCCGCCTTCTCGTCCAACACCCCCACCCGCAGCACATGCCGCCCCGGCTTCAGGTCGTCACGGAAAATCTTGTAGTGGGCCCGGTCAAAATACTCGCAATACTTGTCCCAGCTCGACGCCCTCACCGGCTCGCCGCCGTCAATCGACCACGCCACATCCCCGGAGTCCGACGCCATCATCCAGAACACCCCCACCGCCGTCCCCTCAAACGCAAATTCCAGCCACGCACCCGGCTGACCCTCCACATAATGCGGGTACACGTTGCACAGGGACTTCTCCACCAACGCAAAACCCGCCCCCGCCGCCTTCGTGCAGTCCACAAGCCCCGCCGTCTCGTACGGCCTCCCAAGCGGCTCGGGAAGCGGCGCCACGGGCGCAACCTCACCCTCCTTCAGCCAACGCTCCAGCCACGACCGCAACGTCGCCGCATAATTTGAGAAACCCGTATCGTTCGGGTGCACCGAGTCCGGCAGCGCCTCCGTCAACGGCTTCCCCGCCCCCAGCAGCGCCTCCGCCAACGGCCGCCCCAAGTTCACCACCGGCAGCCCGTAGTGCCGCGCAATCTCCGTGTGCGCGTAAACCACAGCCGGCATCCAGCCCCTCGCATACTCGTCCGCATACCTCCCGTTCAGCGTCAGCAGCACCACAATCTCCACCACCGGATTCTGCCGCCGCACCTGCCGGATGATCCCCTCCATCCCCGCGCGAATCAGCCCCACGCTCGCGCCCGAGTCATTCACCGCATACTCCAGAAACACCAGGTCCGGCTTGCTCGGCAGCAAATGATACCCCACCCGGAACGCCCCAAAGTCCGACCCCGTGCCCCCGATCGCCGCGTTCACACTCTCAATCTTCGCCTCCGGAAACGCCCCGCGCAGCCACGCCGTCGTCAACGCACGGTAAGACGTCTTCTCCGGATCGCTCGCGTTCGAGCCCCAGGTGATCGAGCCACCGAAAAACCCGACCGTCAGTTTCTTCTCCTTCGTGAGCAGACTGTATGAACGCGCAAGCATCGCTTTTCCTATTGAGAATGAATTATCAAGCCCACCGCGCCCACGCCGGCCCCCCCCGCCCGGCCAACCACGCCAAAACGGCGCGCAAAGGCATAACCCGCCCTTACCCGAAAACCTGACCCTCCGGCATCTGCCACAGCCGCGGCGTCGCCAGCTCCACGCTGTGCCCCGCCGGATCCCGGAAATAAATCGAGTGCCCCCCACCCGGCCACGCCACCTCCTTCTCGATCGCCACGCCCTTCGCGTGCAAATGCGACCGCCACGCTGGCAACGCGCTCTCATGCACCGCAAACGCCACATGCTGCGCGCCCGTCGCCCCATGCGCCGGCACATGGATCTGGCTATGCCCCTGCAACCCCGGATGCTCCGTCACCCTCGGATTGAAAATCAGCAACATCCCGTGCGGCAGCCGGAAAAACACATGCCTGCCCGACTCCCGCGCCTGCACCTCAAGCCCCAGAACCCCGGAGTAGAAACTCTCCTCCCTCACCAGGTCCTCGGCGTACAAACACGTCTCCAAAACATGTCGAATCTTCATCGTGCCACTCCCTCCACCTTCTTTGCTCCCTCCTGCTCCGGAACCGCCACCGCCTCAGGTGCCGGCGCCTCGTAGAGACGCAGCCGCACCGGCGGCTTCCCCACCTTGAAAATCGCCACAAAGTGCAACACCGTCGTCACCGCCGGCTCCGCCCCCACCGCGGCCCCCGGCGCGCCCACCCCTTGCTCCGCCCCCGCAGGCGCCACCTGCGGCTGCGCAGCCGGCTGCTGGCTCGCGCCCAGGCACACCAGCACCCCCGGCTCCAGCGCGATCTGCGACGTCATCCCCGTCGTCGACGTCACCTCCTCCGCCCCCTGCCCCACCAGCGACCGTATCCGGTCCGTCACGTCCGCCGCCTTCCGCTTCAACGCCGTCTTCAACGTCAACGTCACGCGCTCCTGCTTGCGCTCATCCAGGTCACGCGCATTCACCTCAAAAACCCCCGTCAACGCAAAGTCCTGCGTCCCGTAATGCGCCTGCGCCCTCCCGTCCGCGCCCACCTTCGCAGCCAGCACCTTCAGCTCACCCGAGCCCTCCTCGCGCGCCGCATACACCACCCATTCACCCTTCTCCAGATCATCCAGACGCAACTCCGACTCCCACCACGCCGCGCCCGACGCCAGCGGAGCCCATACGGCCCACAGCACCACCACACACCATCCCCATTTACGGCACGCATTCATCGTAATAAAAAAGACCCTCCTGTTGAAACCCTCCGGGTACGAGCGAGGCGCGCCGGCAACCGGCGCGCCCCGCGTATCCAATATTTCAGGACAAAGGACACTAGAACACCCTCACCTCAAGTTGCCGCCCCGGCTGACGGGCCTTTTCGCCCGCGCCGACAACGAGGATGGGGCGTCCACGCCCCGCCGCAGCGTCGGCGCAAACGGCAACTTGAAGCACAAAGGAGGGCTCTAGAACTTGGAACCGTCGGCCTTCGTGCCGCACAGGCTCACTTCCAGACCCAGCTCCTGCGCCAGCGCCGCCTTGGCATAGAGGCACATATCCGCCTCCGCCGCGCTGTTCGCATAAGCCAACTGCAAGTGGTTCGCCTTGTGGCGCGCCATCATCTGGTCGCGCGTCACCCCATACGTCACGGCGTGCATGATCGGCCACTGCGGCGTCGTTTCCTTCCAGCGACGCTCCGTCTCCTCCTTCGGCAGCTCGATCACCTTGGCGCGGCCCAAGTCCATCTTGAGCTTGCCGCCCTCGATGAACACACGGCTCCACACCACCTCGCCCGGCTTCGCGATACCCTTGCACGTCGCCCCACCCAGACGGAAGTACATCGGAGGCTGGCGCTCGCCGCTCGTCCCCTTGTAACCGCCAATGTGGTGCGCCGGCGGAGCCGCGCCCGAGATCAGGAACACCCAGACATACTCGTCCGTCGTCCCGCTCTTGTCCCAATCGCCCCAACGCAAGTCGTGCAGCGTGTTCTCAGGCGGCTGACCCAGCGCCGTGTGCACGCGCTGCGTGAACACGCCATCCAGACCCGCACACTCGTCCACCTCGTTGAAGTGCGTCAGCGGCTGGCCATTCTTGATGACCTTCCCCGCCGCGTTCTTCACCGGAGGACGCACCGCGTTGTTCAAAATCCCCTCCACCAAGTCCGAAGCCGGGCACAAGTCCTTCAAGCCCTGCTGGTACTGGATGCCGATCGAATCGCAGCCAAATTCGTCCGCAATGCGGCACGCCGCGACATACATCTTGCACTGCTCCAGGATCTGACGCTCCGTCAAGTCCGTCTCCTCGTTCTTGCCGAGCTTGAACGTCATGCCCTTGTCCAGCAGCCACGAGTACACATCCTTCGCCTCCTTGTCGCTCACCTGCGTCATCGCATAGTAGAGCGCGCTCTGCGAAAGCCGTTCCTTGTACACACCCGTCTGGAAAAGCAGCTCGTCCGGGATGATGGCATTATACATGCCCATGCAACCCTCGTCGAAGATGCCCATGATGCTCTTCTTGTTGCGAAGCTCAGCCGCGATCTCCGTCGCCACCTTCTTCGCCTGCTTCGGCACCTTCGCGCTCTTCAGCGCCGCCACATGCGGCGTCCGGTGCTTGATCTTCCCCTCCGTCAGCCACTTCTCGAACGACTTCAGGAAGAACTTGTCGTCAAAATTCTCGCTCCACAACGTGGAGTACTCCACCCCGGCCTTCGTCAGGCTCCCGTTCAGGTTCAACATGCCCACCAGGCCCGGCCACGTGCCCGACCAGTTCGCCAGCGTCAGGATCGGCCCGCGGTGGCTGATCAGCCCGTGCAGCAAGTGGTGGCTGTACTGCCACACACTCTCCGCCACAATCAGCGGGAGGTCGCGGTCGATGTTCGCAAACACCTCCATACCTTCCTTCTGGCTCCCGATGAAGCCATGCTGCTGGTCCTTCTTGTAGGGGTGTGCGCGAACAAGCTTATACCCGAAATCCTGCACCACTTTCTCGATCTTCTTCTCCATCTCGGCCTGCGCCGGCCAGCAGACCTGATTCGCCGAAAGGCGCAGGTCCCCGTTCGCGACGAGAAGGATCGTCTTTGAGGAGGTCTTCGATTTCTTGCTCATGCGCCGTCCTGCCTAGTGACCCATTCCTCACGACGCAACACGTTTTCAAACACACCCCCATACCAAAAACACCCCAGCCCACCCCAACCGCCCGCCCCGCACCACGGCTTTCCGCTTGCCACCGCGCCCCGCAACCACAAACCACAAAGAAACGCCCACACCCATGAAAACCTTCGCCAAATACCACGCCCTCGGCAACGACTACCTCGTCCTCGAAGTCCTCGAATCCCTCAACCCGCCCACCCCCGACCAGATCATCAAGATCTGCCACCGCAACTACGGCCTCGGCTCCGACGGCATCCTCTACGGCCAAAAAAAAACCCCCGACGCCGATTTCGCCCTCCGCATCTTCAACCCCGACGGCTCCGAAGCCGAAAAATCCGGCAACGGCCTCCGCATCTTCGCCCGCTACCTCTACGACCGCGGCCTCGTCCGCGAAGACAAACCCTTCACCATCCTCACCCCCGGCGGCCGCGTCACCTGCCTCGTCCGCCAACGCGGCCAAAGCATCACCGTCGAAATGGGCCGCGTCTCCTTCCGCTCCAGCCAAATCCCCGTCACCGGCCCCGACCGGGAAGTCCTCGCCGAACCCCTCCACGTCGCCGGCGAAACCCTCACCATCTACGCCGCCACCGTCGGCAACCCCCACTGCGTCATCCCCCTCCCCAACATCTCCCGCGACCTCGCCTACCGCCTCGGCCCCGCCATCGAAAACCACCCCAACTTCCCACGCCGCACCAACGTCCAGTTCCTCAAAGTCCTCGACCGCTCCAACATCCGCATCGAAATCTGGGAACGCGGCGCCGGCTACACCCTCGCCTCCGGCTCCAGCAGCTCCGCCGCAGCCGCCGTCGCCCGCAAAATCGGCCTCGTCGAACCCGACGTCACCGTCCACATGCCCGGCGGCACCATCCAGATCTCCATCGCCGACGACTACTCCATCACCATGACCGGCCCCGCCACCCGCGTCGGCGAATACCACATGGACGCCTCCGTCCTCACCCAAACCCTCCCCACCTGACACCCTCCCCCGCCTGCTCCCCTACCACACGAACCCGCCGCCCGGGTGCAACGTCTCGTACACCCCGCTCGGCAGTTCCTGCACAAACCGGCTCGCCTGCATCGCCATAGGCGGCCCCCCTGCCGTCGTCACCCGCGGAAACAGCAAATACAACTCATCCTTCGCCCGCGTCACCGCCACGTAAAACAGCCGCCGCTCCTCCTCCACATTCCCCTCCTCCACCGCCCGCTTGATCGGGAACAACCCCTCCGCAAGCCCGATCACGAACACCACCGGGTATTCCAGACCCTTCGCCTGGTGCACCGTCGTCAGCCGCACCGTCTCCGCCTCCGCATCCACACCACGGTCCGCCGTCTCCGACGCCAGCAAAACCAGCTGCGCCAGCAACTCCCCCATGTCCGTGTACCGCGACGCGAACGTCACCAGCGAGTCCAAGTCCATCCGCCGGTTTTCCCAGTTCGTGTGCAAATTCCGCATGTAGTCCCCATACCACCCCTCAATCGCCAGCTTCACCACCTCCGCAGGAGACCCCGCACGCTGCGCCCCACCGCCCCCGCTCCGCGCCGCATGCGCAAACAAATCCTGCGCCGGCGGCTGCGCCGCGTCCCCATGCATCGCGTCCTCCAGATTCTGCAACGTCAGCGCCAAATCCTGGAAATCCCCCTTCGCCGGCGCCGGAACCTTCCCCAACACCGACTCATGCGTCAGCGCCCGGATCAACGACACCTGCTCGCTCCGCGCCGCAGCCGACGCCCGATCCAGCGTCTTGCGCGCCGTCGCCGCCCCCATCTTTGGCAACAAGCACGCCAGCCGCTCAAACGCCGTGTAATCATGCGGGTTGTTCGCGAACCGCAAGTGGCAGATCAAGTCCTTCACATGCGCCTGCTCAAAAAACCGCACACCGCTCGTAATCGTGAACGGCACATTCTGACGCTGCAGCTCGATCTGCAAATCCATCGCCTGGTAATGCGCCCGGTATAACACCGCGATATCCCGCGGCGAATACCCCTCGTCCACCAGCCCCCGAATCCGGCTCGCCACAAACATCGCCTGCATCCGCGTGTCGATCACCGGCACAAAATACGGCGTCCGCTTCCCCGCCCGCACCGCCCTCAACTCCTTCCGGAACCCCTCCGCCGGCGGCTGGTTGTCCAACACCCGGTTCGCAAACTTTAAAATCTCCGGCGTGCTCCGGTAATTGATCTCAATCTTGTGCACCACCGTCCCCGGATGCCGGTGCGGAAACGTCACGATATTCTGAAACTCCGCACCACGCCACGTATAAATGCACTGCGCGTCATCCCCCACCGCCATGATCTGGTGGTCCGCCCCCAGCAAGTCCACGAAGTCCGCCTGGATCCGGTTCGTGTCCTGATACTCGTCCACCAGGATATACCGGAACCGCTTCTGGTAATGCGCCGCCAGCGCCGGCTCCTGCCGCAACGCCCGCAACGCCAGCTCCAGCAAGTCATCATAATCCGCCACCTGCTGCGCCAGCTTCTTCTCCTGGTACTTCTTCGTAAACTCCACAATCCGCTCCACCAGCGGCTCAAGCCACGGGTGCCGTGACATCACCGCCTGCGCCACCGGCTGGCACGTATTGCGCGCATAACTGTAAATATCCCCAATCACCCGCGCCTTCGGGTGCTCCTTGTTCTTCGTATACTCCGGGTCCACCTCCCGGATCACCGCCCCCATCAGCGACTCCGCATCGTCCTCATCCAAAATCGTAAACTTCGAATCCAACCCCACCACCTCCCCATGCCGCCGCAAAAGACGCTGGCAAATATGGTGGAACGTGCCCCCCCAAAACGCCGTCCGCGGCACCCCCGTCAAGTCCTCCACCCGCTCCAGCATCTCACGCGCCGCCTTGTTCGTAAACGTCAGCAAAAGGATCTCGCCCGCCCGCACCCCCTTCGAAAGCAAATACGCCACCCGGTACGTCAACGTCCGCGTCTTCCCAGACCCCGCCCCGGCCAGCACCAGCGCAGGCCCATCCCCCGCCGTCACCGCCCGGAACTGGTCCTCATTCAGCTCCGCCCGGAAATCGATCGGCGGCACCCCCGCCCCCATCGCTCCCACCTCACCACCCCTCTCGTAAGAATGCTGCATGCGCCTCTGTGTCCTTGCACAGCAAACAGCCTCAAACTCTCACGCCCTGCAACCCTTTCCACACACACCACCCCCATTCCCCCACCCACCGACCACATCCCCCCTCCCCCACAAACCCCTCTGCCGCGCAAAACCACCGGCCCACGCCGTGCGTAACTCGCGGCCCCCCTGACCCAGATCGTGGACAAAGCCCCCCCATCGCGAAGAATCGGCCCACGCCGTGCGTGGCGTCGGCAAAAGTGCCAACCTGAAGAAGAACCGCCTTATGCAGCCGCGCGCTCACCCACCCGATTTGCCGACCACGGCATCAAAGCGGGCGGCGTAAACCGGCTCCGCAAGTCCACCCGACGCGCCACCCGCACGCTCTCACCGATCGCCTCCACAATCTCCACGATATGCGCCGCATGTGTGGCCGTTGCCCGATGAGGCCGCCCCTCCCGCAGCGCCTCCAGCATATCCACCAGCCCGCGCGACCACTCGATCCCCTGGTACGGCGTCCGCACCGGCTCCACCGTCGTAAACTCACGCTTCCCATAGTCCGCCACCTTCACCGACGCCCCGAACGAGAACGGACACGCCAGATGCACGCACCCCCGGTCCCCATGGAACTCCATACCCACCTGCGACGTCGGCCCCACGTAAAAATTCGACGTCAACCGCATCACCGGCCCCTTCTCCCACGAAATCAGCGCCACGTAAAACTCCGGCGTCTGCAAGTTGAATTCCCGCCCCTCCGCCGTCCTCCTCAGCGGCATCAGCGACCGCGCCCAAGCCTCCACCGACACCGCCGGCCCGAAAAACGCCGTCGCAATCGTCAACGGGTACACCGCCACATCAAACAACGGCCCCACCTCGTAGAACGGCAGCGGGTTCGGGTGCCAATCCTCCACACGCCCGTGGTTCGTCTCCGCATAAATCAGCCGCACCTGCCCCACCCGACCATCCTGCAACATCCGCCCCACCGTCTGCTGCGCCTCTCCCAAAAACGTCACCGGCGCGCACCCCAGCCGCAGCCCGCGCGTCTCCGAGATCTCCACCAGCCCACGCGCCTCCCCATACGTCATCGCCAGCGGCTTCTCTGAAAACACATGCCGCCCCGCGCACAAGCACCGCCGGATAACCTCCGCGTGCGCCGTATGGATCGTCAGATTCAGCACCACCTCCACCGACGGGTCCGACAACATCTCCTCCAACGTCGAATACACCCGGCAGCCATTCTCCGCCCCAAACGCCGCCGCCCGCATCCGGTCCACATCCGTCACCCCCCAGATCTCCACCTCCGGGTTCCCCCGCAGCGCCCACACATACCCCTTCGACACATTCCCACAGCCCACGATCCCAATCCGCGTGCGCCGCACCGGCGCTGGTACCGGAGCCACCATCCTCTTCGCGTAACGGCGGAAAATGCTGAACATCGCACGACCCTTTCACACCGCGTGCCGCGGGCCCGCCCGGCGCGCCGCCCCATGCGCGCGCCACACCTCGGGAAAGCCATCACACCTCACGCCGTGGCCGCGAATATGTACACCCCGGCCCATTCCGAAAGCCCGGACCCCCCATTTCCAACATTCCCCCACCCCCGCCTCCGCAAAACCTGAGCCCCTTCCCCGCGACCGCAGCGCCGAAATTGCGGACGCCGCCCCAGCCCGAGCCTCCCGCCCAGCCTTACGTGACTACTCGCCGTGCTCCGCAAGCCAGCGCTCGCACTCGATCGCCGCCTGGCACCCCATCCCCGCCGCCGTGATCGCCTGCCGGAACACATGGTCCGCGCAGTCCCCTGCCACGAACACCCCCGGCACCCGCGTA
>CAZQIE010000108.1:0-9703 GCA_964593675.1 uncultured Opitutales bacterium
ACCTCGCCTCCGCCCTCCTGTGGCTGTAACCCATATGTCGATTGGCCCTAGGGGATGGTGAATATAGCGGAGGAACTCGCGGGACATGTCCTCCGGGGCCAGGACGAAGTCCGCAAGGCCGGTGGCGATCGCGCTGCTCGGCATGCCGCGGAATTTCGCCGTCTCTTCGCTCTGGATTATCACCATGCCACCCGCCTCTTTGATGGCCTGGACGCCCGCGGTGCCGTCACTGCCCGTGCCGGACAGGATGATCGCGATGGCGCGCTCTCCACAGTCTTCTGCGAGGGAGCGCAGGAAAAGGTCGATGGGGAGGTTCAGCCCCTGGCGGTTATCGTGCGGCAGCAGGCGAAGCCGCCCTTCCCGCATAACCATGTTAAAACGGGGCGGCAGGAGGTAGACGTGGTCGGGCTTTGGCTCGGTCCCGTCCTCAGCCTGGCATACGGGCATACTCGTGTGCTTGGCCAAGAGCTCAGCCATCAGACTCTTGTGGTCTGGCGACAAGTGCTGAACGACGACATACGCGACGTCCGAAGACGGAGGAACGGCGTCGAAGAATGATTGGAGCCCTCGAGTCCGCCGGCTGAAGCGCCAATTCCGACTATGTACGGTGCGTTTGCCTCCATGTGAGCGATCCTATCGTCCGTATCCGTCATTTTTCAAGGCTGGGCTGCGACAATATTAAGTATTTTAGTAAGGCTCAAAACAACGGGCCATATAACAGGCAAAAGGGCTGGGAGTTAGGGCGATTCAAAGCCGGGTTCGCGGGGGTAGGCGGTTCTCCCTCAAGTCGTCGTGCGCAAAGCGGCTTGGCTTTTCCCTCCGCGCCAACGCGAGGATGGGGCGTCCACGCTCGCCGTAGCGTCGGCGTAAAACGACAAATAGAGTCGAACTGCTCTTGCCCCGCATTCATCTTGAAAGGGGAGGCTCGTGTAACGTTTAGTCGTTTCTAAAATATCCTTTGCGTGATTTGAATTCGTTTAGGATTTGGCCAAACCCGGCCTTACTACCAACGACAACGTTTTAGTTTTAAGCAGGTTACAAAGGGAGCCAACCTTACCCTATCAACGTTGCCGGGCGTGTTGAAAGCGCCTGCGGCTTCAAACAACGCTCGGTGTAGCTACTGAGGAAACTAGGGGAAAACCCGTATCACGCCCTTTGATCTCGCAGGCCGTGCAGGGAGGTAGTTAAATTCGGCGAGATGCCCCATTTTCAAGACACGAGGCCGCTTCCCTTCGAATCCGTAGAATCCGTGCTGGAACGGTATGCACGGCGTGGCGCCTACCGGATCGTTTCCGAATGTGGACGCGTGAGCAGCGTGGTCTTGAGCGTTCCGGAAAAGCGGTGGGCGGACCGGGGCGAATTGGTGCCGAGCGTCGGGACGTACGTGATTCCCTCGGTTGGCCGGCATTGGGGCGTACGCGTGGACCCGGCGGGAGACGTCCGCGTGACGCTTTCGCGCGATGGTGGAAAAGTGCGCCGCTGACGGGTCCGCAAAGCACCCGATGCTGCGGCGAGCTTGAACCACTTCGCTTCGAACCGCGGCAGCATGATTGCGTAGGTGCTTTCGCGCACATGGGCGTTGGCACGGCGGTGGGGGCGTGTTATCCCAAAGCCATGACGCGAAAGGACCGTTTTGCGGGGCTCATCCTTGGAACTGCCGTGGGCGACAGTTTGGGTCTGCCCGCAGAAGGACTATCGCGGCGGGCCATTGCGCGCCGGTGGAAGGGGCCGCTGCGGCAGAGGCTTGTTTTCGGTCATGGCATGGTGAGCGACGACACGGAGCACACCGTTCTAGCCGCCCTGGCGGCGACGCGAAGTGGCCAGGACGCCGAAAAATTCGGGCTCCTATTGGCGAGGAATTTGAGGTTCTGGCTCCTATGCTTGCCGTCGTCTGTAGGCTTCGCCACGGCCCGCAGCCTTGTGCGACTGTGGCTCGGATTCAGCCCGGCACGCAGCGGCGTGTTTTCGGCGGGGAATGGCCCAGCGATGCGCAGCGCGATACTGGGGGCGCTACATGCGCCCTCCCCTACCCTCACGGCGGCGTACGTGCGGGCATCAACCCACATCACCCACACCGACCCGAAGGCGGAGGTCGCGGCCCTTGCGGTGGCCAGGCTCGCGGCCTGGCTGTTCGAAGCGGACGCCCACACGCCGCCGCCACAGTCCGAGCTTGTTGAGATCCTGAGGTCCTGCGCACCTGCTGCCGATGCTGCTTGGGCCGGCCTGGTCTCAAAGATCGACGAGGGACTGGGCTGCGGTTGGACGACCGAGGCGTTCGCGGAGGCCATTGGGTGTGGAAAAGGGGTTTCGGGCTACGCCTACCATACCGTGCCTGTGGCTGTATATTCCTGGGCGCGGAGCGCGTCTTTCCGGGAAGCGCTGGAAGACGCCTTCCGGTGCGGTGGAGATACGGACTCCGTGTGCGCGGTCGTGGGGGCCCTCGCCGGTGCGACCTACGGCCCTTTGGAAATACCGGAGTCCTGGCTCACGCGCCTTGCGGATTGGCCGCTGTCGCGCCGCCAGCTTCAGGCACTGGCCGACTCGCTGGCCTCAGGAACACCTGCCCAAGCCGCGTTCCCGTTCGCACGCCTGGCGGTTCGGAACGTGGTGTTCCTGGGTGTCGTGCTCGCGCACGCGGCACGACGCATCGTGCCGCTCTGACGCCCCTTCCCGCCCCGGCGCTTGCAACGGGACCGACGCGTTTTGAGAGTGGTGTCGCGCCTTGCCATTGGGGGCCAAACGGGAGATAACATGCACATGTTTGGCTACCGGTTCATCAAGGCTCCCCCGACTACCTACCTTATCCAGTACCGCGCCGGACGCGTCGTACGCCAAGGCGCTGGCCTGTCCCTCTTCTTCTTCGCCCCCGTAACCTCCCTCGTGGCCGTGCCGCTGTCCGGAACAGACGTCCCCTTCATCTTCGAGGAGGTGACCGCGGACTTCCAGACCGTGACGGTGCAAGGACAGGTGCTCTACCAGATCACGGAGCCCCTGAAGATTGCGCAGGTGATGGACTTCACCATCAACCCGCGCACAGGCGCCCACCTTTCCGAGGACCCGGAGAAGCTCCAACAGCGCATTCTCAACCAGACGAAAGTGCTCCTGCGTCGGGAACTGGGCGGGCTGAAGCTGGCGGAGGCTTTGCGCGGGGCCGAGGGCGTCGTAACCTCCGTGCAACGGTCGCTCGCGGCGTCGGAGGAGCTCGCGGCGATGGGGGTGCGGGTGCTCGGGCTGAGTGTTCTCGCGGTGAAGCCCACCCCCGACACGGCCCGGGCGCTGGAAGCGGAAACCCGCGAAAATTTGCTGCGGCGCGCGGATGAAGCCATCTATGCCCGGCGCAACGCCGCCGTGGAACAGGAGCGCGCGATCAAGGAGAACGAGCTGAACACGGAGATTTCCGTGGAAAACAAGAAGCGGCAGATCCGCGAGGCCCAGATGGACGCCGAACGGGCGGTGCAGGAGCGCCAGCATGAACTCCAGCGGCTCGCGATGGAGTCGCGGATTCAGCTCGAGCAAAAGAACAAGGAGTTCGTCGCGCTGTCGTCCGAGAACGCACGGACGGAAGCGGATGTGCGGAGCTACGCTGCGGCATCCATGATGAAGGCGCTGGAAGGCGTGGACGCCCGGAAGCTACAGGCGCTCGCCGTGGCGGGGATGGAGCCATCCCAGCTTGTCGCCATGGCGCTCCAAGAGATCGCGGGGCGCGCAGACAAGATTGGAGAGCTCAATCTCGCGCCGGACCTCCTCCGGGAGCTCATGGCAAAGCAGAAGCCGTAGCGAACGCACCGGCTTTGCCCTTTGAGCGCGACACCTCAAAATGCCGACCGCAAGGTGGTCCTCGTCGTGCGCCCCACGAGGCTTGACGAGCTGACCGCACGCTTCAACACGCACGCGCAGGCCCGCTTTTACGTTGAACACCTGGGAGCGGACTTCCGCGAATACGAAGACGAGCACGCCGTTTATCAGGAAGCGGTGGCAACGGCCTCGGCGGCGATCCGGCGGATTGCGCGCCTGCAGGTGCTCAAGCGTGCGTTTCTACCCAATTTCCTCTTCGCGCCGGACGACCTGGTCGTTGCGCTGGGGCAGGACGGGGTGGTGGCGAACACGCTCAAGTATTTGAAAGGGCAGCCGCTGGTCGGCATCAACCCGGACCCCAAACGCAACGAGGGCGTGTTGCTGCCGTTTGCGGTGGCGGACCTTCCCAAAGTTCTGCCGGAGGCGCTCGCGGGACAGCGGCCCACGCGGTCGGTGAGCATGGCGAAGGCGCAACTGAACGACGGCCAGGCCTTGTACGCGGTGAACGACTTTTTCATCGGCGCGTCGTCGCATACGTCCGCCCGCTACGTGATAACGCAAAGCGGCAGGCAGGAGCGCCAGTCTTCGAGTGGCGTGATCGTGTCCACGGGACTGGGGTCCTCCGGTTGGTTACGCGGTGTGCTGGCTGGCGCCGCGGGCATCATGACCGGCGTTTGCGGGCACGGCGCGCAGGCACCGGATCTTTCGCGCCCGACGCCGTGGGATGCCGACCACCTCTTTTTCAGCGTCCGGGAGCCCTGGCCAAGCAAGACTTCAGGTGCCACCGTCGTTTTCGGCAAGGTGACGCGCGAAGCGCCCCTGAAGCTCCGTTCGCTCATGCCCGAACGCGGCGTGATTTTCAGCGACGGCATTGAGGCGGACTTCCTGGCTTTCAATTCCGGCACAGAAGCCGTGATCACGCTGGCCGAGCGCACCGGCACCCTGATCTTCTGACCCAGCGCCCACGTCAGGACTTTTCGCCGCGACGCCAGCCAAACGGCGTGCCGGTTCTGATGGGCGCAGAGTAGAGCGAGGACGGTGTCGATCCTCCGCGGGAATGCACGTTCCGCCAAAAGCACCGGTATACCCGCACCAACAGGGGATCGAAAGAACCGGCTGTTTCTCTCTTGCCAAAATGCGGAGCGCTCCTAGGTTTGTGGCCCTTGCCGCGCCCGTGTGCCTTGTGGCCGTGGGCGTTTTGGCTGATGGAGAGGTGGCAGAGTGGCCGATTGTGCCTGACTCGAAATCAGGTGTGCCCGTGAGGGTACCGTGGGTTCGAATCCCACCCTCTCCGCCAGTTTTTGTTTACTGGAATGCGAGCGCTTATGCTTTCCCTCGGGAGGTTTTGGAAAAGGCCGAATTAGGGTATAAAAACCTGAAAAAGCCCGAAAATCAGCGGTTTACGAAAGAGGTACCCGGCGAAATGAGGTTTTGGAAAAAAACCACGCCGGCCCCCCGGAATCGGGCCTGAAAATCATTGGTTTTGGAAAAAAGCAGGCCCCCTGCAGGTAGATTGCAGGAGGCCTGGAAAGTAGCTGCAACGGCGCTGAAAAATCAGGCCTGGAGCGGGGGCTGCCCAAGAACAGCTTGGGCGTCGGAAAGCGCGGCGCTTATTGCGGCGGCGGTGCCGGAGAACCCCCAGTTGCGCGGGTTGGCCTGCTGCCGGGCGTCGAGGGCGACCAAGGCGGTTTGCAGGGCGGCGATCTGGTTTTCGATCTCGCGGCGGTGGGTCTCGTAAGAGGTGGTTGCGGTGCTCATTTTGTGGATTGGGTTGCTGGTGCACACACACGCTCTGCGCGGGGGAGAGGTCAACTCCAACAGGACGGGCAAAAACGGGTGGAATTTACACGACGTGGTGCCCGTATTCGCCACACAAGAACTCCACCACTTGGCGGAAAACCGCACGCCACGTCGCCACGGTGCAGCCCTGCCCGACAATTTCCGCAGCGGTGGTTGCAGGGATGCCCTCGGGGAGGTCGTGACCGGACAGGCGGGCGAGCTCGCTCTTGCGAAGCAGGCGCAAGCCGTGCTCGGTCTTCACCCAAGGCCCCTGCAAGTTTCCCTTTTTGCAGGAACGTGTTATCGTGGGGATGCGGGTGCTGTTCGGGTCAAGGACGTTGAAGCGAAAGCCATTCCCCACGGCTTTATGCTGGATTTCGCGCACCTGCAACCCAGCGACGGTCTTCGCGGTGCGGGCGCAGTCTGCGGCGTCAGCCTCGTCATTGGCCGCGTCGAGAAATTCCGCGACGGCCCGCGTGCAGGGGGTGCCCGGGATTCGGAGTGCAAAACCCGGCTTCAGAGTGGCGATGAGGCACCAGCGGCGCCGGTCCTGAATGTCGCCCCAGTCGGCGTTCGGGTTGAGGATCGTCTCGGTGACGTGGTAGCCCAGCGCCGTCAGGTGGCGCCGGATGATTAAGCCCATTGGGTCGCGCTGATAGTTCGGCACATTCTCGAGGACGACGGCGGCCGGGCGCCGGGAGGAAACGATGTTCATCACCGGGATGAACAGATCAGAAAGCTCGCCGGCTTCCGGCTTCCCTGCGAGGCCTTTGCGGGTGCGCCCGAGGTTGCTTGTGTCCGAACAGGGGATTCCGGCCACGAGCAGGTCGTGTGCGGGGACTTCGAACGGAGTAACCTTCCGCACGTCCGCGACGATGATCGTCTCGCAACCCGGGTGTGTGGCGTCGAGCCAGTGCGCATACCGGGAGTTGATCTCCACGGCGCCCACTTCCCGCACCCTGCGCAACCCCTTGAGGGCGCTGGAGAATGTCCCTCCTCCCGCGAAAAGATGGAGGACCCTGACCTCATCGAGCGTCTGCTTACCCCGGGCCAGATGGAAGCCCTGAAACGAGGGAGCCAGATCAATGCGCCCAAAAGAGGCGCGGACCCGGATCTCGTCAAACCCGATTAACCCGCCCAAAATGCGGCTCGAATTGAGGTCGATGATGGGCGTGCCATTCGGGCGCCCGGAAACCGTATGGGTGCCATCCGGAGCGCTTGTGAGCGTCAGGCGGCCCGCGCGCCGCTCCACCTTCATGCGCGTGCCGGGAAGAAGCCCAAGCCGACCCAAACGGCCGTTTTCAATCCACACGCGTGGCTGAGCCCGGTTCTGGCCGAGAGAAAGGAAAGAGACAAACGCGGGCATGCAACGCAGCGCTCAAAACGGGCAGTTGTCGGGCGAGATCTCGGAGGCCTTTGGCGCTTTGGAGCCCGGGCGGTCGAGCTGGTAGCGGCGGCCGGCGCCTTTGTTCGCAGTCCGGGCGGCGGGGCGGCCTGTGGCGCCGCGCTCGGCCTGCCGAATGACCTGGTCGAGCCGGATGACGAGGGCGGCGATGATAGGCTGCCACTCGCGCACGGAGAGGTCGTCGAGGCTGACCAAAAACTCGCGTTTCGCTAATCTTGTGGCGAGAGCTTTTAGGTAACCTTCTCGGCCGGGGCCGCGGTGCACGGCCTTGTTGGCCATTTCGGTCTCAAGAAGGATGGCGGAGATCCTGTCAAGCAGGTCATCGACCAGGTATCGGCAGCGGGTGGACGGCTGTTCGGCCTGCCGGATCTGCGCCATGAGGTCACCTGCCCTACTCCACGCAAGAAACCGAGCGAGGACAATGTCGAGATCCTCGTTCCGCAGGTCTTTGGAGGAGCACGGAACGCCGCAGACCTCCTCGTGGATTGCCATGCGCTCCGCCTCGGCTTCGGAGGCGCTCAGGCCGCGCCCGTGACACCGCATCGCAGCCAGCGCTTTGGACCACTCCGCTCGATACATGCGCAGTTGGACGGGGCTCATCTTACGCAGAGAAATTTACGACGTCGCAGAACTCGCGGAGGCGTTCTACGAACGGCCTTGCCTTGACCGCGTCTGAGAACCGCTCGGCCAGCGCCGCACCCGTCAGATTTGACGTGATCAACGTGGGTCGCTCCCACGCTATGCGCTCGTCGATTATGCCGAAGATAAAAGACTCGTAGCGGTCGGTGAGCTTGTCCTTTCCAAGGTCATCCAAGGCGAGCACCGGAACCGTCACAGCGCGGGCCCGGAGGGCATGGTAACGGTTGGTCGTGAACGCGGAAAGAAGCTCATCTTCGAGCGCACCTGGCCCCCACACTTGGACGTCGCGTCGCTCGTCCACAAACAGCCGCTCCAGGACCTTGTAAAGGCAGCGTGTTTTTCCCTCGCGAGTGTCGCCGAGAAGGAGCAAACCGCGCGGCCCGAAGCGCCACGCCATGACCCGCTGGAAATGCTCGCGCGGGAAGCGCGGGTGGGCAGTGTCGGTGCGCTGATAAAGAGGCGGGCAGATCTGGCTCCAGAGCGCGACGCGCTCGGCCCGGGCGGCAGCGGCATCGGCGGCCTCAGTCTCGGCCGCCCACGCGGAGTAACAACCAGGACATAGGCGCGGGGCCGGCAATGCCGCGCGCCCGTAGGTGACGGGCACATAAGCGTGCTCGGCGCCGCAGCGCTCGCACACGTATGTCGCCGGTGCGCTAGAAACCTCAGAAGCCATTGCCGTAGGTGGGCTGGCTGCGGGTTTTCTGGTCGGTTGCAACGGGCTTGAAAAGCCCATGCCAGCCGTTGCGGATTGTGTTGCCGATCGCCCTGACGGCATCGCCCTCACCCCACGCGGCGAGCTCCGAAAGTTGGCGCTTGATAGATGACGCCTTGAGAGCCTTGAGGCGCGCATCGCGCCGGTAGTCGAGATAGGACTTCCATGCAGCACGGAACGCGGGCGTGTCGAGCGACTGCGGAATCTCAACATCGGCCGCTTGAGGAGCAAGCTCTGCAAGCATTGCGCGCAGCGTGCGGACATCCTCGATCGCGTCGTTGCGGTTCCACAGTGCGGCTTTTTGGCCGATGAGGGTTCCACGCGCTTTTTCAGCAAGGCGGCGGACCGAAAGTTTTGCATTGAAAAGCGCGATGGTCAGCGCCCGCTCGCGCGCTTTTTTTGTGGGAGGTTTCATGGCTCTAGAAGTTTGGGAGCTCGTGGTAGCGTTTGCCGTAGATAGTAGTTCCGAACGGGCGCGTTTTACCGCCCAACTGCTTGAAGAAAAAAGGAACATGCGCTGAGGAGCACTGAACCCGTAGGGCCTCGGCCCACGATTCGTTCATCGGGCGAGCTCCGGAACCCGTTTCGCCGCCGCAGATGACCCAGTGAATTTTCTGGTTGCACGGGGCGCTGTGCAGAAATCCTGCCGGAGCATCCAGCTCGCAGTTGTAGGACACGCACATCGTGCACGTGCCGTTTAAGCCCTCGAGTTTAACCGGCTCCAATAGGGGCTCACAGGAAAGAAACCGAACACGCGCGGGTATCTCGAGGAGCCGCGGTATGCGCTCATCGGCGCGCTTCTGATCTTCGATGGTTGCGCCGACCCATATGTTGGAAGGGACATGAGAGGCTCCCCGCCATGGCGCGATACCTTCGAGCCAACCTCCGATAAATAAGGCGACATCGCTCCTTTTTATCTCGCCGCGCAGCATCGTTCTTTGGTCGTCGTAGACCATTGCCTCGGACAGGCGCTTGGACCAAAGCTCTGGCCGCTTCGTCAGGAGCAGCCAATTGTGCCATGGCGTGCGGCGGACCAAGTCCATGAGATCAACCAGCCAATCGATTGGGACTTCGGGATCAAGCCAGTCTGCCAGCGACGCACAGAACACACGCGACGGACGCGACGTCTCCGATGCCCACCGAAGCGGTTCTCGCCAGTAATTCGCGGACGTCCTGATGCGCGCTGCGCCGGTGCCCCACTTTGCTCTGCCGAGCCGCTTGTCCATGAGCTCCTCCGCGTAGCAGTGCTCGCAACCCGGACTTACTTTCGTGCAACCGATCCACGGATTGAAGGTGTGGTCTGCCCACTCGATTTTTGTGTTAGGGCCAATCGACATTTTAGACTGTACAGATTGTGACCGAGCTGTTTGAAG
>CAZQIE010000109.1:0-9503 GCA_964593675.1 uncultured Opitutales bacterium
GAAATTGTGGACACCCGCCTGCATCGCGAGCAATCGGCCCACGCCGTGCGTGGCGGCCCATGTCGTTCGTGTCTACCTCCGCGGCTGAGCCGGTGAAATTGTGGACACCCGCCTGCATCGCGAGCAATCGGCCCACGCCGTGCGTGGCGGCCCATGTCGTTCGTGTCTACCTCCGCGGCTGAGCCGGTGAAATTGTGGACACCCGCCTGCATCGCGAGCAATCGGCCCACGCCGTGCGTGGCGTGGTGCGGGGTTGCATGGAAGCCAAAAGCGTGGTTCCCCTTAAAGGAATGGAGACGTCGCCGCAGGAATGTCCCTTTGAAAAGCTCTACCCGTCGCAGCTTTTGCGCGACGACGTGTTTTTCATGAAGCTCGCCTACAACCTCGCCATCGACGCCTGGCGCGCGGACGAGGTTCCCATTGGCGCGATCGTCGAATATCAGGGGCAAGTGATCGGTGCCGCCTACAACCAGGTGGAGTCCCTGCGCGACCCCACCGCCCATGCCGAGATTCTCGCCATCACGCAGGCCGCGCAAAAACTCGGCGACTGGCGGCTCAACGGCGCGCGCCTCTACGTCACCAAAGAGCCCTGCCCCATGTGCTCCGGCGCGACCATCATGTCCCGCCTCACGCGCGTCATCTACGCCGTGCCCGACCCCAAGATGGGCTGCCTGGGCGGCGCCACGCCCCTCCACGCGCTCCCACGCCTGAACCACCGTGTCGACGTCGCGTTCGGTGTCCTCGAGGCCGAGTGCCGGGAACTCCTTCAAGCCTTTTTCAGGCTCAAGAGAAAAACCGCCGGGCTTGCTGACGCGCAGGAAGACGCTTAGCTTCCGGTTCACCAGTCCGATAGACAACACAGGTTGCATGCGCATCGGGCGGCAGCCCAAAACGCGCCATTGCCCGAACGCACCGCAACCGGAAACCGCATATTCGCCATGCCTTACACACTTCCGAACCTTGAGTATCCGTACGACGCGCTCGAACCGCATATCGACGCGCGCACCATGGAGATTCACCACACGAAGCACCACCAGACCTACATCACCAACGTCAACAAGGCCATTGCTGACGCCGGCTTCGCTGCTCCGGACTGCGTGAATTGCCTGATCTCAGACCTTTCCAAAGTCCCCGAAAGCATCAGAAACGTGGTGCGCAACAACGCTGGCGGCCACGCCAACCACACCTTCTTCTGGAAGATCATTGGACCCAACGGCGGCGGCCAGCCCGTCGGCTCCGTTGCCGAAGCCATCAACAAGACCTTCGGTAGCTTCGACGCCTTCAAGGAGAAGTTCAACGCCGCCGCCCTTAGCCGCTTTGGTAGCGGTTGGGCGTGGCTCACCGTGAAACCCGACAAGACCCTCTGCGTCTGCTCGACCGCCAATCAGGACAACCCGCGCATGGCCGGCTTCGTGGATTGCCCGGGCCTGCCCGTCCTGGGCGTCGACGTCTGGGAACACGCCTACTACCTCAAATACCAGAACCGCCGCGCGGACTACCTCGCCGCGTTCTGGAACGTGGTAAACTGGGAGCGCGTCGAGGCTTTCTACAAGAAGAGCCTCGAGAAGTGCTGCCAGGCCTAACCTGCCGCCAGCTCTACGCCGCGCGCCTTCGACCGGGCACCAAACCCGGACGTAGGCGCGCGCGCCATTTTTACACCCGCGCCCCCGTGCACTTCTTCACGCCGTAAGTGGCCACGAGTGCACGACAGGCATTTTGCCTTCACAGGACAGGCGGTGCGCCTATGCTCTCGGGCATGGGCCGCCGCCTTTCGCGTATCTACAGGACAGCACTCGTCACCGGAGCCAGCGCGGGCCTCGGGCTCGCTATGGCGCGTGCGCTTGCGGCTGAAGGCCTTGAAGTCTGGGCCACCTCGCGCGACACAACCCGCGTCCCGCTCGGGAAAGGCATCCACCCTGTCGCGCTCGACCTCTCCACGCCCCAGTCTGTCGCCCGGTTTTGCGACCAGTTTTTTCGGGACGTCCCCGAACTCGACGTCCTCGTGAACAACGCCGGTTACGGCGCCTTCTTCCCGTTTGAAGCCTTCCCGCCCGACGAAATCGACGCACAGCTCCAGGTGCTTCTCAACGGGCCCATCCACCTCTCCCGCGCCGCCTACGCGGGCATGAGGGCCCGACCCTCCACGCCCACGGCGATCGTCAACGTCTCGTCTCTCGCCGCCGATTTCCCGATCCCGTTCATGTCGCTCTACACCGCCGCGAAAGCCGGCCTTTCCGGTTTCACCCGGACCCTCGCGTTGGAGGCCCGCGGTTCAAAAGTGGCGGTCATCGACTTTATGCCCGGCGACTATTGCACCGGCTTCAATTCTGCCGTGAAGCGCGTTTCAGCCGGAGTTGACGCGCTTCCCGCTTGCGAGCGCGCCTGGTCCCAAATCGAAGCCCATGTGAACGCCGGCCCGGACCCCGCCAAAGCAGCCGAAGACCTGTGCCGTGCCCTCGCACGCCACCGTTCCGGCCCCGTTGCCACAGGCACGTTTTTCCAGGCCACGCTCGGCCCCCTGCTGGCACGCTTCGCCAACTGGCGCGCCGTCGAACGCTCCCTTTCCGGCTACTACCGGCTCGGCGGCTAGGCCCCATGAAGATCGTCGTGCTTCAGGACTACCTCCGCGGCGGCGGCACTGAGCGCCAGTCCGTGCAGCTTGCCGCCGCGTTCGCACGCGAAGGCCACCCGGCCACCCTCGTCACCTTCCGCCCCGGCGGCCCGCTGGCGGACCTGGCGCGTCAACTGTCCGTGCCGCACCACTGTATCCAGCCTTTCGATACACACCTTGACGCCTTCGCCCCCGGCCTCCTGCACACCCTTCGCGCCGAGCAGCCCGACGTTGTCCTCTGCATGGGCCGCGTCGCAAACCTCAAGGCCCTGCGTATCCAGCGTGCCCTTCCCGGGGCCCTTGTCGTTGGCACGGTCCGCACCGGGCGCACGCTCCCATGGCGCCTTCCCGGCATCCTCCGTCAACTCCGCGTCGTCATCGTCAACTCCGCCACCATCGCGGCGGCTGTCGTCGCCGGAGGCGTCGCGCCCGACCACGTTTTTACGATTCGCAACGGCGTAACGCGGCCCTGGCCTCCCGCGGATCTCGCACAGCGCCGCCTGCGCGCCCGCGCTGCCAGCGGGGCAGGGGAGGGCACCACCGTTCTCCTTTGCGTAGCCGGCTTCCGTCCCGGCAAGGGGCAGGACCACCTCCTGCGGGCCCTCGCGCCGGTCCCTGGGGACTGGCAGCTCTGGCTCGCCGGGGACGGCCCCCGCGAGGCCCGTTGCCGCGCGCTCGCGCGTACTCTTGGCCTTGAGGACCGCGTGCGTTTCCTCGGTTTCCAGTCCGACACCACAGACCTCTACGCCGGGGCCGACGTCGCCGTCATGGCTTCCGAAGCCGAGTCTCTCCCCAATTTCCTCCTTGAGGCCCAACTCGCAGGACTCCCCGTCGTCGCCTACGCCGTGGGTGGCGTGCCCGAGTGCTTCGAACCCGGCCTCACCGGCTGGGGAGTTCCCTTTGGCGACCACGGCGCTTTTCGCGCCGCTCTGCAACCGCTCCTGGCCGATCCCGGCAAGCGCCAGCACATCGCCGCAAAAGCCGCCGCTTTTGTTCGCGCGAACTTCGACGCCGCCTCCCAGCCCCGCCGTTACCTCGACCTTTTCTCGCGCCTCAGAGCTTTGCCTGCCCCATAAATTAGGCTGTCGTTTCGCCGTCGCGGACGATACAGTGGACTCACATTCGTCGCGACGCGTATGGGCCGTCTGATTGTCATCCTCACCGACAGTTACCGCGAGGGGCCTTTTGAAGAGGCTGAGGTAAAGGAACGCCTGCGCAGCGGCGACCTCAAGCCCGGCCAGGACTGCCAGGTTCTTGGCGAAGACGACCTCCTCACCCTCGCCGACCTCTTTCCTGATGCAGCTACGCCTGCCGCGGATGCCGCCACGCCCGCGGCTTCCGAACCGGCGCCAGTCCCGCCGGCCATAGACCTGCTCAAGCCCAGGCGCGACGTCCCCAAAAAGACGCGCGCCGCTGAATCGTCGAGCGACTTCCCACCCGCCACCGCCGCTCAGGTGGAGTTCCTCGTCACCCGCGTGATGCTGCGCCCCCAGCACGCCCGGGAGCTCACCTACCAGCAGGCCGACGAAATCATCTCCGCGTTCAAACGGAAGCGGTCGCTCGACCTCTGGTCACGGTTCGCCGCAGTGCTTGCGCTCCTCGCGCTCGCCGGACTTGCCTGGTGGTACCTGAAGCCCTGGGCTGCCGAGCCCGCCAAGCCGGCGACCCCCAGGCCGCCAGTCCTGAAGCCCGCGGCCAACGTCGATCCTGCGCCCGTGCGCCCGGAACCGCCCGCACCTGCCCCCGAGCCCGCCCCCAAGGCGCCTTCCACGCCGGTTGGAGAAGCCCCGGCCCGTGCTGTCTCGCCTACGGAGGCCCCCGACTACCGCCGCTTCTATACCCGCACCGTCATCGTTGAAGACGGCAGCGCGAACCGGCCGCACCTGAATACGGGCTCCGTCGGAACCGCCTTCATCGCCCGCATCAAAGGCCAGCTCTTCCTGGTAACGAATATCCACGTGCTCGTCGCCTGCCGCGAGCCCCTCTTTACCCGTGTCTCGGGTGAGCCCCTGCCCGTCGACCTCGCTTCCGGTTACCTCGCCAAAAAGGCGGACGTCGCGCTCTTCCCGCTCCCCGATGAGCCTGCTCCGCCCCCCGCACGACATAAGAAGGACGCCGAGCCTCCCCGTTACTTCGAGCTCATCGAAAACCTTTCAGGGCGCCTGAACATCCAGGACGACATTGTCGTCCTCGGCGCCCGTGGCGGCCTGCGCGTCATCAACGTCACCCGCGGCAACGTCCAGGGCGTCGGCGCCGACCTTATCGAAATTACCGCAAGCCTCGAGCCCGGCGACAGCGGCAGCCCCATTATCAGGCGCACCACCGACGAAGTCATTGCGGTCGCCTCGTTCGAGTCAGGCCGCCGTCGCGCCGATGCGAACCGCTTCCGCACCTTCGGCTTCAGGCTCGATACCATCGACGCCTGGGACCCCGTTGGACACTGGGCGGACTTTCGCGCCGAGGCCGACGCGTTCGAGACCGTCTTGCGCCGCACGGCAGACCTCGACCGCATCCTCAATGGCAAGCCGGGACAGTGCAAAGACCCCGGCGTCCAGTTCCTCCTCGCCGCCACGCTCCGCGATCTGGAGCAGGAAGTCTCACGCCGCACACTCACCTCCGCGGAGCCCGTGAGCGCCCGCCAGCGCTTCCTCGACGCTTTCCTCGCGCAGCTTGGCGAGCTCGTTGAAGAAGACCTCGCACGCCCCGCCCGCTACGGTTACTTCGAACGCGAGCTGTCCAACCAGCGCGTGCTCCGCAAACAGCTCCTGTCAGACCTCCAGCGCGACGTCAGCGTGCATAACGTGAAACGCTACCTCAGCGCGTTCTAGATCGCTTCTCTCCCTTTTTTCCGCCCGCGCCGACGCGAGGATGGGGCGTCCACGCTCGCCGCAGCGTCGGCGCATACGACAACTTCAAATGGACCTGCTCTGAGATCGGGCGCACCGCTTTCCTGACCCCGCGCAGGTGCAAATGCCCGGAACCAGCCCGGCAGCCGTAAGAACCGCCCCCCTCACGGGGCCCTACAGGTTCCGCCCAATCGCCTTCTCGATCAGCGGCAGCATCTGGCCCCGACGGAAGAGCGTCACCTGACCCGTGCTGGCAGAAACCACGATAGCGATGCAGTCCGCGGCCATCGAAATCGCCGAGGCCGCCGCGTGGCGCGACCCCAGCCCGCTCGGCAGCTGGTGGTTGTGATCCGGCGCGTGCAGCAGCGTCCCCGCGCTTTCCAGGACCCCGTCGCCGCGGATGATGAAAGCCCCGTCAATCGTCGAAAGCTCCTTCACCGTCTCATCCATGAACGGGTTCAGGATGTTCCGGTCCTCCTCCTTGTATCCAAAAAATGGATTCAGCACGAGCGGCTTCGTGAACGGCTTTATCCGCGACGTCTCGCCCACCACGAACAGGCAGCCCACCGACCGCCCCTCCCGGCCCTCCACCGCAAGCTCCGTCGCGATGCCCAACACCCGCTCCAGCACCTCCGGCTTCACGCACGTTGGCAGCATGTCCGTCTGCCGCGTAAACACCGTCTGGAACTCACGCTCCACATCCACCACCACAAGCGTGTCGAACTGGTTGCTCTGCGGGATTCCGCCGATGCAGCACAACCGGTCGTTGTACTTGAAAATGCCACGCGTCAGCCCGATCAGCACCGAGCTGCGCAGTTGCGAAAGCCGGTTGCTCGAAAACGACCTCACCGCAATCAGTGCGTCCACAAAATGCCGGTCCCCCTGGAGCTCCGTCATCGTTTGCGTGACAAGGATCGTCTTGAAGTCCGCAAACACGTTCCCCAGGTCCACACCCCCTGCAAACGTGTCGCCAAAGACCAGAATGGCGGAGCATTTCGCGCCCTTCGCCACCTTCACGCTCTCCTGCAGAATCAGCCGGTTGAACTTGCTGTCCCTGTTCGCCGACTTCCCCGAAACCCCACCGAAAGCCACCATCACCTGATGCTGGAAGTGGTCCAGGTCCGCCGCGTGGACGATCCCGTCTATCACCGTGCGGTCCTGGAAAATGCGCGCCAGCGACGCCAGGACATTCAGGTAATTCTTCTCGTTTTCCTCCGCCAGCAGCAGGAACAGCAGCCGCACGTCCTTGTATTCCTTGCCCCCGTCGAACGTCAGCCCCTCCGGGCACCTCGCCACGACGAACACGTAGTTGCGCCCCTTCATCGGAAGCCGCATATGCGGCAGCGCCACCCCGTTCCCGAGGTGCGTCGTCATCGTCTTTTCCCGGTCCACCAGGTTCTTCAGGATGCTCGACCGGTCCACCTTCTCGAACACCCCCGGCGGGCACACATCCAACATCTCACCCAGAGCGCTTTTGAACTCACGGCTCTTCAGTTCGATGATTCGGGACTTTGCTAGAAATCGGTCGAGACGCATGGGGGGCGTTCCAACGAGAAAATCGGAAAGGACTGAGCGGGCTTGAGACTCAGCCCGGGGCTGCGGCGAACGGCCGGGGTCTTACCGTTCCCACTCCAGCGCACCCTTCTTCAGTTCGTACACGAGGCCAACCACGAGCACGAGAAGGAACACCAGAATCGGCATCAGGATAGGCACGCCCGCCGCAAGGAATTCGCGGTAAATAAGCACCCAGGGCACGAGAAAGACAACTTCGATGTCGAAGAGGATGAACAGCATCGCCGTAACGTAAAACTTCACCGAGAACCGCGGGTGCGGACCCGTGAACGGAATGTTCCCGCACTCGTACGCAGAGTCCTTGATCGCGTTGGGCTTCGTGCGCTGGCCAAACACCTCGCTCACGAACAAAATCGCAGCGCCCATGATGGCTGCGAGCAGCAACTGGATCAAAACCGGCAAGTAGGCTCCAAATTCTCCCGACATGGTGACCCTACCTAAGCCGTCCCCTGCCGCTTTTGCAAGGGCAATGCAGAACAAACCCGCACCCCCGCGCCAACGCCTTACCGGACGGGAACCCGAGGCACGCGCGTCGGCAGGAAATCCCCCAGCCCCATGTCCCGTCCATACTGGAAAAGAGGCGGTTCGGGCTCGATGAGCGGCAATTGCGCACGTTGGCGCCCCAGGTTCATCCGCTGGTACATCAGGTAGTCCAGCGCCACCGGGTTTGCGCTCAGCCACAGCAGCGGTTCCGAGGCCGTGTAATTCGAAATAAACCGGGGCCCCCCAATGAACTGGTACCGCTCCAGCGTCATCAGCGTGAACGCCAGGCTCTGCTGCAGTTCCGGTATGGCCGCGATCTCCGCAGCCGCCACCGGTGCGTTCGCCGGGTTCGTCCAAAACCGCTCGTTATTGCTCGCGTTCAGCAGCGTTGCGTTTGCCAAAGCCCCGCAGACGCCCAGCGCCGGGTGGTCCACCACCATCGGCATATTGATCCAGAAATCCACCGACATCAGCAACGGCACCGGCAGGAAGCTCTTGCGGTCATCCTGATCGTCCTGCAGCGCCCCCAGTGAATTCCACCGCACCCGCCGGTCCCGCGAAGGCAGCGGGTTGTCGTAGAACCACTTCGCGCTGTAATACTGGCCGCCCTCAATCGCCAGAACCGGCACCCCTTCAAACGAGTCCGTCTGCGCCTCGCTTATGCGCGGCAGAAAACCCGCCTCCCTCAGCCTTGCACGCGACATGTCGGCTATGAACAGATTCGGCTTCTGATAACCGCGTCTCACCAGCTCCGCCACCACCGCGCGCACCAGCGGCAACGGCGTCGATATGCCCGCTCCGCTGCTTGTGTAAACCTTCAGCCCCACGCGCCCCTTTTCCCCCGGCACCAGCGCCTTTCCCGACTTCGCCTCAAACGCCTTGAACAGCGCCTCGACCGCCGGCTGGTACTCCGCCTCATTGAACCCCCCGAGCCGGTACTCCAGGACAAACGACCGTTCCGAGTCCACCTCCTGCACAGCCTCGTTTGACGGCCGCGCAACCGGGGACTCCACCACATGCGTGTCACCTGGGCGGGACTTCGTCGGCGCGGCTTCCTGGCTTGGGCTCTCCCCGGCCTGTCTCGGCGAGGACGGCGGTGTGACTTCCGCGGCCCGTGCAGCGGCGGAAACAGCGGCCAAAAAGGCCACAGCGGCAAGAAAAGTTCGTAAAATGCGTATCATCAGGGCTTGACAGCGTTTTCCCGGAAACGCGAACTGTACCATAGGAATGGCACGCTCGGGAACAAAAAAGATGGCGCTGTTCGCGCTCTTGGCAACGCTGACTCTCACCGTTGGCCTGTCCGGCTGTCGGCGCGCGGAAGACTCCGCCAACCTCCCTCCGGAAAAACAGGTGCCCAAGGAGATCGCCGCCGCGAACGTCCTTGTCGCCAAAGGGCAGGTGAAGGACGGCATTGCCAGACTCGACGCGCTAAGCGGCAAACATCCAAACAACCCAGCCGTCCTCGAGGCGCTCGCCTTCGCCCACGCCGCAGCCAAGGCTCCCGCCACCGCCGGGTTTTTCTTTGAACAGGCCGCCCGGCTCGATCCCGCCCGCCGCACCCTTTACACGTTCGCTGCGCAAGCCTTCACCCAGGCAAATGATCCCGAAGGCGCCGCCCGCAATTACCTCCTTTACCTGAGCGCCGTGCCCGACGACACGCTCGCCCTCAAGGAGCTCGCCCGCGTTTACGCCAAGCTCAACCGCCCCCGCGAAGCCGTTGAGAAATACATCGCCGCCGTCCGCAAGACCCCCGGCGGTGCCACGCCGGTGGACAGCGCGGAAATCGGCCGCCTCTTCCTGCTCCTCGGAAACTTCGCCCAGGCGGAGCAATGGCTCATCCACGCCGTAAAGTCGGACGACCCGAAGGCGCAGCCGCAGGCCATCCTCGGAATGCTGGAGGTCGAGCTGAACCGCAAGAACCTGCAAGCCGCGGACCTCCTCGTCCGCAAGCTCGACGCCGAATACCCGGGCGTCCTCGACGCCAGCCCGTT
>CAZQIE010000110.1:0-9334 GCA_964593675.1 uncultured Opitutales bacterium
ACCTCGCCTCCGCCCTCCTGTGGCTGTAACCCATATGTCGATTGGCCCTAGGAGATGGCGGCAAAGGAAAGGCGAACGCCAAAGTCAGGTCTTTGCCTAATACCGAAACCAGCAAGGCCCCATACCGCATGTCTCACAAGACCATCCTCATAACCGGGGGCGCCGGATTTGTTGGCTCGCACCTCGCGGACGAGCTTTTGCGGAAGGGCTACAGGGTCCGTGTGTTGGACAGTCTTGCCGAACAGGCGCACGCGGGCGGCGCGGGACGGCCCGCCTACCTGAACACGGAAGCAGAGTTCCTCCAAGGCAGTGTGTGTGATCCCGATGCGCTGCGCAGCGCCTTGCGGGGCGTGGATGGCGTGTTTCACCTGGCCGCCGCGGTGGGCGTCGGGCAGAGCATGTATGAGATCTCCCACTACATGAACGTGAACAGTCTCGGGACCGCGGTCCTGTTGGAGGCCCTGATCCAAAAGCCTGTTGAGCGACTCGTGGTGGCGTCGAGCATGAGTGTGTACGGCGAAGGCCTGTATCGCACGCGCACGGGGGCACATTGCGAACCTCCGGAACGCACGGCTGAGCACCTGCGCTCGGGCGAATGGGAGATGCGAGACGCGCTGGGTGGCCTGCTTGAACCGGTCCCCACCCCGGAGACGAAGACCTGTGCGCCGGCCTCGGTCTATGCACTTTCCAAATACGACCAGGAACGCCTCTGCCTCACCGTCGGGCGCGCCTATGGCGTTTCCGTTTCCGCCTTGCGGCTCTTCAATGTGTTCGGTCCCCGGCAGGCGCTTTCCAATCCTTACACCGGAATATTGGCCGTCTTTGCCTCAAGACTCCTGAATGGCCGCCGTCCGTTCCTGTTCGAAGACGGCCGGCAACGCCGGGATTTTGTGAGCGTGCATGACGTGGCGCGTGCCTGCCGCCTTGCCTTCGAGGCCCCAGGAGCGGGTTACGAGGTGATCAACGTGGGCAGCGGCCATTCCTATACCCTGCTCGAAGTGGCGCGGCTCATGGCGCAGGCCCTCGACAAGCCCGACCTCGATCCTGACATTTCCGGCCGCTACAGGATCGGCGACGTTCGGCACTGTTTCGCCGATATCGGCAAGGCGCGGCGCCTGTTGGCCTACGAACCCACCGTTTCCCTCCGCACGGGACTTGAGGAGCTCTCGCAGTGGCTGCAACGCCAATTACATGACCAGCAAGGCAGCTCAAGGACGGAGCTGGACCTGCGCGGCCCTGCGGGCAAACCCCGTAAAACTTCGTTCGTTCAGCGCCTGTATGACTAACGCCGGCCCATGCCCACCGCGCCCATCCTGCGCACCCGCAACGACAGACCCCTTCAGAGCTGAAATACGACCGCTTGTCTTTTGATGAACAAATCCCCCGCCACCATGCGCGTTCTCATGACTGCCGACACGATCGGCGGGATCTGGACGTACTGCATTGAACTCATCCGTGCGCTCGCAGCCCATGGTGTGGAAGTGCACCTCGCCACGATGGGCGCACCGGCCACGACGGCACAAAGAGACCAGCTCCGCGCGCTGAACGTAGCGTTGTACGAGAGCACCTACCGGCTTGAATGGATGCGCGACCCGTGGGACGACGTCGAAGCCGCGGCAGATTGGCTTTTGCGGCTCGAAGTCGCGTGCCAGCCCGACGTCATCCACCTGAATGGTTACGTGCATGCCGCCCTGCCCTGGCAGGCGCCTGTACTGGTCGTCGGCCATTCGTGCGTTGTTTCGTGGTTCCACGCTGTCAGGAAAACTCAGCCACCCAGCGGGGAATGGGGCCGTTACCGCGAGGCCGTCCGCAACGGGCTGGCGGGCGCAGATGCCGTCACCGCGCCCTCGGCATCAATGCTTCAGTCGCTTCAGGACAACTACGGGGACATATCAGACCTTCGCGGTCCTATCTACAACGCCCGCTGCCCCAGCCTCTTCCGCCCGCGGGAAAAGTTTCCCCTCATCGTAAGTGCAGGTCGGGTGTGGGATGAAGCCAAAGGCATTGACAGTCTTGACCGGGTAGCCCCCCGCCTGCGCTGGCCCGTTGAAGTCGCAGGCGATGCCGTATATCCGGACGACGAACGAGAGCGCCGCACGCACCGCATCAAGACGCTCGGGCATCTGGCGCCTTCCCAGTTTGCGAACCGGCTTGCGAGCGCATCTGTCTTCGCCCTGCCAGCCCGGTATGAACCTTTTGGCCTCTCGGCTCTGGAAGCTGGCTTGTCCGGCTGTGCCCTCGTTCTCGGGGATATTCCAAGTCTGCGCGAGATTTGGGGCGATGCCGCGTGGTATGTGACTCCGGGAGACGACGACGAGCTTGCACAGGCTCTGGAGCGGCTGATTGAGCGGCCACGGCTCGCCCGGGAACTTGGACAGAAGGCACGCAACAGGGCCCTTGGTTATGCGCCAGAGCGCATGGCCCTGAACTATGTTTCGCTCTACAACGAATTGCTGCGCCGAAAGCGCAAGCGGATAGGCCGGCCCCAAAACTTCATGCCCTTTGCCTCGTGAAGGCTGCCTGACCGAGGCTTCCCGTCCCGGCTTCAAACATGAACCGCCCGCTCAAAATCGCCTTGTTTGGGTCCAGCCTGGTATCGTCATTGTGGAACGGCGAAGCCACCTACTACCGGGGAATCCTGCGCGCCCTGCACCGGCGGGGACACGAAATAACATTTTACGAGCCAGACGCCTTTGACCGGCAACGGCACCGCGACCTGGATCGCGTAGGTTACGCGCGCAGCGTGGTGTATCAGCCCACGGAGCAGGCCGCCGAAGCCGCAGTGAAAGACGCCGGCACCGCGGATGTCGTTATCAAGGCCTCCGGTGTCGGGGTGCTTGATGCGTTCCTTGAGAACGCGGTGCTCGCCCATCGCCAGCGCGGTGCCCTCGTCCTGTTTTGGGATGTCGACGCCCCGGCCACGCTGGACCACCTCGAAAGGAAACCGGCAGACCCGTTTCGGACCCTTATTCCTCTTTTCGACGGAATATTGACCTACGGCGGGGGCGATGCGGTTGTGCGTTCCTATACTGCGTATGGAGCCCAGGCGTGCGTTCCGGTCTATAATGCACTCGATCCTGCGACGCACTACCCGGTCCCTTATGATAGCCGATTTGCCTGCGCGCTTGCTTTTATGGGCAACCGGATGCCTGACCGCGAAGCCCGTATGCAAGAATACTTTTTTTCGGCTGCACAGGCTGCGCCCGAACGCGCTTTCATCCTGGGAGGAAGCGGCTGGGACCGGAATGTGCCCACCCTGGCCAACCTCCGGGTAATAGGCCATGTGTTCACGCGGGATCATAACGCCTTTAACAGCACACCGCTGGCGGTCCTGAACATCAACCGCGAGAGTATGGCGCGTTACGGCTATTCCCCGCCCACCCGCATCTTTGAAGTCGCCGGCGCAGCGGGCTGTGTGATTACGGACGCCTGGCCCGGTATCAACCAGTTCCTCGAACCCGGCGTCGAGTGCCTGGTGGCTTCGTCGGGGGCAGAGGTCGTTTCACTCCTTCGCGGGCTGACTCCCGAGCGGGCGGCAGACATTGGGCACGCGGCCTACCGGCGTATTCGTGGCGCCCATACGTATGCGCACCGAGCCGTGCAACTTGAGCAAACGTTGGTGCAGATGAAAGCTTACGCCAAGGAGCGCGCCGCATGACCGGGAATCTCAATGTCACCATCATCGGGCTATCGCTGACGTCGTCATGGGACAACGGTCACGCCACCACTTACCGCACGCTTATAAAGGGGCTCCGCTCACGTGGACACTCCATCCTTTTCCTCGAACGGGACCTGCCCTGGTCAGCGCAAAATCGCGACCTCCCGGAGCCGCCGTACTGCGTGACGTCCCTGTACGATTCACTTGAGGAACTGAGAGACCTCCACACAGAGGCCGTCCGTCAAGCGGACGTCGTGATCGTCGGCTCGGGAGTGGCCGATGGCCCTGAGGTGCTCGACTGGGTGTTGGCGGAAGCGCACGGGCTTCGCGCTTTTTACGATCTGGACACCCCAGTGACTCTCGCTCGGCTTGACGCACGAACCTGCCCGTATTTGAGGCCTGATCAAATTCAGGCGCTCGACCTCTACCTGTCCTACTCAGGCGGGGCAGCGCTGCGGAAGCTCGAAAGCTCATTTCGAGCACCCTGCGCACGTCCCCTGTATGGCTCGGCTGATCCCGAAACGCATTTTCCCGAAGACGTACCAATCTTGTACGACCTGGGCTATCTTGGCACGTATGCATCGGACCGCCAGCATGCGCTTGAGCGCCTGGTTCTCGACGTTGCGCGGCAATGTCCCGAAGCGAGATTTGCCGTTGCCGGCCCAATGTTTCCCGACGCCATCCGCTGGCCCGAGAACTGCACCCATACTCCAAGTCTGCCGCAGAATGCCCGAAGCTTCTACAACGCCCAAAGATTCACGCTGAACCTCACGCGTGCGGACAGGGTCCGACTCGGGCACTCCCCAAGCCTCCGGCTTTTTGAAGCGGCGGCCTGCGGCACCCCCGTGATCTCGGACGCCTGGTCCGGTCTCGAATCCTTTTTTGCACCTGGCTTCGAGATCCTCGTCGCCCATGCGGCCTCCGAGGTTCTCCGCATCCTGAAGAACACGCCCGAGGACGTCCGACTGCAAATCGGAGAACGGGCACGTCGCCGCGTGCTTGGCATGCATACCGGCTACCATCGCGCTGAAGAGCTTGAGAGGCATCTGCGCGCGGCAGCGAACCTGCGCGCCCAGTCTGCGCGCCGTGCCGCATAGAGCCATTTCGCGTTACGTTGCGGCTTGCGCCCCGACGGTGGCGCAGGTTTCCCGCACCACGAGCGAAATCAGGCTTTAAAGCGGACGGCTGAAGCCTATGTTTGCGCGCAAATGCCCAAAGTCCTCTTTATTGGCGACATCGTCGGTCGCCCCGGCCGTGCGATCATCCAGCAACACCTTCCCGCCTTGCGCCAACGCCTGGGCCTGAGCCTCGTTGTTGCCAACGCGGAGAACGCGGCAGCCGGCGCTGGCTGCACAAGGGCGATCGCAGAAGAGCTGCTCGCCGCCGGCGTGGACGCCATCACCCTGGGCGACCACGTGTGGGACCAGCGGAACTTTGAGGCCGAAATCGGTCAACTGGAGCGCGTGTGCCGGCCCGCGAACCTCCCTGCAAATTGCCCCGGACGCACGTCCCTCGTCGTTACCGACGCAAACGGGTTTCGGCTGGGCATCTTCACCCTGCTGGGGAAGAACTATATGAAGATCAGCGCCAACTGCCCGTTTGAGGCCGTCGAGCGCATGCTTCCGACTTTCGATGGGCGGGTGGACGCTCTCATGGTGGAAGTCCACGCTGAAGCGACATCTGAAAAGGTCGCGATGGGCTGGTTGCTCGACGGCCGCGTCGGCCTCGTGGTTGGTACGCACACCCATATTCCCACCGCCGACGCGAGCATCCTGCCACGCGGCACGGCTTACCTGACCGATGCCGGCATGACGGGACCCTACGCATCGGTTCTGGGACGCCAGATCCAGCCCATTCTCGCCCGGTTTTTTGACGGCATCCCGAGGAAATGCGATGTCGCGGAGGAGGACGTACGCCTGTGCGGGTGCATCGTGGACCTCGACCCGGCGACGGGGCTTGCGCGCGACTTCCAGCCATTCAAGTTCCAGCCGGAGTAAATGCCCTTTGGGGCGTGGAAGCAGGCCCCACGGCGACCCTTTGCCAGACCGGGGAAACGCGGAGAGACCGGTGTTGATTTTTTCGTAAAGGGCGCTTGCATGGAGGCCTCGGCATCTCGCCCTACCCCCCATTCTTTCCTCCGCTTTGAAATCCCGTTTTTTTAAGCTCCCCCGAGAAGTTCAGTACGTCGCCTTTCTTCTGCTTGGCTTCGCTCTGGTCCTTTCGTGGGATCAGTCCTATTACTGGCGGTTCAAGGAAGATTACAGTTTCGGGTTTATTGTCCCGTTTTTCGTCGTTTACGTCCTTTACGAACGCTGGCCCCGCATTCAGGCCCTCTTTTTCGGCGAACCCGAAGTTGCTGAAGCAAAAGGGGAAGTAAAAGAAGCCGCCGCTACTGAGGCCGCTCGAGGAAACGTGGCGGTACTGCCTCCGCAGGCCAAAATCGCGCCCACGGCGGCTGTTTCCCCGTTTGCTCGGTCCTTCCTGGAGGGGCTGGCGGGGATTGTCGCCCTGGGGTCGCTCGCGCTGTTCGCGCTTGGTGGCATCCTGCGCGGCACGATGGGCGTAACCGACCACGGGACATTGCTGATGACAGCAGGGTTCACGGGACTCTGGTTATCCTTGGCCTTCCTCGTGTGCCGCAAGGACGCCTTCGGGGCGGAAATCGCGCTTTCGTCGCGCGTGAGGTTTGCCCTCCTGTTCCTGTTCCCCGCGGCCGTGTGGATCATATCGGCGCCCATGGTCTTCCTGTTCGACGCCCAGGTGAAAGTTTTTCTCCTCGGGAAAGTGACGACGATTGTCTTCAACATCTTTGATTTCCTGGGTCTTCCTATCCAGCAGGAAGGCAACGTGTTAATTCTCCCCAAAGGCAGCGTCGGCGTCGCGGATGCCTGCTCCGGCGTGCGCTCGCTGACAGCGTGTATTTTTGCCGGATCATTCCTGTCGGCTGTGTTTTTGGACCGCACATGGAAGAAGGTGCTGCTGGTGGCGATGGCCATGATCCTCGCCTTCATCACCAATGTCATGCGGAGCCTCTTCTTGACGGGCTGGGCCTACGCCAATGGTTCGGACTCCATCGCCGGAAACGTGCACGACATCACGGGCTACGCCGTTCTGGGTCTCACGAGCCTTCTGCTTCTGGCACTGATCCCCGTCCTGAATTTCAAGTTTCCGACCGAATTTGATTTTCCTGAAGACCACGCACCGCCCGAAAAAGCGGATTCCCCTTAACCCCCTCATCCTGCTACGCTCTTAACGCGCGACGTCCATTTACTGCGCGCCGTCAGGCAACTGAAGATCACCCCCATGAAACTGTTGATGATATCTCCCGAGGTCGCCCCCTACTCCAAAGTTGGTGGGCTGGCGGACATGGTGGCCTCCCTGACCAAAGAGATGGCGGCACTCGGCCATGACGTGCGGGTGGTCACGCCGCTCTATGGCTTCCTGGACCCGAAGAAACTCGGGCTACAGTCCTGGGAGCACCCGCTGAGCGTCCACCTCGGGAGCTGGCGCGAGGAATTCTGCCGCCCGTGGTCCGGGTCTTTTGACGGCACGAAGGCGCGCGTCTATTTCATCGAGTACAACAAGTACTACCACCGGAACGAGATTTACTCCGGCCCTTGGGGCGGTCACGCGGACAACCACGAACGGTTCGCGTTCATGAGCCGCGCCGCGCTGGAGCTTTGCTACGCACTGGACTGGTATCCCGACGTCATCCATTGCCACGACTGGACGACGGGGCTGGTCCCGGTCTATCTGAATACCACGGAACGGCACCGGCAGCTTGGCTCCGCCGCCTCGGTGTTCACGATTCACAACCTGCAACATCAGGGATGCTTTGGGAAAGAGATCCTGGAGTTTGCGGGGCTCCCGATGGAGCTTTTCCGGCCCGATAACCTCGAAGCTTCCGGCCAGGTGAACATGATCAAGGGCGCGCTTTACCACGCGACCAAGATCACGACCGTCAGCCCGAATTACGCGCGGGAAATCCAGGGCCCGGAACTCGGCTGTGGCCTCAACCACGTCCTGCGCTACCGGTCGGGCGACCTCATTGGCGTGTTGAATGGTATCGACACGGAGGAGTGGAACCCGTCGAAGGACAAGTTCATCCCCGCCCAGTACGGCGCGGATAACCTCGCCGGCAAGGCGGCCTGCAAGAAGGCCTTGCAGGAGCGCATGGGACTGACGGTGGACCCGAATGTGCCCATTTTCAGCGCCATCGCACGGCTCTACGACCAAAAGGGCCTGGACCTGTTTGCCGCAATCGCCCCGAAGATCCTCAAGTCAATGAAGGTGCAGGTGGTGATCCTCGGTGCAGGCGATCCCGGTCTGGAGCGCGCCTTCACGGACCTCGCAGCGGCGCATCCGGGACGCATGGGCACGTTTATCGGCTACAACAATTCGCTTTCCCACCTGATCGAGGCCGGCTCCGATTTCTTCCTGATGCCGAGCCGCTTCGAGCCCTGCGGTCTGAACCAGATGTACTCGATGGCCTACGGGACGCTTCCGATCGTGCGCGGGACCGGCGGCCTCGTCGATACGGTCGAAAACTACGTGGACAAGAAGGCGCAAGGCACCGGGTTCATCTTCTACGATCCGAAGCCCGACGCCCTCTTCAATACGATCGGCTGGGCCTGCGCGACGTATTACGACCGCCCGAACGATTTCAAGCAGCTCCAGCGCAACGCTATGCTCAAGGACTTCTCGTGGAGCAAGTCCGCGGAAACCTACCTGAATGTTTACCGCTGGGCGATGGAGTCCCGCTCCGCGCTGATCGCAAAGACCAACCCGCAACCGCGGCCGGTCGAGGTAAAGGTGTAACGCGCTTCAGCTCTCGCCAGCGTTTGCAGAAGGTTCCACCCGGCTGGTCTGTCCGCCGACGGGTTTCCTTAGGGACGCCTTTTGCGGAGGTTCGATTTGAATCGGTTCGGGAGGCCCGCCGAAACGGGGTTTCCGCCCGAACACGACATCGGCCACCGCGAGCATGCGTGCGGGAATTTCACGAAGCTCCGCCGTTGTAAACCGACCTTCCGGAGGGGGAGCCGCGTTTACGGCCCAAGCGTCAATCCCTGCGGCTCGGGCCAGGAAGAGCGCACGGTAGTTGTGGAACTCCTGGGAAACGATAATCAGCCGCGTCTGGCCAAAGACGGCCCTTGCGCGGGCGACGGAGTCTAGGGTGCGGATTCCCGCGTAGTCGCAGGTGATGGCGTCCGCCGGCACGCCGAGGCGGATCAAGGAGCGCTTCATGGCGAAGGGCTCATTGTAATTGCGCACCCGGTTATCCCCGGAGACCAGTAGGTGCCGCACCCGGCCCGTATGGTAGAGCTGCGCGGCCGCGACGACCCGGTTATTCAGGAACCACGATCCCGGCCCCGCCCCCAGGACGAGGGCGACAGGCGCTTCAGGCACGTCGCCTACCCCGTTTCGCACCCTGCCTGCCGTCAGGTGAACAACGATGACGTTCGCAAGCAGGAGAAGGAACAGGCCACCGATGACCCCGACCACGCCACACCACGCGGTCCGCATGATGATGCGCCCAAGCCTGTGAGTTCCTACCCTCATGTGCATGTGACTTGTAGCCGTGCGCCGGGCGCGTGTCCAGCCGCTCACTCCCCCCTCGGCCTGCGCCCTAGGGCCAATCGACATATGGGTTACAGCCACAGGAGGGCGGAGGCGAGG
>CAZQIE010000111.1:0-9229 GCA_964593675.1 uncultured Opitutales bacterium
GGCCCCGCCGGCCCCGCCGCCGCCGGCTCCGACTCCGGCTCCGGCTCCGACGCCGACGCCGACGCCGACGCCGACGCCCGAGCCGACGCCCCCGCCGCCGATCTCCGGCAGCTAGTAGCGCGAAGGCTGAAAGGCTGAGCGTATAAGACAGACCCCGGTCCTTAAGTGGATCGGGGTCTGTTGCTTTCTGGACCTTGCCGAGTGCGGGCAGAAAGTTCGTGCACGGGAATGCTTACTGCGATCTAGCGTCTGTCGCCACTTATGCCGAAGCTGCGGCGAGCGTGGGGCGCACCATCCTCGCGTTGGCGCGGACAAGAAAGGCTCCAGTCCTGGGCAGCTTCAGAGACGGCTGTATCCGGGCATTGGCCCTCCACACGGGACGTTGCCCGGTTTGCTCTTGCATATCCAGCCCGCTATGCTATCGTGCCCCTTCGTTCCTTGAAGGCGCAAAAGCCTCAGGGACTCCCCAAAGGGGGTGTTCCGGATTCGACCTTGAGTCGTAGGATATGGCTGCATGCCGGAGATGATGGTTGGCTCCGTTATCAAATCCATCACCACTAATAAATGGCGAAGAGTCCGCTCTTCCCATGGCGGCCTAATTAACGGCCTCCCGTCCCACCCTGACACCTGCTACGGACTGGGGCGTATCTTGCAGGCATAGCGTGCACCGGGAAACCGGGGTGCCCGCCGTAACTTACCGGCCTCTAGGCGCAGGTCAGCGTGCCCATTCGCGGGCCGGCGCCGAATCCAAATAAGGGGCTACGCATGGAGACGCTGTATGCGAAAACTCAGGGGACGCGGGTTCAACTCCCGCCACCTCCACCACTTTAAAAAGCCCTTCCACTCCGGAAGGGCTTTTTTATTAGCAACTTGCGCATCGGCAACGCCTTACGCCCCGACCGTTCCGCCGCACCCCCATACCCGTAGATTCAAGCCAACACCATCCAATTAAGACATTTTGCCCCAATCGTGTCTTAATTGGATTCCGGCGCCTGACAGGAAAATCCTAACGGTCGCAATCGGGCCGGACGCCCAAAAAGACCCACTTAGACATGGAATTGGCCACTCGCTCTGGTAGATTAGCCGTGATATGGAGGTTATCAGGCACTACCGGCCGGAGAAGGTGAGGAAATACGAGGCGCGGTGGTATGTGGACCGGAAGCTGAAGTGCCGGTTCTTTGCCACCGAGGAAGAGCGCGAGGCGTTCATCGCGCAGTTCACAAAGACGGTGCGGCGGCAGGGTGAGGAGGTCCTGCGGTTTGACTCGGGGCAGATGCGGCGGTGGGAGGAGGCCTCGAAGCTCGCGCCCGACGCGGACCCGGTGGAAGTGATGCGGTTCTGGCTCGCCTCCCACCGGCCCAGGCTGCGCGAGAAGCGGCTCGGCGAGGCGGCCGCCGCCTACCTTGCGATGCTGGCGGGCGTGGGGCGCACGCCCGGCTACCGCAAGCACGTTGAGGCTACGCTGGAAGACTTTCGGGCGCAGTTTGGCGACCGGCCGGTCCACGACTTCCAGACCGGAGAGATCAGCGACTACATCTTCTCAAAGCCGTTCTCGCCTGTGACGAAGCGCCACTACCGCATGACGCTGACGGGCGCGTTCTCGTGGTGGCAGGAGCAAGGCTGGGCCGCCGACAACCCGGTAAAGCGCATACGGCCGCCGCAGGTTGTCGTGCCGGAACCCGGCATCCTGCCGGTCGACGAAATGGCGCACCTGTTCGCCGTGAACGCCGCCGTGGACCCGGAGGTCTGCGCCCTGCTGGCGCTCGGCGCCTTCGCCGGGATGCGCACCTCCGCGATCTCGCGCGTGGCTTTCGAGGAAATCGACTTCACCCAGCGCGGCATCCTGACGCCTGCCGAAAAGACCAAGAAGCGCCGGCGCCAGTGGATCGAGGGCCTGCCGGATGTGCTCTGGGCCTGGCTGAAGCGTGCGCCGCGCGAGGCGTTCTCCATGACCCCGCGCCACTTCCTGCACCGGCGCAGCGAGGCCTACAAGCGCGCAGGCCTTCTCATCGAACAGGACGACATCGACTACGAGAACCGGAAGCGCACGGCGAAGGGCCAGCCCCCCGTGTCCTGGCAACCAAAGGCGCCGCCGAAAAACGCCCTGCGCCATTCCTTCGTCACCTACCACGTCGCCCTGCACCGCGACCCCGGTCGCACGGCGCTCCTCGTCGGCCACCGCAACCAGGAAGTTCTCTTCCGCCACTACCTCGGCATCGCCACCCGCGACGCCGCCGAACGGTATTTCGCGATCCGCCCACCGGAGTGAAGCGCCCCGCGGCGGGCATGTGGCCCCCTCCGGTTCCCCCCCCCCAACCGGCTCCTTATTTTACGATTCGCGGGTTTCGTAAAATAACGCTCATGCTTGTTTTAAGTTCGAGATGCTTCCCTATGGCGCGAGAGCCCCGAGGCCGGGCCCGATGGACTTTTGCGACCCCGCGCGAGAAGCCTGCCTTGCCCGGACCTGAACTCTTGCCTTAACTGGGTGGCATGGAGGTGAAGGCGCATTATCGGGAGGGGCGGCGGTGTCCGTGGGAGGCGCGGTGGTGGGTGCATCGGAAGATGCGGGCGCGGTTTTTTGCGACCGAGAAGGAACGCGACAAGTTCATCCGGGAGTTTTCGCGGGAGATCGCGCACCACGGAGAAGAGGTGTTCAAGTTCGACAAGGCGCGGATGCGGCGGTGGCAGGAGGTGGACGAGCGCCTGCCGCATGTGGACCCGATGGAGCTGGCGGAGTTTTGGCTCGCGCACCATCCGGCGCAGCAGGCGGCAAAGACGGTGGCGCAGGGCTGCGCGAAGTTTCTGGAAAACCTGCGGGCGGGCGGGAGCACGGCGGAGTATCGCAAACACGTGGAGACGGCGCTGGGGCGGTTCGCGGCAGGGTATGGCGAGCGGCTCATCGGCGAGGTGACGGCGGACGATATCGCGGGCTTCCTTCAGGGGCTGCCCTTCCAGGCGCTGACGCGGCGGCACATGCGCGGGTATCTGGCGTCGGCCTTCAAGTGGTTCGTCAAGCAGGGCTGGGCTCGCGCAAACCCGGTGGCCGCGGTGCCCGCGCCAAAGGTCGTGCTCGCGGAACCGGGCATCCTGACGGTGCCGGAAGTCGAGGCGCTCTTCCGTGCGAACGAGACCGTGGACCCCGAGATATGCGGGCTGCTCGCGCTTGGGGCGTTCGCCGGGATGCGCGCGTCCGCAGTCGCCCGCCTGTCCTTCGAGGAACTGGACTTCAAGAACCGCGCGATCCTCACGCCCGCATCGAAGACAAAGAAGGGGCGCCGCCACTACATCGAGGGCCTGCCGGACAACCTGTGGGCCTGGCTTGAGCGCACGCCAAAGAGCGCGTTCTCGCTCGGGCCGCGCCAAGTGGCGTTCCGGCGCGAGGCCGCGCTGCGCCGCGCAGGCCTGCTCGTGACAAAGGCCGACGTGAAGCGCAATCCCGCCCTGCAGTTGCGTTGCCCACCAAAGAACGCGCTCCGGCACTCGTTCGTGAGCTACCATGTGGCGCTGCACCGCGACCCCGGTCGCACCGCGCTCCTCGTCAGCCACCGCGACCAGAACGTGCTCTGGGATCACTACCTGGGCGTCGCCACAAAGGAGGCCGCCGAGCGGTATTTTGAGATTCGGCCGGGAGGAGCAGGCGCGGCGGCCTAACGGTTATGCACCGCCGTTAACGGTGTCTTTCTGGGCTGGCCCCGGCGTTGCCGCACCCGTTCCGGAGAAACCGCACGAGCTTTACGAGTCAGCTACGGGTTAGGCGTTTCTCAAGGAATGCCCGTACTTTGGTGAGTCTATCGTGACCCATTCCGGCAAAAAAAGCGGTGCGCTCAATGTTCAGAGCGCGAAGGACTTTCTTCGCCTTTGGCGTCGTGATGACGGCGCGAAGTCGCTCAAGCAGGTCGATCAAGCTGCGCTCGGCAACACGCCCCTCCAGAGCCACCTTTTGAAGGTCCTGCAAATAGGCGGGAATCAGCCGCGCCAGTATCCTGACGTGACGGTCGTCCTGACGTCCTGAGGCGGGGATATCTGCGACGTTAGCAATCTTTGCCTGCAACAGGGCGATGGGACTCGGCAATAGAACCCGGGTTGTTCCAACGGCGACCGTATACACTGGAGCGCGTAGCTCTTCATTGGTGACGCCGTGGACGTGGCGAAGCACTTCAATGAGCAACGGCGTACCCTTTGCATCCGTTGCGACGACAACGCCAACCTCATTAGTTGGCGGCTTTAGCGGAAAAAACTGCGGCGGGGCACCAGCCGCACGGCTCAATGCCTTCAGGGTTTCACGGTCACCGAGAACGTCAGCGTCACGTGAGACAAATGGGGCCAGGTCTGCCGTGCGTTCCGCGTAATAGAGAGCCCACAGGTTCACAGCCTGCCCGCCAACAAGAAGAATGGGGTCGGGCGTCGCCAGTACGGGCGCGAAGTCGATCGGCGGGCGCGGTTCTGCGTCAGATAGCTTTGGGCGCATGGGCTTGGTCAAAGTCTAGGACGCGGATGGAGCTGCGCGATGCTGCTATGGAATTAAGGTCCTGAAGGGCCTGAGGGCTCATCAGCCCCAAGTCGAGCAGCACCTGGTCAAACTCACGCTGGGCACGCTTGAAACGCGCCACTTCCGCAGCCGACCGGAAGCGCGTTGGCATCTGCGGAGCTTTCGCAAGCACGGCTTTTCGGACACGCTCGGCATCGGTGCCCGGGCCTTTCACCTTTTTTCTGATAAGCTCCCGCGTGGCTTTGCGCAGAAGCGCCATCAGGGTTGTACCTTGGGCTTGCGCAACCTCCGCGAGCGCGGCCAAGACTGCCTCGTGTTCTGCGAGACTCTGTCGGCGCTTGGATTTTGCGAGCTGGTTGGGCATGGTCAGAAAGGTTGTTTCAACCCTATTCGAGGCGCAGAGAAAGGCAAGCTCAACTCCCCTCTTCGTGGGCGTGCCGTTTGTGGGCGCGCGTCGAAAAAAGGGTCTTCGCCTGCCTCACCCGTCGCCGTTAGCACGTTGATCCACCTGAGGCGTGCGCATGTGTTCAGTATTTTAACTTGATTCGGGCGGAGCGGGGACGACCATAGGAGCACGCACGAACTACCCATGGCCTCACACGGACGAGGCGCGGATCGCGCCTGCGGTGGGCCCTGTGGTGGGCGTGTCGTTGCGAAAGGAGACTCACCCCATGAATACCCTGAACCTGCGGCGTTTTTGCCAGCCGGACGTGCTGGCTGCTATCTGCCCCGAATTGCTCCATGCTTTCCTGAAGCCCTTCGCGGCGTGCTTCGAGGGCCACGTGAAGCTCGACGACCTTCTGGCGCCGGACACGGCCCCAGAGGCGTGCGAGAAGGTCTCGGAACTGTTGGCGCTGCCGGGCCCGCACATGGCGCCAGGGCTTGTGGAGGCGCTGTTTCGGGTGAACGAGATGGCGACGGAGGAAGGGCGCGAGGCGCTGCTTGAGGCGGCAGCGGAAGCAGGCCTTCAGGTGCCAGCAGAGAGCACGGCAGCGGAAGTGGCGCTGCGCGTGTGGCTGGCGCAGCCGGGGCTTTTGACGATGCGCCACGACGAGGCGCGGCTCGGGCGTGTGCGCTCGTTTGAGTATTTCGCGGGATCGGGCGACCTGCCCATGCGCGAGCCTTCCGCCGAGATCCTCAAGTCGATGGAGACAGACATTGGGGCGTGGTTTCAGCGGCGCAACAGCACGGACGTCGCACGCATCCGCGTCTATCCGTCGGAGCGCGAGGTGTGGTTCCTGATCACGCACGGCGAAGGCTATTGCCGGCAGCCTGTGCTGGAAAACAGGGACTTCACGCACGCGGCGTTCTATCCGGCAAAGAGCGATATCGTGGTCTATGACCGCACGCGCGACCAGCTGCGTATCAGCTCGCAGACCCGCCGGGTAAAGGAACTCTACCGGACGACGTTCGGGTTCTACCTTTTCGGGCGGGAGGGCTACTTCCCCGCGCTCACGCGGCGCTACACGCTCGAGCCGCTGCGGCTCGACGGCGCGCGGGCGCTGACCTGCTGCGACGTGGCGGGACTCGAATCCGTGCGGCTGCGCATACTGAAGGTCGCGTGCCGCGTGAGCGGTGAGACCGTGTTTCAAACCCTGACCGCAGACGATCTCCTTCCGTGCCTTTCACGGATGGGCGGTGTGCTCACGATGGGCACCGAAGTGTTGAAAGCGAGCTTTGCCGTGAAGTTCAACGAGGCGGTGAAGCCGCGCATTGTGACGGTAAAGCCGCCCAACGTGCTCCAGCTCACGCGGCGTGAAGACGCGTCCGTTATCGAGGACTGGATGGAACGGCGCGGGTTTGCATCGGCGAGCGGGGCACATGGCGATGAGCAACGGGAACTCGTTCTGGAAGTGTCTTGAGGCCGGGATCGGCGGGGCGGCCCCGGAGGCGGCCTGGCGTGAGGCGCTCGGCGACTGCTACCCGCAGGCATCCCGCTATCTCGTGCCCGAGCCCGCGCTCGCAACGCACGTGGCCTGCGACCGCACGCGCCTCGGCGGCGAGTGCCGCTACCGGATCGTCGCGCACGCGGGCGGCGTGTATGCGGGTGTGTGCGACGAAGGACATTGCGCACGGCGGGAATTCACGCGGGAAGAGCTTGTGCGCTACGCGGTCAATGATGCGCGCCTCCTGGCCGATATCGCGCAGGGCCTCGGGCTTGAGGCGACAATCTCAGGGGTGGATGGGCTCGACGCGGCGCACGTGCTCGCGCAGGTGCGAGGGCGCGGCGGCGTGGTTGTGCCGGTCATCTTCACGCGCTCGCGCACACCGGAGGACTTTTTGGCGAAGGCGAAAGAGTTGCTGCTAAAGTATCTGGGGCCGTTCGTCGTACTCGTGCCGACGTTGCGGCGTGTGGCGCCGGAGGCCTCCGACCTGCTCGCACGGCGCGGCGCGAAACTCTTCGGTCTCGACGCGCTACTGGTCCTGCGAGACTCCGGCATCGTCGGAACATCGGAAGGGCGCGAGGCGGTGGCGGACTGTCTCGAAGCGCTGGCCGAGCCGGACGAGAGCTACATTCCCGACGCCAGAGGGCGCGCGCTGGCAGGATGTCGCGCTCATGTTCAAGGACAGCCATCAGGTGATCGTGCAGGTGCGCGGGGTGCGGCGATCCTGCACGTTTGCGGAGATGGGCATGGCGGACGGCCGCACAAAAGAGCCGGACCGCCAGTGGAGCCTTCTTTACGCCTTCGCACGCGAGGGCGGCTGTCTCGACTGGTCGAGCAAGGCGGCGCGGCCTGAAAACAAGTCCTACAAGAAGCGGCTCTCAAAGCGCCTGCGTGACTTTTTCGGAATCCCTGGCGAGCCGTTCAAAGCGACCGAGGACGGCAAGGGCTGGGAGGCGGTCTTCATCGTGAAGACGAAGTAGGGGAACAGCGCAGGTTTTGCGACGAGGCCCGGGGTGGCTCCACAGGGGAGCGGCTCCGGGCCTTTTTTTGTCCCCTCCCCGCCAGAAGCAGCGGCAGCGTGCGGGCTCAAACGGGTTTGCGCCGGGTACAATTGCCCTGGAGCCCGGTACAAATCGCGGAGCCCTTTTGCAGGACTCTGCAGATTTTTAGGCGAATCCCAAGCGACGGATGTATCGGTATTTCCGTAACTTCCGTCACTGCATTTCGGGGGCTTGGGGGTGGTACAAAAGGACAAGTCTCCAAGGGAGGGAAAAGGCAACGCCGATGTCCCTCGACGAAAAGATTAATGAACTGCTCACGCAGGTGAGCGAACTGCGGGAACTGCTCGAAAAGCGTCCCGATGCGTCCCCGAAAGCGACGCTCACAGTGAGCGAACTGGCCGAGCGCTGGAGCCTCTGTGAAGAAAGCGTCCGGCTGCTGATCCGCCAGAAGAAGATCAAGCCGCTGCGCGGGTTCCGCCCCTACATCATCACCATGGACGAGGTGCGCCGGTATGAGGTCGGCGCGGAAGAGGCGGCGCAGCGTGCGCAGGCGCGGGCGGCGAAAGGAGGCCGGCCGTGAGGGCACTGGAGCATCGCATCCAGGCGGCCGTGTTCCTTTGGGCGCGCCTTGCGAGCGCAAAGCATCCGGCGCTGCGGCTCATGTTCGCGGTCCCGAACGGCGGCGCCCGCAACGTGATCACGGGGGCGCTTCTTAAGGCGGAGGGCATGAAGGCGGGCGTCCCGGACATTTTCCTGCCGCACCCGGTGGCCCCGCACCACGGGCTCTTTCTGGAGCTGAAGGCGGCGCGTGGGCGCATCTCTCCGCAGCAGTGCGAGTGGCTGAGCGCTCTGGAACAGCAGGGCTACGCCTGCGCCGTGTGCAACGGGATCGCCGAGGCCACCGAGACCATCACCGCCTACCTGGAGGGCCGCTTCGGCCAGGTTGACGCACGGCCCAACTGAGGAGCCGGACCCCGAGACTTTGCGCCGGGGCATCCCCGGCAGACTCATCACCAACAAAACACCTGTATGGAAAAACCAACTACAGAATTGCCCCTCGTTCGGGGCAAGCTGGCGAAGCCGCTGCGCGTCGTCACCTATGGCCCGGAGGGCATCGGGAAAAGCTCGTTCGCCGCGAGCTTCCCTGCGCCCGTCTTCCTCGACACAGAGGGCGGCACGAACCACCTCGACGTCGTGCGGTTCCCGCAGCCGCGCACCTGGGCGGACGTCACGGCCGCCGTCGACCGGCTCTCCAGCGTCGAGCACCCGTATAAGACGCTCGTCATCGATACCGCCGACTGGGCGGAAAAACTCCTCACCGAGGAAATCTGCCGCAAGGGTCACAAGGAGGGCATCGAGGACTTCGGCTACGGCAAGGGCTACACCTACCTCGCGGAAGAGTTCGCGCGCTTCCTGCAAAGCCTGGAACGCCTGCGCGGACGCGGGATGCACGTTGTTTTTGTCGCGCACTCGACGATCCGCAAGTTCGAGCAGCCGGACGCCGCGGGCGCTTATGACCGCTACGAACTGAAGCTCTCAAAGCAGACGGCGCCACTCCTCAAGGAATGGTGCGACCTCCTGCTTTTCGTGAACTACTTCACGAAGGTGACGGAAGCCGAAGGCGGCAAGAAGCGCGCAATCGGTGGGCGCGAACGACTCCTCTTTACGACCCACACGGCGGCCTTCGACGCGAAGAACCGCCATGGCCTCGACGACAAGCTGCCGTTCTCGTTCGAGTCTATTGCTCACGCATTTGGCAGCGCGGAGGCGGCACGGGAGGCCGCTCCCACGGCGTCGGCGGAGGCGAAGCCTTCCGAAAAGGCAAAGCCTGCGGCGGCGGAAGCAAAGGCGCC
>CAZQIE010000112.1:0-9073 GCA_964593675.1 uncultured Opitutales bacterium
TCGCGTCGGCGCGGGCGGAAAAGTGATTTAAGGAGGTGCGACATCTTAAAGTAGAGGTGCTCTAGAACCGGCTTGGACGGATGCGAAGCTTGTTGCTGAGAGCGGCGAGCTCGCGGTTGGGCTCAAGGAGCGTCTGGAAGGATTCCGGGAGGGGCGAGGCTGCGGTGAGGTTCACCGTCTGGCCTTTCCATGCGAACGAGATCTCCGTCTCGGAGGAATGCAGGAAGAGGCGCTTGAGGTTGGAGGCCTTGGCGATGGCTTTGTTGCGTTCGAAGTCGCCGTAAGTGCGGTCACCGACGATGGGGAGGTTGCGTGCGGCGCACTGGACGCGCAACTGGTGGGTGCGGCCTGTGCGTGGGCGCAGTTGCAGGAGGGACAGGTCGAGCTTGTTGGAGTCGGTGCGCATCTGCCGGTACAAGGTCACGGCCTCGACGTTGCCGCCTCGTTGCACCCGGACATGCCCGTGTTGGGGCATACGCTGCAGGAAGTCAGTCCAGCGGCCCTGAAGCGGGCGCGGGTGCCCAAAGACGACGGCGTAATAGAGCTTGGCGACTTTGCCTTCGAGGAATTGGCGGCGACCGGCCTGGGCGAGCTCGGGATCGAGGGCGCAGAGCACGACGCCGGAGGTTGGACCGTCGAGGCGGTTGAGCAGATAGAGGCGGGAAATGCTGGAGCCTTGGAGCGGTTCCCAGTGGTAGCACTCGAGCTCCGGATCGTAGAGGGCATCGAGCAGGCTGGGGCCTTCTTCGTGCTGGGTATTGGGGTGGGTGCGGACGCCCGCAGGCTTATCGAGCGCAACGAGTCCGCAGGGGTGCACGGCGAGCACGTGAGCCCGCTCATTGAGCGGCAGGTCGTGCTGAAGCTGCTCGATGGTGAGCGTCATAGGTAATGGAAGGTGATGGTGACGGTTTGCTCGTCACCGAGGACGCGGATCATGTCGAGCGTCCATTCGCCAAAGGGGGCGCGTGAGAGGATGGCGTCCTGGCAGATGAGGGTGCCGGTGCGGCTGGCGGAGGAATTTTTGACGAGGTAGTCGGTGACTTCGCCCTTTGCGTTTATTTTGAAAACGATCTGGACGGTGGTGCCGACTTCGCCGGCGATGCCGTAGCGGTCGCCAAGCTGGTTCCAGCGGGCCTCGATGGCTTCGAGCATGCGTTCGACGTAACCTCCGAACTCGCTGAAATTGGCGTCAACGCCGACGGCGCCCATGCGCGAGGCTGCGCCGCGGGATTTCATGAGCGGCCCGTTGGAGGCGCGGCGGGTGACCATTTTGCGCTCACGGGGGGCCGGCGTGTCCGCGCCTTGGGTCGGCATGAGGGGCGCGACTTGCTGCTGGGGCTGCGGTTGAGGAGAGGGCGGGGTGGGGGCGGAAGGCTTCGCAGCGGCGGCCTGCTGTGCGGGTTTGTCGGTGGGCTGGAGCGGCGACATTTGCGCGGCCTCGCGCTTTTCCGTGCGGTCCTTGACGGGCTTTTGGGGATCCGGCTGGTCCTTCGATTCGCCTTTGGAGGGGGATTTGCCGTGGGTGGGTGCGTCTTCGAGGCCCTTTTCCAAGCCTTCACGGGTGGGCTTGGATTCCGGCCGGCTGAGGGTGCCGAGGTCCGCGAGGGGCGTGCGGTTCAGGAGGGCTTCCTCGGCTTTCTGGGGCGCGGGGGGCGGCGGCGCGGAAGAGGGCTCCGGCGCTGGCGCGGGTTGCTGGAGGACGGCGGCGGGTTGCTGGGGAGAGGGCTGCTGGAGGGTCGGCGTTTCCGGCGCGGAGGGCTTGGGCTGCGGTGCCGGGGTGCGGCGTCCGGGCGGCGGGAGCACCTCTACGGGCGTTTCGCGCAGGTCCCCTCGCACGATCTTCCGTACCTCGTCGTTGTCGCCGTCCAGGGTCGGGCGATCATTTTCGGGTGAGACGGAGGGGTTGGGTTGGGCCGCGCGCTGGTTTCGCGACGAAACGTTCCGGCTATCTGTGGGAGCCTCCTGGGGGGCCTCCGGATTCGTTTCCACGTAGGTCCACTGGGGGAGCTCCTGCGGCTTGGGTTTCGGAGCCAGCGGTTTAGGTTGGAGGAGAAAATCGACTTCGCGGAGCTGCGCGTGGTTGGCGGGCTTTTCCGCTCCCGGTGCGTCCCCGACGAGTGCGCGGGCTTGCTCCAGTATGGGGGCGAGGGCAAAGAGCGCAGCGTGAAAGAGGAGGGTTGCGGCCATGGCCGCGCCGTACGACAGGCGACGCTCCCTGGGGTCGGCTTCGGGAAGCTCGAAGGCCGGCCAGGGGCGGCGGACCGGCGGCTTTGCAGGGCGCCGGGATTTCTGTTGTGGTGAGGGCGCGGGCATGGGTGCGTCGCGGGAACGGTGCCCGTCAGCTTTTGGCTAAAGGGCCGGATTTCCGGAACCGGGAAGGGTATCGGCGCGGAGGTGCTTTAGCAAGGCGAGTTTATCCAGGAGGCTTTCAAGGAATTCGACAGGCAGGCCCATGATATTCGAGAGCGAGCCCTCGTATTTTGCGATGATGAGCTCGCGGCCTTCCTGGATGCCGTAAGCGCCGGCCTTATCGAGCGGGTTGACGACCTGAAAATACCGGGTGATCTGGTCGTCATCGAGGGGCAGGAATGTCACGAGGCTCGTCACGGCGTGGCACTCGTCTATGCCGCGTGAAGGGCAGAGCAGGCAGACGCCGGTATAGACGGTGTGGGTCCGGCCGCCAAGGCGCTTGAGCATGCGGCGCGCGTCGGGGAGGTCACGGGGCTTGTTGAGGACCTCATTGTCGAGGGCGACGGTGGTATCCGAGCCGAGGACGAGGGTGTCGGGGCGGCGGGCGGAAATGAACTCGGCCTTGATGCGGGCGTTGTGGAGCACCATGTCGCGCGGGGGCTCCCAGGGGTGTTCCTTTTCGGTGACGTCCGCGGGCTCGACGTCAAAGCGCAGGCCCATGCGGGTGAGGAGTTCGCGTCGGCGTGGGGAGGCGGAGGCGAGGAGGAGGCGGTCCGGAAACGGTGCGGCTGGCGTGGGCATGGGCTGTGCGGGGTGCAGGGGTGGGCGTGGTTGCGCCGGGGCACGCCTGCATTTCCTTGTCATGGCGGTGGAATCGCACACGATGAGCGGGGACGGTGTCCGGGCAAATCCAAAAACCGCGGCGTGGGCCGCGCCGGGCGCGCGCACTTTTTCGCATCCCTTGGTCAGCATGAAGATTGGCTTGGCGCAGATTAACACGACGGTGGGCGACTTGTCGGGAAACCGGCGGCTGATTCTGGAGGCGTACAAGGAGCTATGCGCATCCGGGGCCGAACTCGTGGTGTTTCCGGAGATGGCGGTCGCCGGTTATCCGCCAAGGGACCTCCTGAACAAGAGCCGGTTTGTGGTCGAGGTGGAAGCGGCGGTGCGGCAGATCGCGGCTTCGGTGGGCGCGGTGCCGGCGGTCATCGGGTTTGTGGAGCGCAACGGCGGGCCGGGGCGTCCGTTCTACAATGCCGCGGCGTGGTGCGAAAATGGGGAGATCAGGGAGATCGCGCGCAAGTGCCTGCTGCCGTCGTACGACGTGTTCGATGAAGACCGGTATTTCCAGCCGGCGAGCCACCCCGTGGTGGTCACGTTCCGGGGGCGGCGTGTGGGGCTTACAATTTGTGAGGACATCTGGACGAGCCATTTCCTGCCGACGCGCGCGCGTTACAACGTCGTGCCGATCGAGTCTTTCCCGGGTGGCAAGGTGGACCTGCTCCTGAACCTGTCGGCGAGCCCGTGGCAAAAGGGCAAAGGGGAGCTGCGCGAGACGATCCTGCGGGATGCCGCGCGGCACCTGCAATGCCCGGTGGTGTATTGCAACCTCGTGGGCGGGAATGACGAGCTGATTTTCGATGGCCGCAGCGTGGTGATGTCGCCGTATGGCGAGACGCTGGCGCAGTTGCCGCCCTTCCAGTCGGCCCGTGCAGTGGTGGAGCTGGCGTCCGCGCCGACCGCGCCGGTGGCTACGCGGCCGCAGATGCAGGAAGTTTACGATGCGCTCGTGCTGGGGCTGCGGGACTACGCCGTGAAGACGGGTTTCAAAAAGGCGCTGATCGGCCTGAGCGGGGGCATCGACTCCGCGCTCGTCGGCACGCTGGCGGCAGCGGCGCTGGGGCCGGAAAACGTTTTCGGGATCAGCTTGCCATCGAACATTTCGAGCCAGCACAGCAAGGACGACGCGGCGACGTTGGCGAAGAACCTGGGAATCCACTATCATACGATGGCGATCCAAGCGGTGGTGGAGTCGGCCCGCGCGGTGCTTGAGCCGGTGTTCCACGAGATGGGGCTTCCGGCGCTGCATGCGGGGCAATTCGACCTGACGGCGGAAAACCTGCAGGCGCGCTCACGCGGGCTGCTGCTGATGGCGGTCTCGAACAAGATCGGGGCGCTGCTGCTGACGACGGGCAACAAGAGCGAAATGGCGGTTGGTTATTGCACGTTGTACGGCGACATGGCGGGCGGCTTGTCGGTGATTTCGGACTTGTACAAGACCGAGGTGTACGCGCTGGCGCAGTTCATCAATCGGGACCGGATTATCATTCCGCAAAGCTCAATCGACAAACCGCCGTCGGCCGAGCTGCGTCCAAACCAGAAGGACCAGGATACGTTGCCGCCGTATGACCTGCTGGACGCGATTCTGGAGCGCTACATCGAGCAGGGGCAGTCGTCCGCCGAGATCATCGGGGCGGGCTTTCCGGAGCACCTTGTGCGCGACACGGTACGGCGGGTGGACCTGAACGAATACAAGCGCAAGCAGGCCGCTCCTGGGCTGAAGCTGACGCCTCTGGCGTTTGGCGTGGGGCGCCGGATCCCGATCGTCCAGAAATACGTGAGTTAGAGTGTTCTCCTTCAGGTCGTCGCACAAAGCGGCTTGGCTTTTCCCTCCGCGCCGACGCGAGAGATGGGGCGTCCACGCTCGCCGTAGCATCGGCGCACGCGACAATTTAAAGGAGAAGCGCTGTAGAGCGCAGTTTTATCCACGCACGGCGTGGGCCGATTCTCTTGAGCTGCACGGGCTTGATCTGGCGCTTCGCTGAGGTGCGGGTGATGGGCGCACGGCGTGGGCCGATTCTCTTGAGCTGCACGGGCTTGATCTGCCGCTACGCTGAGGTGCGGGTGATGGGCGCACGGCGTGGGCCGATTGCGTTGGAGCCGTGGGAAGACCGAGGATGTGGCTACTGGTACTCCCTGCGCCCTTCGAGCGCGTTCTTCAGGGTGGCGGGGTCGGCATAGGTGATGCCGCTGCCGCTGGGCAGGCCGAAGCCGATGCGCGAGACGCGGACGGCGGTGCCTGCGAGGATGGTTTCCTGCACGTAATGACAGGTGGCCTCGCCTTCAATATCGTTGGACAGGGCGAGAATGAGTTCCTCGACCTCGCCCGCGGTCACGCGTGAACGGAGGGCTTCGAGGTTCAGGTTCTCCGGGCCAATGCCCTTGATGGGAGAAAGCTTGCCGTGGAGGACGTGATAGACGCCGCGGTAGGCACCGGAGCGCTCGAAGGACATGAGGTCGGGGACTTGCTCGATGACGCAGACGAGCGAGCGGCGGCGGCCGGGGTCCGCGCAGATCGGGCAGGTCTCATTCTCGCTGAGGTTGCCGCAAACGTTGCAGCGGCGCAGGACGCGTGCGGCTTCGCGCAGGGCGTTGATCAGGGGCTCCAGCTTTTCGGGCCGCTCAATGAGCAGGTGCAGGGCGATGCGTTCGGCTGAGCGGAACCCGAGCCCGGGGAGTTGCTTGAGGAGCTTCTGGACGTTGTCGAAAGCTTCAGGCACGGGGAGGCTGCGCGGGCGCGGTTAGTGCCCGGTGCGGACGCGGGCGCAAAAGGGAGGGTGCTGCGGCCAAGTGTGGGCGCGCAGGCGGCTAGAAAACGCCGGGGAAGCTGAAGCCGGACGTCACCTTGCCCATCTCTTCCTCGTTGGCAGCGCGGGCCTTCGTGGTGGCCTCTTTGAGCGCGGCGAGGAGGGTTTCCTCGATGAGCGCCTTGTCTTCCTTCAGGAACTCAGGATCAAAGACGACGCTCTGGAACTGGCCTTGGCCGTTGATCTTGAGCGTGATGGCGCCGCCGCCGCTGGTGACCACGATTTCGCGGTTCGCCAGATCGGCCTGGATGGCCTCCATCTGCTTCTGCATTTTCTGCGCTTGTTTGATCAGCTTTCCGACTCCGGCCATAGGTCTTTTCCTCTTGCCGCGCAGTTTCCGCCACGCCGTGTGATGAGTCAAGCGGGATTGGGCGGTATGGCCGATTATGACGTTGCGGGTCAGGCTTGAAGTTGAGGCGGGGGGCGTGGTCAAAAAAAACGCCTCCCCGGGTGGGAAGGCGTTTTTGGGGCGCGGCGCGTGGCCGCGGGTGAACGGGCGTTACGCTTCGATCTTTTCGGCCATTGCGGCGATGGCTTCGTCCTCGCTGAGGCGCACTTGTTTCGTGGTGTCGCGGTCTCGCAGGGTGACGGTGCCGTCCTTCTCGATGGTGTCGAAGTCGACGGTGACGCAGTAGGGCGTGCCGATTTCGTCCATGCGGCGGTAGCGGCGGCCGATGGCGCCACCGGTGTCGAAGAAGACGTTCCAGCGGCGCTGGAGTTTGCGGTAGAGCTTTTGGGCGCGGTCAACGAGCTCGGGCTTGTTCTTCACGAGCGGGAGCACGGCGCACTTGATGGGCGCGATGCGCGGGTGCAGGCGCAGGACGACGCGCTTTTCGCCTTCAACCTCGTCCTCCATGTAGGCTGCGGTGAGGCAGGCGAGGAACGTGCGGTCGACGCCGACGGAGGGCTCGATGACGTGGGCGACGTAGCGCTCCTTTTTGACTTCGTCAAAGTACTCGAGGTTCTTGCCGCTGAACTTGGCGTGCTGGGTGAGGTCGTAGTCGCCGCGGGCGGCGATGCCTTCGAGTTCCTGCACCCCGTGCGGGTAACGGAACATGATGTCCGTGGTGGCCTTGGAGTAGAACGCGAGCTTCTCCTTGGGGTGGTTGTATTCGCTGAGCATGTCGGCGGGGATGCCAATGCTCGTGAACCACGCCTTGCGCGTGTCGATCCAGTCGCGGTGCCACTTCGCCCAGTCGTCGGTCGGGGAGATGAAGAACTCGATCTCCATCTGCTCGAACTCGCGGGAGCGGAAGATGAAATTGCGGGGGGTGATTTCGTTGCGGAAGGCTTTGCCGATTTGGGCGATGCCGAAGGGGACCTTGACGCGGCTGGTGTCGACGACGTTCTTGAAGTCGGCGAAGATGCCCTGTGCGGTTTCGGGGCGCAGGTAGGCGACGGCAGACTCGTCGCGCAGGGCGCCGACGTAGGTCTGGAACATCAGGTTGAAGTCGCGCGGGGGCGTGAGGGAGCCGGGCTTGCCGGTGGCAGGGGAGGGGATGAGCGCGTATTCGTCGGGCTTGGCCTCCGTGTAGTCCTTCAGCACAATGGGCGCGAGTTCGCCTTGCTTGGCGAGTTTGCGCTTGAGCTCGTGGGCGGCTTTCTCGGCTTCGGCCTGCATGCCGGCGTCTTCGAGGACGGAGACGTAGCCGATGGTTTCGCCGGCAACGACCACGGGCGCGAAAAAGAGCTGGTCGGCGCGGTAGCGCATCTTGGACTCTTTGCAGTCCACCATGGGGTCGGAGAAGCCTTCAACGTGGCCGGAGGCTTTCCAGACGTTGGGGTGCATGATGATGGAGCAGTCGAGGCCCACCATGTCATCACGGCGATGGACCATGTCGCGCCACCAGGCGTCCTTGATGTTCCGGCGCATCTCGACCCCGAGGGGGCCGTAATCGAAGAACCCGTTGATGCCTCCGTAAATTTCAGAGGAGGGGAAGATAAAGCCGCGCCGCTTGCAGAGCGCGACCAGGGTGTCCATTGAGGGAACTGAAGACGAAGAGGTTTCGCCGGCCATAAGGGCGATAAGGTGGGCCAGCCCTACTCAGGGGTCAAGCCTCTGCTGAAACCTGGGGTATAGGGGTGGGGTGAAAACAAAAAGGGCGCTTACCGGAGTAAGCGCCCCAAATGGTGCCGAGGAAGGGAGTCGAACCCATACGCCCGTAAAGGCACTGGAACCTGAATCCAGCGCGTCTGCCAATTCCGCCACCTCGGCAAAGAGAAAGCGGGATTCCCGCCGGAGACCGGAGGGAAAGGCAACGAAGAAAGCGGTTCGGGTGCGGGCTGTCAAGCGTGCAGGAACGGGAAAATGGGAGGTTTGGCGGGTAAGCGTGGGCCTGTTCCGTGGTGGGCGAGTTGAAAGGGGAGGGTGCGGCGCTTCAGTGGCGGGACCATGGACATCCTGATTGCTTTCGCACTGACGGTGGGGCTGCTCATCCTGCACCGCGTGTTCCTGCTGAACGTGGCTCCGGCGCTGGGTCTGGAGGGCCACGCGCTGTCGCTGGGGGTTGAGGCCCTCACGCTGACCTGCGTGGTGGTATACATGACGTGGCGTGGCCCACGGGAACGTTATGGGCTGATGCCTTGGTCGCGTTGGAGCATGCCGCCAGTGGCCTGGCTGGCGACGCTGACCGTGCTGCCGTACCTGGGGCCGCTGGAGGTGCCGTTGCGCGGTGTCTTTCCCCTGCTGCTGCTGTGCCTGTTGACGGCGCTGGTGCAGGAGGCGGCGGTGCGGGGTGTTGTGATGGACTGGCTGCGGTCACGGGGGCCGCTTGTGAACGTGCTGGTCTCTTCAGCTATCTATGTGGGAGCGCAGGCGTTGATGCTCATGTACGATGGTGCCACGCCGGTGGGGGTCTGGCAGACTTATGGGTTCGGTGTGATGCTCGCGGGCCTGCGGCTGCGTACGGGCTCGCTGTTCCCGTGCGTGGTGCTGCATGCGGCAACGGCCTTTGCGATGAGTGCGCTGGACGGGTGGTCGGGCGTGGACAGCGCGGCATTCAGGCTCCTCTATCCGGCAGCGTATATTGCCTGCGGCCTCTGGTTGATCCGCGAACACCTCGGGCCGATTGTCCGGCTGTGGCACGGGGAGAAGGCGGGGAAAACTGTGGCCGCGCGTTAGACCGCGCCTGGACCGGGCTGGCGGGCTGGGGATTCCCTGAGCCCGTCACCCGGTTGTCCAGTTAGGGCCAATCGACATTTTAGACTGTACAGATTGTGACCGAGCTGTTTGAAGC
>CAZQIE010000113.1:0-8673 GCA_964593675.1 uncultured Opitutales bacterium
TACCTCGCCTCCGCCCTCCTGTGGCTGTAACCCATATGTCGATTGGCCCTAGGAGTGCGAGGGCGAGGGCGCCTTTTACGGGGCGGGTGGCTCCGGAGAGGGAGAGTTCGCCGGCGACGAGGTAGCGGTCGATGGTGTCGGTTGAAATCTGGCCGCTGGCAATGAGGAGGCCGAGGGCGATGGGAAGGTCGTAGAGTGAGCCTTCTTTGCGCAGGTCGCCGGGGGCGAGGTTTACGGTCGTGCGGGTTTGGGGGGAGCGGAAGCCGGAATTGGCGAGGGCGGAGTATACGCGGTCTTGGGACTCTTTGACGGCGGCGTCGGGCAGGCCGACGAGCACGAGGCGGGGTTCGCCGGCTTCCCCGGTATTCACTTCCACCTGCACGGGGAGGGCCTGGATGCCAAGAAGGGCGCCGGAGAAAACGGTGGCGAGCATGAGGGGTGGGTGCTGACGGGAAGTGCGGGAATCCGGCTTATGCGGCCGCAATGTATCTTGCCGTGCGATGCTAGGAAGGAGCCCACCACTCCGCAAGGGAATCCTGAGAACCGGGGGGCAGGGAAAACGCGGGCCCGGGGGGTTACAGGCGCTCGTTGCGCGGCCAGAGGGCGTAGGGGTGGCGGGCGAGGGAGGTGTTGTAGTATTTGGGGTCGCCCGTTACCTCGCGGGAGCACCAGGCGGGAATGTCAAAGGTCTGGTCCTCGCTTTCGAGTTCGATTTCGGCCACGACGAGGCCCTCGTTGTCGCCAAGAAACTCGTCCACTTCCCAGACGAAGCCGCCGTAGGGGATGGTGTAGCGGACCTTTTCGACCAGGGGTTTGGGGCAGTAATGGTCGAGGAGTTCGGCGGCTTCTGTTTGCGGGATCTCGAACTCGTGTTCGCGGCGCGTCATGCCGGTGTTGCGGCCTTTCACGGTAAGGACGGCGCGGGGGCCTTCAATGCGCACGCGCACGGTGCAGCCGTTCTGGTCGGCAAGGTAGCCTTGTCGGAACGGCACGCCAGCGACGAGGCCGCGCCAGGCGTCGCCGGAGACGAGAAATTTGCGTTCGATTTCGAGAGCCATCGGTCCCGCAAGGCATCGCCTGCGGGTGAGGGGAGGCTAGCGGGGCTGGCGGCTTCGAGGCAATCCCGGAGGAGGCGGGCTTCCGTCTGGGCGGGGGCGGCATCGCGCACGGCTTGGGCCGTTTCGTTCGGCTGTACGGCTCGGAACTGCGGCCCTTGGCAGTATGGGCGCCCCATCCTCAGGTCGGGGCGGACGGGCAAGCCAGGCCGCTTTGCGCGACAACCTAAACAACCGCTCTACGGCTGGGGGGTGTCGTGCTGCGCGGCGGTCGGGTCTCCGCGCGGGGGGCCTTGTTCTTTTTTCATGCTGTAGCCGGCGAGAATGAGAAAGAGGCCCAGGAGGATGCCCTTTATATAGAGGGGTAACCCCTGAATGCCCCAGATGGGGATGGCGACGACCGAGGGCACGAGGAGCGCAACGCCGACGATGACGAGGGCAACGCGCAGGTGCCGGAAGCGCCCGTGAACTTTTGCGCGTCGTTCGGCAGGGGCGTCGTTTTCAGGCATGAAGTCCATCCCGAAAAAGAAGCTTCGGCCATGCCTGTCCTTTTCAGTTTGCGCGGGGGAGGATTGCAGGAGCGTGGGCTGCCCCAGGGGCACCCCTTTTCGGGGAGTGCAGGACTTCGGAGAGGCCGCGGTTGTCGTTTCCTGAATGCGGCTGGAGTTTTCCGCAGCCGGGGCTGTTGGGCGTTTTGCGCACGCGTTCCGGCATTCAGGTCGTTATGGCGGCGGGTGGCGTAAAAACGGGCGCGGTGCACGATGCAATAGGGGACTTTCCTAGGGCGTGCAAAAACGTGTAAAGGCCGACGGGAACCGGCGCCAAACCCGCATGGTCAAGGGCCTCGATGATCTGGCACAGGCATGGCTATACCTCGGGCGCCTGCTCAGCCACCCCGAGCAATATCGAAACCTCCTGTATCAATAGAGCCAATACGCAACATGAAGCACAAAATGCCGCGAAGCGCCGCGCTTTCCTACCCGATTATCGCGCACAGCCATCTTTCCTGGGATTGGGTGTGGCAACGACCCCAGCAGTTCCTGTCGCGACTTAGTCGCAGGCATAGGACCTTGTTTGTGGAGGTGGCGCCGCCCTCCGAGAAACTGAGGGAACCGGAATCGCGTCTGATCGAGACCACGCAGCCGAACCTGACGGTACTCAGGATGCAGTTCCCGATGAGTCGGTGGTCGGACGGCGAATGGGTGGACCGGAGGCGGCGTGAGCTCGTTCATGAGGTGCTGAAGGGGCCGCTCTCGGGGCAGTTCGACCGGCCGGTGCAGTGGTTCTACGATCCGATGGCGGCGCCGGCGTTTATCGGCTACATGGACGAGCAGGCGGTGGTGTATGACTGCATGGACGAGCTTTCGCAGTTCAAGCATTCGCCGAAGGAGATACTGGAGCGTGAGCGCGAGCTGCTGCTGTTGGCGGACGTCGTATTCACCGGCGGTCGCAAGCTTTACCATAGCAAGAAGCTGGTGAACCCGAACTGCCATTTTTACGGGTGTGGCGTCGAGGTGGACCACTTCGAGAAAGCGATGCACGCGCGCACTTATGTTCCGGACGAGGTGAATTTCCTGCACAAGCCGGTGCTGGGCTACTTCGGGGTCGTGGACGAGCGCCTGGACTACGGGCTGATCGCTTCGCTGGCGGACGCCAACCCGTACTGGAGCGTGGTGATCATCGGCCCGCGCATAAAGGTGGAGGAGGCGGATTTGCCGCGCCGGAAGAACCTGCACTGGCTGGGCAAGCGGGACTACGCGGACCTCCCGGCCTACTGCAAGGCGTTTGACGTGTGCCTGATGCCGTTCGCGCTGAATGCGGCGACGGAGTACATCAACCCGACGAAGGCGCTGGAGTACATGGCGACGGGCAGGCCCATCGTCTCGACGGCGGTGCCGGACGTGGTCTCGAATTTTTCCGGGGTCGTGAAAGTGGCCCGAGGAGCGGAAGACTTCGTGGACTTGTGCCGCGCGCAGGCGGTCAGCCCGGACTGGTCGGCGGTGCGCAAGGGGCAGCAGATGGCGCGCGAGAACACGTGGGACGCGATCGTGGCGCAACTGGAGGTGCATGTGGACCGCGTGTTCCGCCTGAAGCCGGTGCGCGAGGTCGTGACAGCCGAGGCCGATCCTGTGGTGGGGATGATGCCGCAGGGAGACTCCAACCTTTTCCCGAGGCGCAAATATGTTTGATTACCTCATAGTGGGCGCGGGTTATGCGGGGAGCGTGCTCGCGGAACGCCTTGCGCGCGGGCTGGGGAAGCGGGTGCTGATTCTGGACCGGCGGCCGCACATTGGCGGGAACGCGTACGACTGTTACGACGATTCGGGAATCCTTATCCACAAATATGGGCCGCATATTTTCCACACGGCCTCGCGAGAGATTTTTGAATACTTGTCGCGGTTCACGGAGTGGCGGGATTACCAGCACCGCGTGCGCGCGCACGTGGACGGTCAACTCGTCCCGATCCCGATCAACCTGGATACGATCAACACGCTGTACGGGCTGAACCTGACGTCCCTGCAGATGGGCGACTTCCTGGCGTCGCGGGCGGAGAAGGTCGAGACGCTGAAGACGTCCGAGGACGTCGTGGTCTCAAAGGTGGGGCGGGAGCTGTACGAAAAGTTTTTCCGCGGGTATACGCGGAAGCAGTGGGGCTTGGACCCGTCGGAGCTGGACGCCCAGGTGACGTCGCGGGTGCCGACGCGGACGAACCGGGACGACCGGTATTTCACGGATGCGTATCAGGCGATGCCGCGATACGGGTTCACGCGGATGTTCGCAAACATGCTCGACCACCCGAACATCAAGATCCTTCTGAACACGGATTACCGGGAAGTTTTGGGGCAAATCAGTTTCCGGGAAATGGTGTACACGGGGCCGGTGGACGCGTTCTTTGATTTCCGGTTCGGCAGGCTTCCCTACCGGTGTCTGGACTTCAGGCATGAGACCTTGGACCAGGAGTGGCTCCAGCCTGTTGCGGTCATCAATTACCCAAATGACCACCTGTACACGCGGGTGACGGAGTTCAAGCACCTGACGGGACAGCGCAACAGCAGGACAAGTATCGTATACGAGTACTCGATGGCGGAGGGTGATCCTTATTACCCAATACCAAGACCGGAAAATGCCGAACTGTACAAGAAGTACAAGGCTTTGGCGGATGCGACGCCGGGTGTGCATTTCGTCGGGCGGCTGGCGACTTACCGGTATTACAACATGGACCAGATCGTGGGGCAGGCGCTGACGGTGTTTTCGCACCTGGCGGGCTTGAAGCGCGAGGAGGCCGTTAATCTTCAGCATCGGAGCATGTCTTCCGTGGTGTCACTCGGGGCCAGTGGTCTGGAGGGCAATGGTGCCCGAAAGCCTGCGGCTGTCCAAAAGTGACGAGGCGGGAATCCTGGCAGAGACATGGAAGTGCTTGCGCAAGTGGCAGGGGACCCGCGGAACGAGCGTATGCTGACGCGGGACCGGGAAATCTCGTTTCCAAGCTTCTTTTGGGGAGGCTTTGAGTGCTCGACGCACCGGTTGCGGTCGGGTCGGCGGCTCGACCTTGTGGCATCGACCGAGCACGACCGCTGGCTGAGGCGGGACTACGAGCGTCTGGTGGATCAGGGCATTCGCGTGGCGCGGGAGGGGCTGCGTTGGCACGTGATTGAGCGGGAGCCGGGGCTCTACGACTGGTCCTCCGTGCTGGCGTTCCTCGAAGCGGCGCGCGCATGCGGTATCCTCATCGCGTGGGATCTCCTGCACTTTGGCTGGCCGGAGGACCTCGACGTATTTCGGCCGGAATTCCGGAGCCGCTTCACGCGCTTCGCCCGTGCGTTTGCGGAGCTGCTGCGGTCGCAGGACGTGCAGGAGCCCTGGATCTGCCCGATCAACGAGATCTCGTTTCTGGCGTGGGCGGCGGGAGACCGCGCTTACATGCAGCCGTTCGCCCACGCCCGGGGTATGGAGTTGAAGGTGCAACTCGTGGCAAGCGCGCTGGCGGCGAGTGACGCGGTGTTGGAGGTGTTGCCCGGGGCCCGGTTCATTGTGGTGGATCCGATAAACCACATCGTCGCGGACCCTGCGCGCCCTGAGGATCTGGAGCCGGCGCGCCAGTACGACATGGCGCAGTTCGAGGCGTGGGATATGCTTGTGGGGCGCGTGTGGCCGCAGATTGGTGGCGAGGAGCGGTACCTCGATGTGATGGGCGTTAATTATTACTCCAACAACCAGTGGATATACGGGCAGGAAGGGCGAAGCCTGCACCGGACGCACCCGCTCTACTGGCCGCTGCGGCAGCTCTTGGCGCGGGCCTATGAGCGTTATCGCAGGCCGCTCGTGATCACGGAAACGGGCATCGAAAACGAGGCGCGTCCGGAGTGGCTGGCCTACGTGTGCAACGAGGTGGAAGCGGCGCAACGCTCGGGCGTCCCGGTGCTCGGGATCTGCCTTTATCCGGTCATAAACCACCCGGGGTGGGACAACGACCGGCATTGCTACAATGGGCTGTGGGATTACCCGCAACCAAACGGGGACAGGGTGCTTTACCAACCGCTCGCGGACCAGCTCAAGCGGGAGCGCGCGCGGTTTGGGAGCGGGCAACCGTAGAAGCCGGGTCCTTTACAGAACACATGACGAATCCTAATGGCCTTACCCACGCGCTATTTGTATCCACGGCCTGAATACCCGAGGCCTGACCGTCAGCGTGGCCGCATCGAGGGGATCGACTGGCTTAACTTGAACGGGCCCTGGCTGTTCCGGTTCGACCGGGGAGACCAGGGCTACGCGGAGGAATGGTTCCGCCCGGAGGCCGCGCCGTGGCAGCAGCAGATCATCGTGCCGTACTGCTGGGAGTCGCTGGCGGCGTGGGGCGAGGGCGACGCCGCGGGAAACCAGAATTACTTTGCGATGCGGGTATTCCGGAATCCGCTTGGCGTGGACCACAGCAACCACCGCTCGGCTCGGCGGTACGAGGTCGGGTGGTACCGCCGCGAGGTGGTGATTCCCGACAATGGGCACTGGAAGGGCAAGCGGGCGATCCTGACGATTGGCGCCGCTGACTTCTTCACGGACGTCTGGTGCAACGGTGTGCATCTGGGCCACCATGAGGGCGGGTATGCGCCGTTCGAGTTTGACCTGACGGAGGCGTTGCAGCCGGGTCCGGACGGGCGGTTGCGGGGGGACCTTGTGGTGCGGGTCGAGGACCCGATGGACAACCACGAGCAACCAGTGGGCAAGCAGTGGCGCTGGTATACGACGGTCAGCGGCATTTGGCAAACGGTGTTCATCGAGCCCAGGTCCGCGCAACACATCGGGAGTTTTCGGACGTGGTCCACGCTGGACCAGAACGTGCAGTCGTTTTTCTTCCGGTGCCCTGGCGTTGAGGCCGGGGAGGTGGAGATTGAGATACAGCCGCCCGAGGGGCCGGTGCAGCGTGCAGTGGTGGAGGTCCGGGGGGGCGAGGGAACCGCACAGGTGCAGATTTGCGATGTGTTTTGGTGGAACCCGAATGAGCCTTACCTGTACGACGTCGTCTACCGTTTGCGCGTGGGCGGCGAGATTGTGGATGTTGTGCGCTCCTATTTCGGGATGCGCCACGTGGACTTTGCGCCGAAAGAGGGTAAGGCGGACCAGCCCTCGGAGCTCCGTCTGAACGGGGCGCCGCGGTACCTGCGCGGGGCGCTGCACCAGAGCTATTACCCGGAGGGCGTGTACACGGCTGGCGATTGCGGACGCCTTAAGCAGGACATCCTCATGGCGCAGGAATTTGGTTTCAATTTCCTGCGCATCCACATCAAGGCCGACGACCCGATCCTCCTGTATTTTGCGGACAAATACGGGATGCTGCTGATGGCGGATTTCCCAAACTTCGGGGAGGGCGGCGACACGCCAACGGGCAGGCGGCGTTTTGAGGAAATGATGCGCGACATCATCGACCGGGACTTCAACCACCCGTCGATTTTTACGTGGTGCCTGTTTAACGAGACGTGGGGCTTTGGCGGGCAGGTGCAGTTTGTGGACCTCATCAGCCCGAGGGGCGATCCGGATGCGGATGCGCGGGCGTTGAAGCGGCAGAAGAAGCCGACGACGAGCGCGGCGGGCATATCGGCCTCCGCCGCACCGGCGATGCCGCCGGCAAATGTGGAGCAAGCGTCATTGCCGCCGCCGCATGCGACGTCCGAGGACATCCAGCGCAAGATGCAGAACCTGGGCGCGCATGCGTGGGTGCTGGAGATGTGGCGTCTCGCCAAGGAGCTGGACCCGACGCGCCTGATTGAGGATATGAGCGTGGTCTATTGGGACCACCTCGACTACTACGCGCACGCGGAGACGGACATCAACTCGTGGCACTTCTACTTGAATGATTACGAGAAGGCACGCGAGCATGTGGAAAAGGTGGTCCGGAGCACGTATTTGGGTTCGGGTTTCAATTACGTGCCGGGCTTCGAGCACCGGGGCGTTCCGCTGATAAACAGCGAGTACGGCGGGGTAGGGGCGCTGGATGGGGACCGCGACGCGAGCTGGAGTTTCAAGTTCCTTACGAACGAGCTGCGGCGCCACCCGGAGATTTCAGCGTATATCTACACGGAGCTCCACGACGTCGAATGGGAGTGCAACGGGTTTCTCAATTACGACCGGACGCGAAAGCACTTCGGGTATGACCCGAGGATGGTCAACGAGAGCAATGTGCTGCCGGTGGATGCGCCGCCGATCCGGCGTTGTGCGCCGGGTGAGGTCGTGCAGGTGCCGGTGAGTTCCTCCCATTTCTCGACGCGGGAGTATCGCGACGTGATGCTGTCGTGGCGGCTCGGCGGCATAGACACGCTCGGGCACGTGCGGCAGGATTTGCAGCGCGGGTTGCTTCCGATCCCGTTTCCGCACCGGGCGGTTGCGCCTGCGCATACGGTGGCGTTGACGATGCCGGAGGAGCCGATGCTGTGCACGCTGGACCTTGAGGCGTTGAGCGACCGGGGCGAGGTGATCGCATCAAACTTTGTGCAGTTTTTCGTGACACGCGGTTACCCGCCGCAGAGCGAGGAACGGGAGCGGGGGCATGTGCTGCGCCAGGCGCCGTACGCATGGTCTGAGGTGCAATGGTCGCGCCACCACAGCTCGGTCGAGGAGGCGAAGGAACGGGATATGGCGTTTGGACTGGGCTGCGGGCATTTTGAATACGTGTTCGCGGCCGAGGACGTGGACCTGCTACGGGCAAAACGCATCCGGGTGCTGTGCGAGGCTTCCTCACACCGGGAAGACACGCCGCAGACGGACGGCCACATCTGCCCGACTACTTTGGAGATGCACCTGAACTCGGTGCTGGTTTACAGCACGACGTTGAACAACCACCCGTTTGATACGCGCGGGGCGCTGAGCTACCTGCGTGGCGACAAGGGCTGCTACGGGTACTTGTGCAGCGCCACGGTGGAGGGCGAACTGCTGCATGAGGTGACGCAGCACGTGCGCGATGGGTTTTTCCACCTCAGGATAAGCGTGCCGCCGGACGCCATGGCGCAGGGCGGGCTGACGGTTTACGGGGCCGAATGTGGTCGGCATCCCATCTGCCCGACGCTTTCAATCGAGTGGTAAGGCGACGCGTGAATCGCGTGTGCCTTACAGGTAAGGGGGCGCCTCG
>CAZQIE010000114.1:0-8515 GCA_964593675.1 uncultured Opitutales bacterium
ATTCGAAACTGCTGCCACCCGTAGGTGTCTGGACCGTGTCTCAGTTCCAGTGTGGCCGATCATCCTCTCAGACCGGCTACCCGTCTTAGCCTTGGTGGGCCATTACCCCGCCAACAAGCTGATAGGCCGCGAGCCCCTCCTAAAGCGCCGTTACAAGCTTTAGTATCCCGTCCAGGAGGACGAGAACCACATGCGGTATTAATCCGGGTTTCCCCAGGCTATTCCCCACTTTAGGGTAAGTTGCTCACGTGTTACGCACCCGTTCGCCACTAGGTGTTGCCACCTCGTTCGACTTGCATGTCTTAACCACGCCGCCAGCGTTCACTCTGAGCCAGAATCAAACTCTCCGAATATAAATTCGGGCGATCCTGATTCTGTCGATTCAGGACTGCTCCTAGTGAAGCACTGCGATTGTATCCCGTGTTGAACACGGGTTACAATTGCCGTGTTCACTGGGTTTAAATAATTGATTGATACGGAGATCCGTACTAATCGCACAAAGTAAATTTCAAAGAACCGCCTTGCGGCGCCTTGCGGCGACCGCCTCGCCTTTTCGGCGAGAAACGAACGGTTTGACTGTGCCACTTTCGCGAACACTCGTCAAGATCTTTTCGAAAATTTTTCGGAATTTTTGTTCCGCGCTACCGCGCAAGAGGCGGAGCGTTTCACCGCGTTTCGCGGCCCCGTTTAAGGGAAGAAAGTTCTGAGTCAGACGATTTTTTCGTCGCTCGTCAAGATCTTTCTGAAAATTTTTCGGAAATTTTGTTCCGCAGGTTTTTAAGAACACTCGCCGCGTTTTTCATGGCGCCTCATTTGTTGAGGAAAGGCCGTCGAGTAAGGCAACTTTCGCCGCACTCGTCAAGCACTTTTCTTTATTTTTCTTAAAAAACTTGTTCCGTTTTTTTCGAAGAACGCCTCAACTCGCCGCCGGCGAACCGGCCCGTTATTGAGGAAAGGCGCCGAGTAAGGCGACTTTCGCCGCACTCGTCAACCTCTATTTTTCATTTTTTCGTTTTTTTTCGAAGAACAACCCGCTTGCACATCCAGGCGAACCTGGCGGCATTTGGGAAAGGTGCCGAGTAAGGCGACTTTCGCCGCACTCGTCAACCCCTTTCTTCGAAAATTTTCGGAATTTTTTGTTCCGTCGGGCTGTTGGAAAGAACACCGGGCGCCGCATTCGGCGCACCGTTCCCGTTGAGGAAGGCACGGACTGTAGAAAACCGGGCGCCAGCCTCAACCTAATTTTATTCACAATTTTTCACAATTGCCGGCGAGCTGCGTAAGTCGCCTGTTTTCAACGACCTGCAAATCTCACTTTTTTGCAAAAAACACCGCCGATCGCGTGGGAGCTCGCATTTTCGGCTCTTAAATGGACTCCTGGTGCCGCTCCGGGTTCCTGAAAATCAGCGCCATTTGTATTCAAAACCTGGATACATGGGCAGGTCCCCCACCCCGAGTCCCCGCGGCGTCGCCCTGCGCCCCCTTTAGCGAGGTTCCACCTGAGGTTGTCGCACACAGCCGCCTGGGTTTTCCCTCCGCGCCGACGCCAGGATGGGGCGTCCACGCTCGCCGCAGCGTCCGCGCACGCGACACCTTAAAGGAGAAGTGCTGTAGGGGCCGCCGCTCGCCTCCGAGAGCCTCTAGCGCCTCGCGAGCGAGCCCGGATACGCTGCCGTGCGGGGATTGGTAGACCCGCGGACATTGCTCCTCGGCGTTCGCTACGCCCCACTGGGCGTTCCCGTCACGGGGACTTTTCAAGGGACCCGCTTCACGGGCGAAGAGAGCCGCCCTTCGCAGAGCCACCCCCGCCAGCAATCCGCACGGGGCCTGCCCCGCAGCGGTCCCTACTCAGGAGGCGCTGCTAAATCTAAAATCAGGCGCCACAAGCCGCGCGTACGTGCGGCCTGAGCCTGAAAATCGGCCATAAACGGTCCACGCCGTGCGCCAATACCCGCCTCTCGCCGTAGCTGCACCCCACGCCGTGCCGCTCAACATAGTCGGCCCACGTGTGCGTGGTCGGCGCTGAGACAGACCTCGCAGCTGCGCTCCTAGCGCACACACACCGCAATCTTGGCGGCCAGATGGTCCACGACTTCCTCGAGCGTCATCTCCGACGAGTCCAGACGGTACGCGCCTTCCGGGCACTTGAGTGGCGCGGTTTTGCGCCCCGCGTCGATCGTGTCGCGCTGGCGGATGGAGTCCTGCTGGCCCTCCAGCACACGCCGACGTGCTCGAATTTCGGGGTCCGCTTCAAGAAACACGCGCAGATCGGCGTCCGGGAAAATCACCGAGCCGATGTCGCGGCCCTCCATGATCAGCCCCCGGAACCCGCGTGCCCGGGCGACTTCTCCCTGGCGGCGCTGGTAGGCATACAAGAATTCCCGCACCGCGGGCTGCGCGGCCACGGGCGCAACGGCGGCGTTCACATCGGGCGTGCGCAGCGTGGCGTCGACGGGCACAGCGCCACCCACGGAAATCTGGGCGCGGCGGCCCTCAACCTCCGTGCCGAGCTGCACGCGCTGGAGGTACGCGGCCACGGCGTCGGGTGCATCAACGGGCACCTTGGCGTCCAGGAGGCAGCGCGTCACCGCGCGGTAATGCGAGCCCGTGTCCACGTGCATCAGGTTGAAGCGCTCCGCCAGGGCGCGCGAAGTCGAGCTCTTGCCCGAGGCGGCACCGCCGTCGACGGCGACGATAAGGAAAGGGGTTTGGGGGCGGGCGATCGTGGGTCGTGTCGGGGACATGGCGTGTGTGGCGGTGCTTTCGCGGAGTGTGCCGAGGACTTCAAAGAAATTTGGGAACGTCTTCCCGCAGCAGGCGGGGTCTTCGATTTCCAGCCACGGGGCGCCATCCCCAAGCAGGTCGAACGAGCCGAGGACGCCGAAGCTCATGGCCACGCGGTGGTCCTCATATGTGTGGACGGAAAGAAGGCGGCCTTCCCTGCGGGCTGCAAGGGCGCGGGCGCGCAGCCCCTCCAGGTCCGGGTGGACGGTCAGCGAGTCCAGCTCCGGAGCGGCCCGCAGCGCCGCGACCGTCGGCTCCACGCGCTGGCCGAGGCGCTCCAGTTCCTGCGCCATCGCGAGCACGCGGTCCGTTTCCTGCCGCCGCGTGTGCCCGATGCCCCGAATCACGGTCGGTCCGCTGAGAAGCGGAGCCACCGCGGCGAGCGTGAGGAACGTGTCGGAAAATGCGTTGAAATTCTCATCTACACCGCGCCCGCCGCAGCGCTCGGCGCACGCCTTCAGGCCGTCGGCCGTGGCCTCGAACGCAACGCCCACTTTCTCCAGCACGCGCACGAAGGCGGTGTCTCCCTGGAGCAGGTCCGTCCGCATCCCGCGGGAAAGCGCCGACCCGCCCGTTGCGAGCGGGAGCGCCAGGAAGTAACTGGCCGCGGTGGCGTCGGGCTCGATCGCGTAACTCGCCGGCTCGGGCAGCGCGTAATGCGGCACCCGCCCGACCAGATAGGAGGCGCCCTGCTTGTCCCAAAGCGCCAGACCGAACTGCCCCATCATCCGCAACGTGATCTCCAGGAATGGCTCGGAAACCGTCTCCCCTTTCAGGTGGAGCACCGAGTACGGCGCGTTGTGGCTCCAGAGAGGCGCGACCATCAGGAGCGCCGAAAGGATCTGGCTGGACGCCGAAGCGTCGACCGTGACCTCCGGCCCGCGCAGGCCATGCGTGCGCAGCGTGAACGGGAAACACCCCGAGCGCCCGTGGAAAACAATCTTTGCACCCAGCGCCTGCAGCGCGTCCAAGAGCCCACGCATCGGACGCTCCCGCATCGCGGCGTCGCCGTCGAGGTGATACGTTCCGCCTTCGCGCAGACACAGAAAGGCCGTCAGGAAACGCGCCGCCGTGCCGGCGTTGCCCACATGCAGCGTGGCTTCGGCGTTCGGAATGCCCTCAGGCCGCCCGGTGACCGTGATCGTTCGCGCCGCCTCGTCCGGCTGGACCTCGAAGCCCAGCTCCTGCAGCGCCTTCGCCATGATCCGCGTGTCCCGGCTGAAAAGTGCACCCGTGAGCGTGACCCGCTGCGGGCAGAGGGCAGCCAGAATCAGCGCCCGGTTGGTCAGGCTCTTCGAGCCAGGCAGCGAAACCGCGCCGGCTGCGGGACGAGTGAACGGTGTGATAGGGAGCGCGGGAGACACGGGCGTTGCGAAAGCCCACGGGCTGCGCCTATCGCCCCCGTGCGGCAAGCCTCCGTTGCTAGGCAAACACCGCCCTTCCCGCAAACCCTTAAATTCGCCCCCCTGCCCTGCGCCCTGGGTTCAGGCGCCGCATTTGCCGGCCCGGCAGAAAAAAAGGCGACCCCGCAAAAACGGAGCCGCCTGAAAATAAGGCAACATCGGGAGCCCTGCCGCCCGTCCACAGGGGCTACGCGGCCTCTAGCCGCCGCAGCCGCCGTCCTTGTAACCGCAAGCCGGGTTGCGGCACGAGCGGCACTTGCCATCCTGCACGTACGTCATCTGGCCGCAGATCGGGCAGATATTTGCCGAGTTCTGGGAACCGGAGCTGGGCCCGGAGGCATGAGCCTGCGGGGCCGGCGCCACGGCGCGCCACTCATCGCGCGTGCCGGCGGTGATGACGCTCGCGTTCGGCAGAGCCGTGTTTGAGAACGTGTGCGCGTCCTCACGCGGGTGTGCCATCAGCTCCGCGACAGCCGGGCCAGCGGGCGTCATCGTGCTCAAGGTCTGGCCCTGCGTCAGGTCGATGATGCGGCGATCCGGGGCCGGGAAGAGCCAGTCCAGGATGCGCATGATGAGGTCCACGAGGCTCGCGCACGACTTGATCTGGTCGCAACGCTGGTCGTCATTGTCATCGCCCACCTGCACGAACCCGCTGGGCTCGAAAGCCATGAAACGGAAGTCCTGGATGATCTCGTCCATCGGCACCCCATACTGCAGCGACACGGAGACCGACTTGCAGAACGCTTCCAGTAGACCGGACGCGAAGGTACCCGTCTGCCCGACGCGGCCGAAGATCTCGCCGCAACGCCCGTCTGGATAGATGCCGACGGTCAGGTAGCCGCGCAGGCCCCCTCCAATCGTAAACTTCACCGTCTGCGCCAGGCGACGCCCACGAAGCTTGCGGCGCTTCGGACGCGCGGCTTCAGCGAGCGAATCGGCGATGCTCACGCGGGACGCCTCCACCAGGTCGCGCCAAATATTCTGCGCGGACCACCGCTGCGCTTCCGGCGTATCCGTCTGGTAAACGGCGTTCGCCTTGGACTCCGCGCGGAACAGGGCGATGCACTTCACGCCCATGCGGTGGCACATCACGAAGCAATCCTTGATCTGCTCCGGAACCGCCGTGTACGGCAGGTTCACCGTCTTGGAGCTTGCGCCGCTGATAAAAGGCTGGATCGCGCCCAGCATGCGCATGTGGCCTTCCGGGCTGATCGCACGCTTGCCGTCGCCGCAGGTGACGGAGCAGTCGAACGCGCCCAGATCATGCGGCCGGATGAATGGCACATGCTCAAGATTGCCCTTGCCGCGCACAACGAGCGTCTGGTCCCCATTGAGGTCGGCGTCGTGCTGGCGCTTGTGCAAGTCCAGGATGAGCGCCTCAAGCGATCCCTGGGAGAAACGGCCGCCCACCAGCCGGTTGAAGGCGTGGCGGACAGTCCCCTGATACTCCTCGCGCAGCGGGTGCAGCAAGTGCTTCACCGATTCCGTCACCCCGCCCGTCGCGGCAATAAGCCCGTCCAGACCCGCGCACTCGAAAGCGGCCTCGCGGACAAGCGTCGGCTCATACCCGAGGGACTCAAGCCCCTTCAGCGCAAGCCGGTTGAACATCTTCATCATCCCGCCGCCCGAAAGTTGCTTGTACTTAACGAGCGTGTAATCGGGCTCAATGGACGTCGTGCCTTCGTCGTAGCAACCCAGCGGCGCGGAAATCGTCCCCGTCGGCGCCATCACCGTCACAAAGCTGTTGCGGAAAGTCTCCTCGTCCTGCAAACCGCGCCAGATCTCGCTTGCGCGTTCGGCAAGGCTCTGGGCGCAGCCCAGCCGGTGCTGGTTCATCTCGCCCGGCTGCTGGAACGCCTCCGTAAGCGCGATCATCGCGGAACGCCCGTTGAGGCCCTGCGCCTTCGGCAGGTACTTCTGGTGCTTGCGCCAAAGACCGTCGATCGTCTTTTGGATGTGCCCGTTCTCGGCGCCCGGAATCGCACGGGAAACCTCGTGGCAGCAGCCATGCAGCCGCACGACGTCCTTGAGGTCCTCCTTGGTGCGGTTGTAGGCCGGGTACGGGCCGATCTCGCGGCCAAGTTCCGCGCTCGCCGCGAAACATGCGGCCGTAAGCAGGCTGCAAAGCTGGCTCGCCACCCAACGCCCCTCGTCAGAGTCGTACGGAATGCCCAGCGACATCAGCGCACCGCCCACGTTCGCAAAGCCCACGCCCGTCGTGCGGTACGTGCGCGTGCCAATCGCAATCTCCGGGATCGGGAAGCCGCCGCGGTCGATGTTCAGGTCCGCGCAAATCATCGCCAACCGCGCCATGTGCACGAGCAGCTCCGCATCGAAGCGTCCATGCGCGTCGAGCAGGCGGTAGGCATTGAAGCTGGAAAGGTTGCACGACGTGTTGTTCAGGTGCAGGTACTCGCTGCACGGGTTGGACGTCGTGATCTCCCCGTCGCGCTTCGCGGGGTTCCACAAGTTTATCCAGTCGTTGTTGTGCTGGCCCGGCTCCCCGTTTGCCCACACCGAGCGCGCCATCTCGTCCAGCAGCCTCTCCGCCTTGAACGTCTCGTGGATCATCTCCGGGCGCGTCACCCAGCGCGTCGAGTAATCCCCGTTCGCGTGGTACGCCTGCCAGAAATCACCCTTCAGCGAAACCGTGTGGTTGGCGTTCTGGTTCGCGAGCGTCTCGCCGTACAGAAGGCCGTCCATGTGCTTGTCATACACGTCGTCGGAAACCGAAGGCAGACGCAGCGCGACTTCCGCGGCGGCACGTTCCGCCGGGTCACTGCTCTTGCGCTTCTGCCGCGCAATCTCCTGCACCTGCACGCGCGTGTTGTGCTCGCGCAGGACAATCTTCGCCACCTTCTCCTGCTCGTTCTTCGCGTTGATGAACTTGAAGACGTCCGGGTGGTCGCCAAACATCAGCACCATGCGCGCCGCCCGGCGCGTCTTGCCACCGCTCTTGATGGCGCCCGCCATGCGGTCCCAACCGCGGTCAAAAGAGATCGGGCCGGAGCTCTTGCCCTTGCCCGTAATCGGCTCAACCGAGGCGCGCACCGACGAAACATTGATGCCCACGCCCGAGCCAGACGCGAAGATGCGGCCCTCGACCTTGAGGTGCTCGAGGATCGACTCCATGTTGTCGTCCACCTGCGTGAGGAAGCACGCCGAGCACTGCGGGAACTGGTAGACGTTGTCCACCTCATGGGCCTCGATCACATCCTGGCCCGTCGCATAGTAAGCCTTGTTCCCGCGGCGGCCAAGGATCGGACGCAGGTCCGGGCGCCCCCAGCGCCACTGCTCCCAGTGGCCAATGTTGAACCACACCGGGCTGTTCGGCGCCCAATACTGCCGCACGAGCATCGCGAGGATTTCCTCGTCGAAAACCAGCGCGTCATCGAGCGTCGCAAAGTAGCCTTCTTCCCAGCCCCAAACCGTGTAGGTGTGGGCAATGCGGTCGAAAATCTGCTTGAACGAGTCCTCGTACTCCGGGTTGCCCGCGTCGCGCCCAAAGAGGTACTTGTCGGCAACAATCGTCGCCGCGTTGTCGTCCCAATGGGCCGGCACTTCGACGCCAAGGCGCTCAAAGCGGGGCTTCCCGGAGGTCCAATCCATGATGCGGACATCCCGGCGTTCCCATTTTACCTGATCGTAGGGGTGGTGTTCGGCAGAGCTGAGACGGCGGGTGATGTGCAGGCCGCCCAAGAGATTCTTCCGCTCGGGGAGATTCAGAGCGGAGCCGTGGCGTGTGTGAAGAACCAGCGTTTGCACGAGAGATAGCAGTTGAAAAAGGCCCCATTGTTCCCCGACCGCCCCCCCCTGCAAGCTTTTGCTCGGATAAAGTCCGAACCTAGCCTAAGTCAGGAACATCCACGCCTATCCCAAGCCCAAGCCCGGCCTGATACCATGCTTTAGGCCCCCCCCTTTGACACCCCAACCCGCATGGCGAGCGGAACACGCGGCGACAACCCGGTTTTTCTCACCGGGCCGACGCCGACTGGCTGTAAAATCTGCGTCAAAAATCCACCTGTTTTTAGGCGGATATGGACATGCTTACGACCGCGCGAACGCAGGCATCCTATTCGACAGATGCCCGCGCTACGGGGTTCCACGGGCCGCCCGCACGCACCCCGCAAAAAAACCGGCTGCCCGCCCGCCCCCCCGCTACTCGCGCTCCACGAAGTCCAGCGGACGCCCGAACGTCTCCTTCAGCAGGAAAAGCGCGCCCGCGGAAATCGCCAGACAGGCCAGGCCCACCCAAAGCGCCGCCTGCACGCGGTCGCAATGCGTCACGAGAAACGTGTAGGCGCCGGAAATCGGGATCAGGAACGCGC
>CAZQIE010000115.1:0-1398 GCA_964593675.1 uncultured Opitutales bacterium
ACCTCGCCTCCGCCCTCCTGTGGCTGTAACCCATATGTCGATTGGCCCTAGCACCCGCGGACGGTCTTAGCAAGACGCTTCGCCCTTTCCCCAACGGCGTTTGAGCGGGCCCGGCAACTTCAGATCTGGTAATCGGGGCGGCCTGAGGCCTCGTGCAACCCGCATTCGCGCTTGATGCCCCCGAAACGCGTCTGCTCGGCCGTCATGCCCGGCTCAAGCTTGCTCGTGCTGTGCCAGTCGCCAATCGAGACGTAACCCTGCTCCCAGAGGGGATGGTACGGGAGGTCGTTGGCCTTTAGGTACTGGTACACCTGCTTCTCCGTCCACTCGACGATCGGGTGGACCTTGGCCGTGCGCTTCTGAAGCTCCGCGACCTGCAGGTGGTTGCGCGTGGAAGCCTGCGCACGGCGCAAGCCGCTGAGCCATGCCGTTGCGCCCAGTTCCTTGAGGGCGCGGTTCATGGGCTCCACCTTGTTGACGAAATTGTAGCGCTCTAGGCTCTCCTTGTCCCCCTTTTCCCAGAGCTTGCCGTAGAGGGCTTCCTGGCGGGCGGCAGTGAGCGCCGGGTTGTAGACCTTCAGGTTCAGGTTTAGGCGCTTCGTGAGCTCGTCCGCGAAACGGTAGGTTTCCGGGAACAGGTATCCGGTATCAATGAACACGACCGGGATGTCCGGCACGACCCGTGTGACCAGGTGGAGCATGACGGCCGCCTGAACCCCAAAACTGGTGCTGAGCACAAGCTTCTCCCCAAAAAGTTCGAAGGCCCAGCGGACGCGATCCTCCGCGCCAAGAGTGGCAAGACGGGCATTTTCCTCTTTGAGCGTTTCAGGCGTGAGGGCGATCATGGGTGCGGCTGAGACTGTCACGGGGCGATCCTGGGTGTGTTGGGCTATTCCGAGGCTCCCGCCTCGATTCCGAAGTCAGGTATGGCCGTCCGGCTGCTCATCGCCTCAAATCTTGGACAAATAAGGCCAGAAAGTAAAGTTAAATAGGCAATGAACCGGAAAAGCCCTGCCCGTAAGCTGGGAAAAGGCTTATTAAAAGATCCGGCCCATTTTTCCTAACCACCTGCTTTAGAAACAGTAAAACACCTCTTATGGGTATCACCGGAACGAGGGGCGCGCAATCTTTAGCTCAGGACATAAGAAATACCATTTTCCGAAAAAAAGAGCCTTTTCTTTGGCAACCGGACGCGGTCTGCCGGACTGAAGCCGTGGACATGAGCCCCGGCGCGAGGAATCGGCCCACGCCGTGCGTGGTGGCCCCAGCCTTGCCCGTTGAGGCCGGACGCGGCTCTGCTGGACTTAAAGCCGTGGACATGAGCCCCGGCGCGAGGAATCGGCCCACGCCGTGCGTGGTGGCCCCAGCCTTGCCCGTTGAGGCCGGACGCGGCTCTGC
>CAZQIE010000115.1:1498-8128 GCA_964593675.1 uncultured Opitutales bacterium
CCCCGGCGCGAGGAATCGGCCCACGCCGTGCGTGGTGGCCCCCGCCTTGCCCGTTGAGGCCGGACGCGGTCTGCCGGACTGAAGCCGTGGACACGAGCCCCGGCGCGAGGAATCGGCCCACGCCGTGCGTGGTGGCCCCCGCCTTGCCCGTTGAGGCCGGACGCGGTCTGCCGGACTGAAGCCGTGGACAGGAGCCCTCGGCGCGAGGAATCGGCCCACGCCGTGCGTGGTTACTCGACGGTGACGGACTTGGCGAGGTTACGCGGCTTATCGACGTCGCACCCACGCAAGATGGCCGTGTAATAGGCGAGAAGCTGGACGGGGATGCAGGCGAGGATTGGGGCCACGGCCTCATGGCAATCCGGGATGCGGATGATGTCATCGGCCATATCGCTCGTGAACTCGTCGGGACCCGCGGACGTAATGGCGATAACGGGGCCTTTGCGCGCCCGGATTTCCTGAATGTTAGAAATGACCTTCTTGAAGGTCTCACCACGCGGAGCAAAGACCACCGACGGGCAGTCCGGGCAAATGAGTGCGATAGGCCCGTGCTTCATTTCCGCCGCCGGATACCCTTCGGCGTGGATGTAGGAGATTTCCTTGAGCTTCAGGGCGCCTTCCAGAGCGATCGGGAACATGATCTGGCGACCTAGGAAGAGGAAGTCGTCCTTGTGGGCGTATTTCTGCGCGATCGCGCGGAGGGAGTCCGACTGGGCGAGGACCTGGCTCACGAGGCCGGGGGTCTTCTTGAGCGCATCGGCCATGCGCACGCCGTCGGAGAAGCTCATGTCGCGCAGGCGACCGAGGTAAAGGGCAAGGAGGGCGGTGATGAGCACCTGCGACGTGAATGCCTTCGTCGAAGCCACACCGATCTCGGGACCGGCGTGCTGGTAGATGCCGCCATCCGTTTCGCGGGCGATCGTGGAGCCCACGACGTTGGTGATCGCGAGCGTGCGGAAGCCCTTGCGCTTGGCCTCGCGCAAAGCCTCAAGCGTGTCGATGGTCTCGCCGCTCTGGCTGATCACCATCACCAGCGTGTTCTTGTCCAGCGGGGCATTCCTGTAGCGGAATTCCGAGGCATATTCGACCTCAACGGGGATGCGGGCGTAACGCTCGATCAGGTGCTCGGCGAGCAAGCAGGCGTGCCACGCGGTGCCGCAGGCGCAAAAGACGAGGCGGTCCACCTGGCGAAGCTCGCGCGGGTCAACATTGAGGCCACCGAACTTGGCCGTGCTGCCGTCGTCGGAAAACCGGCCGCGCATGGCATTTTCGAGCGCGAGGGGCTGCTCGAAAATCTCCTTCTCCATGAAGTGCGTGAACGTGCCGAGCTCGGTCTGCTCAATCGCCCAGTCCACCTGGTTGATGACGGGGTCGACGGCAGCTTCGTCGATCGTGGTGATCGTAAAGTCATTGTCGGTCAGGTAGACGACCTGACCGTCTTCGAGGTAAACGACGTTCTGGGTGCGGCCCACGAAAGCCGAAACGTCACTGGCGATCATGTTCTCACCCGTGCCGATGCCGACCACGAGGGGTGAGCCTTTGCGGGCACCCACGATCTCGCGTGGGCAATCCACGCACAGGACGGCGATGCCGTACGTGCCTTCCACGTGCAGGAGCGCCTTGCGCACGGCCGTGAGGAAGCGGCTTTTGCCGTTTTCCGCCCCGTCTTCCTTCTGGTAATGGTAGGCGATGAGGTTTACCAGGGCTTCCGTGTCGGTCTCCGACGCAAACGTGTAGCCTTTGCCGACGAGGAACTTTTTAATGCTGGCGTAATTCTCGATCACGCCGTTGTGCACGAGCGAGAATTTGCCGTCGGAAGAGACGTGCGGGTGGGCATTTGCGTCCGTAACGCCACCGTGCGTAGCCCACCGCGTGTGGCTGATGCCAATCGTGGAATCGAGCTTTGCGGGCGTTGCGAGCTTGACGAGGTTGTCCACGCGGCCCGTCTTCTTGAAAACGACAAAACGGTTAGGCGCAGCGACGGCCAAACCGGCGGAGTCATACCCCCGGTATTCGAGTCGCTTAAGTCCTTCCAGCAGAATCGTTACCGCCTTCTGCCGGCCCACGTAGCCTATGATGCCACACATAACTTGGCGCAAAAGATTCTGGAAAAGGGGAGGTTTATCAAGCAAATTGGCCCCCGACCCCTCGCTATGAAACAACGAATCATCTGCGTAATTATGGGCGGCGGCCGCGGAACGCGTCTGCACCCCCTCACGAAAGACCGTTGCAAGCCCGCTGTTCCCCTGGCCGGGAAATATCGTCTCATCGATATCCCGATCAGCAACTGCCTGAACTCCGGGTACAACCAGATCTACATCCTGACCCAGTTCAACACGGCGTCGCTGCACAAGCACATCTCGTCGTCCTACAAGTTCGGCGCCTACGGCGGCGGGTTCGTGGACATCCTCGCGGCGGAGCAGACGCTCTCGGGCGAGAACTGGTACCAGGGCACGGCGGACGCGGTGCGCCAGAACATGCACCACTTTGGTGCCAAGGATGACGACCTCTTCCTGATCCTGTCGGGCGACCAGCTCTACCGGATGGATTTCCACCAGGTCGTGGAGCACCACAAGAAGGTGGGCGCGGACGTGACGATCGCGGCCAAGGCGATGCCGAAGAACGAAGTTACCGGGCTCGGCGTGATGCGCGTGGCCGACGACTTCCGGATCACCGAGTTTGTGGAAAAGCCGAAGGATCCGAAGGTGATCGACAGCCTCGTGATGCCGGAGAAGCTGCGCAAGCAGGTGAAGGACACGAGCGCCACGCAGTACTGCCTGGCGTCCATGGGCATCTACGTGTTCAGCGCCAAGGTGCTGCGCGAGTCCCTGCAAACCTCCGCGACGGACTTCGGCAAGGAGATCATTCCGGGCATGCTCGGGAAGAAGGGGCTCTACAGCTTCATCTTCGACGACTACTGGGAAGACATCGGGACAGTGCGTGCGTTCTTCGAAACGAACCTGCTGCTCACCGAACCGAACCCGCCGTTCAACTTCTACGACAGCCGCAACCCGATCTACACGCACGCCCGCTACATGCCGGCCTCCCGCCTCACGAACGTGACGGTGGACCGCGCCTGTGTGGCGGACGGGTGCCGCATCACGGAGGCTTCGCTGAAGCGCTGCATGGTGGGCGTTCGCTCCATCGTGCGCTCGGGCACGAAGCTTGAAAATGTCGTGATGATGGGCGCGGACTACTTCGACGACGCAGAGCTGCGCGAAGGTCTGGGCAAGGACATCCCGCACCTGGGCATCGGCAAGAACTGCGACATCCGCGACGCGATCATCGACAAGAACGCGCGCATCGGTGACAACGTGAAGCTGTCGCCGCACGGCAAGCCGGACAAGTTCGAGAAGAACGGCGTGTACGTGGTCGATGGGGTCCTGGTCGTGAACAAGAACACGATCATCCCGAGCGGCACGGTCATCTAGCCGTCGCCCTCGTAGCCGCTTCCACAGCGGCCAAAACGAAAGGGGCGTCTTCCTGCTTCAGGGAGGCGCCCCTTTTGCGTACGCGCGGGCCGGGGCCTTACCGGGCATGAAAAAACGGCTTTTTGATGCGGCGGAAAGAACGCCGCAGCGGGCACTCTTGCCTTTTCCGCGAGGTGATAATAGGCTGCCGTTATTCGGAGCCCGCACACGGGTGCGCAGCCCCTCCCCCGCTGGCGGAAATTTCTCGCCCAACCCTCGTTCCCCCACCCCGTCATGAAAAGGATTCTCGTCTGCACCGATGGTTCGCATTACAGCGAAGTGTGCTGCCGCTACGCGGCGTGGATGGCCCGGCGCATGGGCGCAGACATCGAGGCGGTTTACGTATCGGATTTGCGCGCTTTTGAAATGCCGCTCGTCGCGGACCTCGGGGGAAGCCTCGGCGCCCAGCCCTATCAGAACCTGATCAGCCAAATCGAGGAGCTAGAAAAGGAGAAGGCGCGCCTCCTTGCCGATTCCGTCCGCGGCATCATCCGGCAGGAAGGCTGGGCGGGCGATGTCGCCTTCCACCACCGCACCGGCCTGCTGGTGGACCAGCTTGAGCCGCTTGAGGAAGGCGCGGACCTCGTGATGCTCGGTAAACGCGGCGAGAACGCCAACCTCGCGGCGGGGCATCTGGGTTCCACGCTCGAACGGGTCGTGCGGGCAAGCCGCAAACCGTGCATGGTGACGTCGCGTTCCTTCAAGGCGCCGCAACGCGTGCTCCTGGCCTTCGACGGCGGCCAGAGCAGCCGCCACGCGCTGGAATGGCTCATCGCGAACGAGGCGTTCAAAGACCTCGAGTTGCACGTGGTGACGGTCACGGAGGACAACGCGGAAGACAAATCGCTGGAGCGCCTGCAAGAAGCCGAAACCGCGCTGCGCAAAGCCGGGCGCACGTACACGCCGCAAATGCTTTCCGGCATGGCGGAAGACGAGATCGCCGCCTACGTCAGCCGGGCGGGCATCGACCTGCTGGTGATGGGCGCGTACGGCCACAGCCGCATCCGAGAATTCCTGATCGGCAGCACGACGAGCGAGCTCATCCGCAATTGCCTCGTCCCGATCATGCTCTTCCGGTAGGGTCGCCGATCTTCAAGATACCCCCGGGAAGCAGGGTCCACCGCGCACCCGCCTCAGAGCGGCTTGCGACCGAGCGGCAGGGAGAACCAGAACGTGCTTCCTTGACCGTACACGCTGCGCACGCCGATACGGCCGCCGTTTTTCTCCACCAGGTCCTTGCATAGGCTCAGGCCCAGGCCCGTGCCTTCCTCACCGGCGGTGCCGGTCGTGCTGCGGACGCGGTCAATGCGGAAAAGGTGGTCCTGCGCCTCCTCCGTCAGCCCAACCCCGCTGTCGACCACCGAGATCTCGACGGCCTCGCCCAGCGGGACCGCCCGCACCTCGATGCGCCCGCCTTCCCCGGTGAACTTGATGGCGTTGGACAGGAGGTTCCGCAGGACCGTATCCGCCATGCGCAGGTCGCCATAAAAGCACAGGCCCTCGGGTATGATGGCCTCGAGCCGCAGGTTTTTGCGGAGGGCCGCCTGGCTGAAGAGTTCCAGGTTGGACGAGACGATGGGGCGCACGGCATGGGTATCGGGCTTGTAGGCCATGCGGTTCATCTGGAGTGACGCCCACATCAACAGGTCCTCCAGCAGCTTGTACGTCTTTACGCTCGTACCGTGGAAACTGCTGAGGCACTCCAGGATCTCCTCCCGGCTGAAGTCGTTCGGCTGGTCCAGCACGGCCTCGCTTAGCGTCATCAGGCTCGTGAAGGGGCCCTTCAGGTCGTGCGCGATGATCGAGAAGAACCGGTTCTTGGTCTCATTAAGCTCCCGCAGCGCCATCTCCATCTTCTTGCGCTGCGTGACGTCCACAAAATAGGCCGACATGCCGCCCTGGAACGGAAAGGCGTGGACTTCCAGCCACCGGTTGAGGGGCGGGAAGTAGTCCTCGACCGCGGCAGCCTTGCGCTCCGTCATCACTTTCTGGAGGCAGGCGAAAAACGTCGTGCCCACGGCCTCGGGGAAGATCTCGGAAATCGACCAGCCGATAAGGCGGGCCTTCGGTCTTCCGAAAAGCGAGGACGCCTGGTCGTTTACGTAGGTAAAGCGGAAGTCGATATCGACGGTGACAAACGCGTTTCCGATGCTTTCGAGGATGGCGACCGTAAGCTCGCGGGAGCGCGCAAGCTCCAGTTCCGCCCGCTTGCGTTCAGTTATGTCCTGAAGGGTGCCAAACAGGCGTTCCGGCGTCTCAAATTCGCCGACGGTGGACAAGTGGCGTATGTCGCCGGCAGGCGTGACGATGCGGAATTCGGTGCGGAAATTCAACCTGCGGGCAAAAGCGGTCTCGTAAGCCTTCTGGACGCTGTCACGGTCGGCTGGCAGGACGGATTCGAGGACGCGCTCAAGCGTGAGCTCGGTGGACTTCGGTAATGCGAAGATGCTGTAGACGGTATCCGAGCAGGTGACGTTGCCCGTTCGCAGGTCGGTTTGCCAGAAACCAAGACGGCCCAGGCGCTGGGCGCGCTCCGAACTGGCTTTGTGCTGGGCCAGGTCCCGCTCCTGCCTGCGTATGTCCGTGATATCGGTTATGGTACCGAAAAGCCGCGTGGCCCCCTTGAGCCCAACCTCCGCCTCGGCGCTGACATGGAGCTCGCGGATTTCCCCGGACGGTCGCTTTACCCGCATCTCCCACGAAGTATCCGCGAGGCCGGACAACAGGCTGGCCCAGCATGTTTCACTGCGAGCTCGGTCTTCCGCGATCACGGTGTTCAGCAGCTCGCCCTGCGCGAGCTCCCGAACCCGGAAACCAAGAATGCGGGCAGCGCCATCGGAGAGTTGAGTGGGGCCGTTGGCGGGGTCCGCGTAGAAGAAACCGACGTTCGAAAGGCGCTCTGCGCGCGTGGAATAGGCCTTGTGCCGGGCGAGTTCGGCTTCCTGCGCCCGCTGCGCCGTCGTGTCGTGGAGGACCCCAAACACCGCGACAGCGGCCCCATCTTGGTCTTGTTCAAATTCGACGGAGAGGGTGACGTGGCAAGGCTCGCCGGTAAGGCGGAACGTGAAGGAGCGGGATGCCCCCTCCAGAATAGCGCGATGATACTCGGCTAGGGCCAATCGACATTTTAGACTGTACAGATTGTGACCGAGCTGTTTGA
>CAZQIE010000116.1:0-7915 GCA_964593675.1 uncultured Opitutales bacterium
CCTCGCCTCCGCCCTCCTGTGGCTGTAACCCATATGTCGATTGGCCCTAGGGCGCTCCTGAGCCTTATTAAGATACCCCGAAAGGTGTCCTGTGGCGGGGTTAGTCGTTGTCGGAAGGCGTGCGTTTTGATAACGATATGAGGCATGTTCGTCTCCAACCGGTCCTTCTGCTTTGGGGTTCTGTTTTGGGTGCTGTGCGCTGCGGGCGTACTTCAGGCTGCGGAGGTCGCCACGGGCGCCGCGCACAGCTTGTATATTGGCGCTGACGGCACGCTGTACGCGGCGGGCAGCAATAGCGACGGCCAGCTCGGCACGGGTGGGGGCTCGACGAGCTCCTGGGTGCAGGTGGCGACAAACGTGCGCTCGGTTGTCGCGGGCGAAGCGCACACCGTTTTCCTGAAGAATGACGGCTCGGTGTGGGCGATGGGCCGCAACACAAACGGCCAGTTGGGCGATGGCACGTCGACGAGCCGCAGCCTGCCGGTTTGCGTGGCAAGCGGTGTCAAGCAGATCGCGGCGGGTCGCGCTCACACGCTTTTGCTCCAGGGCGACTTTTCACTTTGGTGCGTGGGTGCGAACGAGAGCGGGCAGCTTGGCCTTGGAGATACGACGGACCGCACGAGCTTTACGCGCCTGGCCTCGGGGGTGGAGACCATGGCGGCGGGCCAGAACCACACCATGTTTATCACGCATGGCGAGGCGGTGTGGGCTTGCGGCAAGAACAGTGCCGGGCAGCTGGGTGACGGCACGAAGGTGAACCGGACGAAGCCGGTGGCTATCGGGCAGCATTATCGAGTGATGGCTTGCGGTAAGGATCATTCGCTCCTCGTGGCCTCGGACGGTAGCGTCTGGGGCGTCGGCAGCAATGCGTCCAAGCAGCTTGCGGGCGTGAGCTCGAGCGAAGCCCTTACGCCGGAGATGCTGCAGGCGGATTACAGCGAGGGTATGGCTGCGGGCAACGGGCATTCGCTTTTCCTGAATGGCACGACGATCCTCTGGGGCTGCGGTGACAACGCGCTTGGCGCGGTGGGCCTAGGTGCGGCGCAGGTTTACGAGTCGGCGAAAGAAATTGTCGGTAATATCCGGGCGGTGAGCAGCACGTTCGACCACACGCTCGTGCTGAAGCGTGACGGCACGGTCTGGTCCTTTGGTGCCAATGGGAGCGGCCAGCTGGCTGATTCGACCACCACGACGCGGCTTTCTCCGGTGCAGGTGGCGACGGGCGCAGGACCGGTGCGCATTACCGAGGAGGCCGAGCTGCGCTTCCGTGAAGCTGGCGGTGACGAGGTGGTAAGTGTCCTCTCGGGCGGGAACTGGACGGTGACCGAGTCTCTGGACTGGATTACGGTGAACCGGACGAGCGGGAGCTTCAATGGTGACATCCTCGTTACGGCTAGCCAGAACCCGGGGCCTGGTGCGCGCACGGGCATGATCAAGATTGGGACCGAGACGGTCTGGATTGAGCAGGCGGCGCCGACGACCCAGAGCCTCGTGGCGGCTGGCGACCTCCATACGGTATGGACTGGCGGGGACGGGGTGGCGTGGGCGACGGGGGCGAATTCAGACAGCCGGCTTGGCACGGGCAGCAACGAAACGGCCGCGGACCCGGACGCGGTGGAGCTCGATGAGAGCCCGTCGGACCTGGTGTCGCCAGCTTCACAGACTTTCCCGGCTGGTGGTGGTACGATTACGGTGCTGCGTACGGGGTCGGATTGGTCAGCCACGACAAGCGCGGGCTGGATCGACGTCTTCCCGGTCAGCCACGACAAGCGCGGGCTGGATCGACGTCTTCCCGAAGTGCGGTGCGAACGGGTTCGTCACCATCACTGTGGCAGCGAACTCCGAAGCGGGGCAGCGCACCGGTTCGGTCACGCTGGGGAGCAAAGCGTTTTCCGTGACGCAGGAGGGAACCGGCACGCCGACAGCGACGCTGGGCACGGCGTCGTGGACGGCTCCTGTGTCCGGGGGCAGCACGGCAGTTTCGGTAACGGCGACGGGCGCGTGGACGGCTGGCGCGACGGCGCCGTGGCTTACGCTTTCGACGGCATCGGGTTCGGGGAACGGCTCGGTTACGGTAACGGCCCAGCCCAATGGTTCCGGCTTCCCGCGGGCTGCGACGGTGATTATCGGCGGCGCCGCGGTCCAGGTCATGCAGGCGCCTGATACCTCGGCTCCTGTCCGGTTTGGGCTGGATTTTTACCGGTTTGGGAGTGGCGGGGGCATCCTGGATGTGGATGTTCAGGCTTCCGGCGCCTGGGTGGTTACGAGCGATTCAGGCTGGCTCACCGCGTCGCCCGCCTCCGGCACGGGCAACGGGACTGTCAGGCTTACGGCGGCGGCGCACACGGGCAGCGGGTTGAGGCTGGCGGTCGTGAGCATCAATGGGCAGGCGTGCATAATCATCCAGGGGGCGGGGCTCAAGGCTGTGTCCGCGGGTTACAATCACACGCTCCTGTTGCGGTCCGATAACACGCTTCTGGCATCCGGCGCGAATTCGTATGGTGCCTATGGCGACGGGACGACAAACACGAGCAGTCGTCCCACCGAGGTGGCGACGAACGTGAAGGCCATGCGCGCGGGCCAGACGTTCTCCCTGATCATCAAGCAGGACGACACGTTGTGGGGGACGGGCGGCAACACGTATGGGCAGCTCGGGCAGGACAACACCAACGATGTGTTGTCGCCGGTGCAGATTGCCACGAACGTGGCGGCCGTGACAAGTGGGGTGGGGCACGTGCTGTATCTGACGACGGGCGGCGCCCTCTACGGCATTGGCCGGAATGACTTCGGCCAGCTCGGTGATAACTCGACGACGAACCGGACGACTCCCGTGTCGATCCACACCGGGGTTACGCAGATTTCGGCCGGCTATTACCACAGCCTGTTCATCAAGGATGGGGCGGCTTACGCGATGGGGGCGAACACGGAGGGGCGCCTGGGCGACGGGTCCACGCAGACGCGCCTTACGCCGGTGCAGGTGATGACGAATGTCGCGCGCGTTGAGGCGGGCTTCCGGTTCAGCCTGTTCCTCAAGAATGACGGCACGCTCTGGGGTGCGGGGGACAATTCTTCGGGGCAGTTGGGGAGCGGCGCGGCAACGGCGTCCACGCCGGTGCAGATCGCCACGAACGTGGACAACATGTGGGCGGGCTCCAACTTCATCGTGTTCCGCAAGACGGACGGTTCGCTTTGGGGGTTGGGTGGCAATGACTACCGGCAGTTGGGTGACGCCACCACGACGAACCGGACCACGCCCGTGGCACTCGGGAAGTCTGTCGCCACGGCCGCCCTTGACCGCAATGACCTGTTTGTGCCGAAGACGGGGGGCTCGCGCAGCGTGGTGATCACGTCGACGGGACCTTACACGATCACCCATCCCAGTTGGGTGACGGTCAGCCCGACGACCGGCACCGCAGGCGACACGACCGTCACGTTTACGGTCGCGGCCACGCATCTGCCTTCTCCGCGCAGTGATTGGATGACGCTCAATGGCCAAAGCGTGCAGATTGTGCAGGAAGGCGACGCTTCGAAGGCCGTCACCCTGGATGAGTACAGCGGGAATGTGGATGGCCAGGGGGGCACGCTCACCGTCTCCATCCAATGCCCGGGCACGTGGGTTGCGACGAGCCCGGTGAACTGGCTCCAGGTGTCGCCGGACACGGGCTCGGGCAATGGCACGCTTACCATCACGGCCACGCGCAGCACATCGTCGGTGTTCCGGACGGCTGAAATCGCGATCAACGGGGTCTATTACTTCGTGAATCAGGGCCCTGGCGTGTTCAGCTACAACTCCTGGCTGACCACGACTTCCATTCCGGTGGGGAAGCAGGCATATACTGACACGCACGGCCCCATGGACATGACCAACCTCATGGCCTACGCGTTCGGAGTGAGCCCGTTTTCGGCGACGGCTGCGCACATGCCGGTTCCGGAGTTGGGTGACGGCGTCGTGAAGCTCAAATACCGGCGCTCAAAGAAAGCCATGAACGTCACGTACACCGTGAAGTCCTCGGTGGATCTCGTGACCTGGGGCACGCAATACGTCTTCTCGAACATGCTTACCGGGGAGGATTCCACGGCGGAGATCTGGGAAGCGACGGCCGTCTATCCGGACAACCCGAAGACGCTCTTTCTCAAGGTCGAGATAACCGCGCCATAAGACGTAGGCCCGAGGCTATGAACGGGTTACGTGCCCGTTCTTTCGTGAAACGCCCTTGCGGATTGCGCAGGGGCGTTTTGCTTTTTAACAGGGCGACGCGTGGCGGGGGGTAAAAACCGGCGTATTTTATTGAAACACAGTTCCCGATAGGGCGGGTTTATAAAAACCTCAGACACGCCTTGCGCTGGGGTGACTCGCTGTATTCAGCAAGGCCCAATGGATGCGACAAAACGTTCTGGAATTTAGCGCTGCTAATACAGGGAAATTCATTGGGCTGATCCGTAGCACCGGGTAGGCCAGGGGGACGAAAACTACCCATGACGTTCCCCCCTATCCCGTGCGCCGTGCTGGGGCATACTTCAGTAAAATGTGGGCGTTCGGGCCTGCATTACAAAGCCGTTGGCGGGGAGGTGCTATGTCTCTAAGCTGTTGATTTTCACGCTGAAATTTTGCGACCGGCGTGTTATTTTCTGACTGTTCCGTGGTGAGATTTCCGCACGTGTTTTTGTCCCGCTTTGGCGGTGTTCTGGAGTGCCTGTGGCTCGTCTTCCCGCAAAAAGGAACCGCCCAGCGCTCAAGCGGTCTTGATTATTAGCCGGATTTCTGACTATAGTGGTCCTGCAAACGGGAGACTGTCTTATCAGGGGGACTGTTTCGCTTCCGTTTGGGGGGGTCGGATAAATGTCCAAGGATACAAAGAACAAAGGTATCAGCAGAATCGACTCGGGCTCGACGCACGGGTGGTTTGTTCGCGGGTACAAGAATGGAAAGACCTACTCCAAGCTGTTCAGCGACAAGAAGTGGGGCGGGAAGCGCAAGGCGATGGATGCCGCGCGCGAATACCGCAACAACCTCCTGAAGGAACTGGAGCTCATTCCTGCCAAGCCGCGCGGACGCCGCATCGTGTTTCGCGACTCGCGCAATACGACGGGCGTTCTGGGCGTGTGCCGGACGGCCAAGAAGAGTGCGAACGGCGCGATAAACGAGTGCTATTCAGTAAGCTGGCGGCCTGAGCCGGGCGTGCAGAATGCACCTCGTTCTCGATCCGCAAGTATGGCGAGAAGAAGGCGTTCCAGCTTGCGGTGGCGCACCGGCGCAAGATGCTGCGGGAGATTTATGGCCCGGGCATCTTCCGGAAGATGAGAAACCGCGTCGATGGGGACGAAATGCCTGAAGGCGAGGACATTCTCGCGCTTGAGGGGCAGTCCACGCCCGAGCTTGCGGCGCCCCAGGTGCCTGAGGTGGCCTCGCCGGTGTCATCGGCTCCTGAGGAACAGGCTGCGGTGACGCAGGCTTAATACGCGCTGGGCTGTTCGTGGCCCGACGCTTTCCGGCCCGGATGCGATCTTTGGTCCCACCGGGCCGTGTTGCGTACAGGTCGGACGGGTGGTCCCGTGCCGAGTAAGCGCGGGCGCAGCTGGTTTTGACTGCGCGCTAAGGGCGCATTCAGTTCAGGTGGCGGCTTACGCGGAAACTTCGGCGACCACGCACCGCGTGGGCCGATACATTTCCGGGTGCACGGCTTGGAATGGGGCCTGTGGCGGTTGCGGGACCCCCCATCCTCGCATCGGCGCGGAGGAAGGAGGGATATCCGGCAGGTGCGACGACTTGATGTAAAAACAGGGGGGGCAGCGCCGGAGGGGCCACTATTTGGTGCGTTTTTTCGGTTTTGCGAACTCAGGCAGGGCGTGGCTGGCGGCGAGTGCGGCGCCCACGATGCCTGCGTGATTCTGGAGGGTCGCCAAGGCAAATTCGGTTGGCGGGTCGATAAGGGGCAGCCACTTGTCGGCTTTCTTCACGATGCCGCCGCCGACGATTATCAGTTCCGGCCAGAGGAGCATGTGGAGGTGGTGGAGATAGCGGTTGAAGCGCACGGCCCACGTTTCCCAATCAAGGTCCAAGGCTTGCCGTGCGGAGTCGGACACCAGTTTTTCGGCGGAGACGTTTTTCCCGCTCTTCTTGTCCTTCATCCGCACGTGCCCGAACTCAGTATTTGGCACAAGCCTGCCGTCGTGGACGAGCGCGGAGCCCACGCCAGTGCCCACGGTGATGACGAGTACGGACCCGCTGCGCCCACGGCCGGCCCCGAAGGCGGCTTCGGCAAGGCCCGCGGCATCGGCGTCGTTGATCACGTGCATGGGATTGCCCGTGCGCTCCCGAATATGTTCGTCGAGCCGAAGGCCGATCAGGCTCGGATGCAGGTTTGCGGCGGTAAAGATCTGCTGGTTGCGGACGACTCCGGGGAAGCCGCACCCGATGGGGCCTTTCCAGGAAAAATGCTCGATCACATGGCCGAGCGCCGTGCACAGGCTGTCGGGGGTGGCAGGGGAGGGCGTCGGTATGCGGAACCGCTCGCAAAGGAGCTCGCCCTTGAGCGGGTTAACGATGGCGGCTTTGATGCCAGAACCGCCGATGTCGATGCCAAGGAATTCCATAGCGGCGAAGCAGGGGTTGAGGGTGGGAGGGGGTGCGGGCTGCGCCATCCGGGAAAGGCGTCCGGCCGATTGCGCAACGCACCGAAAACCTATCCCGCCGGTGCCCCTGGAAAGTCAAGCCTGCGCACAGGGGCTGCCGCGCCACCGCGAGGCCGTCTGGCGCACGGGGACAGCGCCCCGGGAGGCGGTGTAAGCTGCTGTGTGCGAGGCGCCCGCGTAAATCCGCCATGAAAATCGCCCCTCTGCCCTTGAGGGCGGGATAACGGCCAAAAATTATACTTGCCTCGACCTGGCCAGAAACCTAAATTGCCTCCCGGTTAATTCTCTTTAACCATCGATATTACATTCACTCTACCAACAACCCGCATGAAAATTTCCCTCAAGCTTCTTAGCGTGTTGGTGGGCATGGCGCTCTTGCCTTCGCTGACGCATGCCGCCGACCTGAAGCCGGGTGAAGTCAAGGCGTTCCTGGTCAAGGGTAGCGTAACGATCACCGACAAGTCTGGCAACACGGGCCCGCTCCAGCGCGGCCAGTCGTTCCAGGAAGGCTCGGTCATCAGCACCGCACCCGAAAGCTCGGCCCTCCTTATCTTCTCCAACGGCTCTACGGCTCAGGTTACGCCGAGCTCCTCGCTCGCCGTCACCCAGTTCCAGCAGGAACCCTACGACCAGAAGACCCAAGGCAGCTTCCTGAAGCTGACGAAGGACCCGTCCCGCTCGGTTACGAACCTCAACCTGAATTACGGTAACGTAAACGGTGAGGTGAAGGAACTGAACACCAAGGCCGGTTCGTCCTTCATGGTGAACACGCCTGCCGGTTCCGCCGGTATTCGTGGCACGCGTTACGACATCACCGTGACGGTCTCGGTCTCCAACAATAGTCCCTCGTACACCATCAACGTTCAGATCCCGAACGGGTTGGCGTACTACATTCCGCCCGCACCGCCGGTCGCTGCGGTTGCCGGTGCTCCGGCTCCCGCCGCCATTCAGGCCCAGAACCAGGTTCAGGCCATTCCGGGTGGCTCGCAGATTCAGGTGACCGTGGTTGCCGCCGCTCCGGCGACGCCCGCCACCCCCGCCACTCCGGCGACGCCCGCTACGCCGGCCGCCGTGGTTGTTACGGTCGTGACGGCGACGTCGCTGCCGCCGGCTCAGGCTCAGACGATCGTGCAGAACGTCTTCACGGCCCAGGCGACGGCGACCGTGCAGGCTGCTGTTGCCGCCGGCCTCCCGCCGCCGCCGCCGCCGCCGCCGCCGCCGCCGCCCCCGCCCCCGGTCGTTCCGCCCCCTCCGCGGGTAGTCGTCGCGAACACGCCGATTG
>CAZQIE010000117.1:0-7787 GCA_964593675.1 uncultured Opitutales bacterium
ATAGGCCGTTTGATAAAAGCGCTTGAGGGGGGGGCGGGGCGGGGTCATAGTGCGGGGGTAATGACTTTTGAGGAACTCGGATTGGCGCCGGAAGTGGTCCGCGCCGTGAAGGAAAAGGGGTACGAAAACCCGACCCCGATTCAGGAAAAGGCGATCCCTGTGATTTTGCAGGGGAAGGATGTCGTGGGCTCCGCGCAGACGGGGACGGGCAAGACGGCGGCGTTTGCGTTGCCGGCGCTTTCGATCCTGGGCAAGCATCGTCCGCATGGGCCGCGGTGCCTGGTGCTGGAGCCGACGCGCGAGCTTGCGGCGCAGGTGGAGGAGGCGTTCCTGCACTATGGGAAGCAGGGCGACTTGAATGTGACGCTGATCCACGGCGGGGTGAAGTATAGCGGGCAGATCCGGCGTCTGGAGCGCGGGTCGGATGTTGTGGTGGCGACGCCGGGGCGTCTGCTGGACCATATTGCGCAGCGGAATATTTCGCTGGAGGACGTGGAGGTGCTGATTTTGGACGAGGTGGACCGTATGCTGGACATGGGGTTCATCGACGACGTCACGCGGATCATCAATTATTGCCCGAAGAAGCGGCAGACGTTGCTGTTTTCGGCGACGATGCCGGACGCGATCCGGTCGCTGGCAAATTGGGCGTTGCACCACCCGGTGGAGATTGACGCGGGGGGGCGGCGTTCGCCGGCGGAGACGGTGGATCACTCGGTGTACCCGGTGGACGGGATCCAGAAGTATGACTTGCTGTTGGCGCTGCTTGCGCGGATGCACTACGACAGCGTGCTGATTTTCAGCCGGACGAAGCGCGACGCGGACCGGATCGCGCAGTGGCTGGATGCGCACAACCACCCGGTGGCGACGATGCACGCGGACTTGAGCCAGGGCGAGCGCAAGGACGCTCTGGAGGGGTTCAAGGCGGGGCGCTACAAGCTGCTGGTGGCGACGGACATTGCGGCGCGGGGTCTGGATATCGCGGGGATCACGCATGTGATCAACTACAACGTGCCGGGGCATCCGGAGGACTATGTGCACCGGATCGGCCGGACGGGGCGTGCGTTGCGCGAGGGCGAGGCGATTACGTTGTACTCGACGGACGAGACGAGCTACTTGGACGCGATCGAGCGGTTCATCGGGCAGAAGATCCAGCGGCGGAAGCTGGATGGGTTCCCGTACCGGAACGAGGCGATTCTGGACTTTGAGAAGTCCGCGGCGCCGAAGCGGCGCAATCGTGGGTACTCGGACCCGGCGAACATGCCGTTCGGGCGGCGCCGGCGGTAAGGTCCGGCAGGGCGGGTGCTACGGGCGCCGTGTCGGCTCAGCCTGCACGCGGGCTGAGGTGCGGTGCGTGGTTGTACGGGTGCGCACGGGTCGCTCAGCGGCGCGGGCGGAGACGGGATATCCGGCTGGTGCGGCAACTTGGACTGGCTGTGCGTTTAGAGCACTTCTCCTTTAAGTTGTCGCTTGCGCCGACGCTGCGGCGAGCGTGGACGCCCCATCCTCGCGTCGGCGCGGAGGGAGAAGCCAGACGGCTTTATGCGACGACCTGAACCGCTCTAGATCGGAGGCGCTTCAGTTGTGCAGCAGGGTGGGTTCGGGGGCGTGGGTGAAGAAGAGGAGGCGTTCGGCGCAGGTGTTGAGGGCCTGGCGGGCGCGGGTGAAGCTTTGGCCGAGGAGGGCGAAGACGTGGTCGAGCTGGAACTCGTGGGCGAGGCGGTGGCCGCCGGCGGCGCGGAACTGGGCGGTGCCGACGGAGTCGTAGAACTCGAGGTCGGGGGCGGCGTGGCGGCGCGCGCGGTAGCGGATGTGTTCGGGGAAGATGCCGGAGAAGAAGAGGGCTTGGTTGGCGAGCTGGACGGTGAGGAGGAAGCGTTCGGTGTGGTTGGCTTGGGCAATTTTTTCCATGACGTCGCAGACGTAGAGGGGGGTGCGCTGGCCGGTGGGGCTGGTGGGGAAGGCTTTGTCGGCGTCGGAGAAGGTGTCGAGGACGGAGGCGACGTAGTCGGCGAGCTCGCGGTCGTCGAGGCCGGCGTCTTTGAGGACGTGGCGGACGACGACGTAAAAGAAGAGGCGGGGCGAGATGGGGAGTTGGCCGGGGTGCTCGAGGAGTGCGCGGAAGAGGGCGGGGTGATCGAGGAGGCGGTCAAGCATGTCGCCATCAACGAGTAGGCGCTCCAGGATGGTGGCGTCGTTGGTGGACGCAGAGAGGGTGGAGATGAGGAAGGTGGCGTCGGCGGGGGTGAGCCGCGACCGGCAGCATGTGGTGATCAGCTCCATGGTGGGTCCTCCATTCTGGTAGGGTTTGCCTTCCGGAAAGGCGTTTCCGGGGCAAGGGATTCAGAGCATAACCTAAGCCAACCACGTGCGACGTGGGCCGATTCCGTTGGGCTGGACGGGCCGATTTGCCGCTACGCTGGGGGCGGGTGTTGGGCGTGCGACGTGGGCCGATTCTGTTGGGCTGCACGGGCCGGAATGCGGCTCTCGGCAGTATGGACGCCCGATCCTCGCGTCGGCGCGGGCGGAAAAGGGATTTAGAGGTGCTACATCTTAAAGTAGAAGTGCTCAGGCGCTGCGACGACTTGGGGGAGAAGTGCTGTAACGAGGAATGCGGTTTAAGGGAGGGGGTCGTAGCCGCCGCGCATGATTTTCATGACAACGGCGTAGCTGAGGGAGAAGTGGCGGGAGGCGGCGTTCATGGACAGGCCGCCGTGGACGGCCTTTTTCACGGCGTCGCGCAGGTGGCCGGTTATCCTGGTGCGGCGGCGTGGTTTTGCGCCGGGCAGGTGTATCCGGTATCTGGATACGAGTGCTTCGACGAGGGCGCGTGGGCTTTTGAAGCCGCTGTGTTTGACAAGGGAATCGAGCCGTGCGCCGAGTTCGGCTTGCTGTTTTTGCTCGTCAAGGAGTGCCTTGCGTTTGCGTGCGAGGCGGGCTTGGACGCGGTCGAGCTTTCGCAGTTCCTTGGCGATGGCGCGGTTCATGGTGGGAGGGGCGGCTTGGGGGGGCGGCCGCGGGTCAGATTCTCCCAGAATCTGGCAGGGTTTACCGTGTGGGCAAGGCCGGGATTGGGCTGGGTGGAATTCCTTATAGGGAGGCGTGGTCGGACGATAAATTCTTAGGTTCTTTTAGCACCGGGTGCCCTGTGAAAGGCGCAGGATACCTTTTCGGCACCTTCCCCCCCCAAAAAATTCCATTTAGGAGACTCCCCCTTGTGAAAACGACCAAGACGGTCACGGTTGGCAAACGCATGGCGCTCGTTGTGGCGAGCTTGGCCATTTTGATGACGGCGATTTCGGCGTACAATTTCGTGCAGATGCGCCAGATCGACGCGGCGTATGGCGTGATCGCCGAGCGCGAGGTGCCGAAGCTTGCGGCGCTGCAGGCGTTGACGCGGGATGTGGCGTCGGCGCACCGGCTGTATTTGAATGCGGTGTTGGCGTCGGAAAAGGAGGCAGTGGAGCGCCTGCGCGGGGACATTCGGGCTCTGCGGGAGAACAACGCGGTGCACCTGAAGGAGATTGAGGGGTTGTCCGAGAGCGCGGATGCCCGGACGCTTGTGGCGGCGCTGGTTCAGGCGCGGGGTGCTTACCGGGATGCTGTGGATGCGGGTCTCGCGTTGGCAGCGGAGGGTAAGGCGGAGGCGGCGGAGGAGTACAATGTGAAGGTGGCGCGGCCGGCGTTTATGGCGTTTCAGGCAAAGGTGGATGAGATGACGGCTGTGAACAAGAAGGAGGCCGCGGAGGCATCGGCGACAGCGACGGCACAGGCGGACGAAACAATGGTGGTGACGGCGGTAATCGGGGTGCTGGCGCTGATCGTGGGTGGGGGGATTGCGGGTTGGCAGAGCCGGCGTCTGGTGGGCGAGTTGTCGGCAATCGCGGAGACGATCGGGACGGCGTCGGAGCAGACGGCTGCGGCGTCGGGCCAGGTGTCGAGTTCGAGTCAGTCGCTGGCAGAGGGGGCGAGTGAGCAGGCGGCGAGTTTGGAAGAGACGTCATCTTCGCTGGAGGAGATGGCGAGCATGGTGAGGCGCAATGCGGAGAGCGCGGCTTCGGCGAAGGAAATTTCAGCGGCGACGCGTCAGGCGGCGGATGTGGGCCTGGAGGATACGGAGGACTTGAACGCGGCAATGGCGGCGCTTGAGGCTTCGAGCGGGAATATTTCGAAGATCATCAAGACGATTGATGAGATTGCGTTCCAGACGAACATTTTGGCGCTGAACGCGGCGGTGGAGGCGGCGCGTGCGGGTGAGGCTGGGGCCGGGTTTGCGGTGGTGGCGGACGAGGTGCGGAACCTTGCGCAGCGGAGCGCGACGGCTGCGAAGGAGACGGCGACGCTGATTGAGGATTCGGTGGAGAAGAGCGCGCAGGGCGCGGCGATCGCGGTGAAGGTGGGTGGGCGGTTGGGTGAGATTGCCGCAAAGGCGCGGGAGGTGGACGAGCTGGTGGCGCAGATTGCGACGGCTTCGGCGGAGCAGGACGCGGGGATCCAGCAGATCAACAAGGCTGTGGCTGAGATGGACAAGGTGACGCAGCAGAATGCGTCGGGTGCGGAGGAAACGGCGAGTGCGTCCGAGCAGATGGCGTCGCAGTCGGTGGAGTTGAGCGCGGCGGTTGCCCGGTTGAACGCGCTGGTGAAGGGTGGTTCTTCCGCGGGCGTGGGGGCGGCGGTGTCCCGGGGGCGTCCGGCGAAGGGGGCGGCGCCTGCAACGCGCAAGCTGGAGAGGTCGCAGCCGCGGTTGGGTTCGGGTGCGCGTGATGCGTTCAGCGAGATCGCGTAGGGAGAAGGTTTGTTGGATGAACTGCCCCAGGCCCTGCGGTTGGCTTGGGGCAGCGGCGCTCCCTGGGGCGGTGACGGGGGCGGGAGGAAAGGGTGCGGCGCGGCTTGCGCTGCGGGGCGGGATCTCCGAGAAGAGGGGTGTGCAGACGCTTTTGGAGGTGTTGATGAAGACGGCCGCGTTTTTTGAAAAGCGCGGGCTTGAGCAGGCCCGTCTGAACGCGGAGTTGCTGTTCGCGCAGGCGCTGGGGTGCAGGCGGCTGGACTTGTATTTGCAGTTTGAGCGTCCGTTGCCGGAGGAGACGCTGGAGCGGTTGCGGGTGCTGGTGGCGCGGCGTGCGAAGCGGGAGCCGCTTCAGTATATTGCGGGTGAGGCGGAGTTCATGGACTTGAAGCTGAGGGTGGACCGGCGTGCGCTGATTCCGCGGCCGGAGACGGAGGAGCTTCTTGAGGGTGTGTTTGCACGGGTGGGGGAGGGTGCGCCGGCGCGGGTGCTGGACTTGGGGACGGGGACGGGGGCGATTGCGCTGGCTTTGGCGCAGAAATACCCGGGGGCCGCGGTGACGGCTGTGGAGGCGAGCGGGGAGGCGCTTTCGCTGGCGCGGGAGAATGCGCAGCGGACGGGTCTGGGTGAGCGGGTGCGGTTTCTGGGGGGTGCGTGGTTTGAGCCGGTGGCGGGGGAGGTGTTCGACCTGATTGTTTCAAACCCGCCGTATTTGACGCCGGAGGAGGTTGCGCAGGCGCAGCCGGAGGTAAGGGATTGGGAGCCGCTGGGGGCGCTGGTGTCGGGGCCGGAGGGGCTGGACGACTTGTTCCGGATAATGGATGCGGCGCCGGAGTATTTGCGCGCGGGTGGGTTGCTGGCGCTGGAGACGGGGATTGGGCACGCGGGGGCGTTGTCGGCGCGGGCGCAGGCGGCGGGTTTTGCGCGGTATGAGGCGGCGCCGGACCTTTCGGGGCGTCAGCGCTTCTTTTTCGCCTGGGTATAGGGCGGCTTTACTTCAGGGGTGCCGCTCGCCGGTTCTGATGTGGGCGCGGTGAAAGAGGGGCCCGTCGAGCGTGGGCGGGTGCGCGGGTGTGATTACTGGTCTTCGAGCCGGCGGAGGAAGGACTCCATGACGCGGAGGTAGAGGTTTTCGCGGAGGATGGTGTCCTCAACGCCGGCGTCGATGGAGGGGTTGTCGTTGACTTCGATGACGTAGCTTTTGCCGCCGACTTCCTTGATGTCCACGCCGTAGAGGCCGTTGCCGATGAGGTTGGCGGCTTTGAGGGCGGTGCGGATGACGTGGCGGGGTGCGAGTTCGACGGGAAGGGTTTCAGAATTGCCGACGGCTTGGCCTTTGTTGCCGTGGTTATAGATCTGCCAGTGCTTGCGCGCCATGTAGTATTTGCACGCGTAGATGGGCTTTTCGTCGAGGATGCCGATGCGCCAGTCGAAGGGGGTGTAGAGGAATTCCTGGGCGACGATGAGGTCGGACTTCTGGAGGAGGTCTTCGACTTTGGCGGCGTAGTCTTCGGCGGTGTCGACTTTGACGACGCCTTGGGAGAAGGAGCTGTCGGGCTGCTTGAGGATGATGGGGAAGCCGAGTTGTTCGGGGGCTTCGGCGATGTTGTCTTTATGCAGGATGATGGTGCGCGGGGTGGGGATCTTGTTGCGCAGGAGGAGCTCCTGAAGGAAGACTTTGTTGGAGCACTTGATGATGGAGTCGGGGTCGTCGATGACGACGAGGTGGTTGGCTTTGGCTTTGCGGGCGAGGCGGTAGGTGTAGTGGTTTACGGCGGTGGTGACGCGGATGAAGAGGGCGTCGTATTCACCGAGGTTACCGGCGTCGTCGCGGGTGATTTCGTCGACTTCAAGGCCGAGGGACTCGCCGGCGCGGATAAAGCGTTGGATGGCTTTCTCGTTGGAGGGCGGGTTCTTTTCGTCGGGGTCGCGCAGGATGGCGAGGCTGTAGCGGGGGACTTGCTTTTTCTTTGCGCGGGCGGTTTTGCCTGCGAAGTAGTGGTTTGCGGCTTCGACGAGGAAGGGGCGGTGGCTGGGTGGGACTTCGTTGGTGGAGATGGGGTCCACGTTTTGAAGCTGCCAGCCGTCTTCGGGTTGGTGGACGAACTCCGCCCGGAGCATGGGGGCGGGGAAGAGGTTATAGAGGTGCTTGGAGAGGCGTTCGTAGCGTTTGGCCATGTTGCGGCCAAAGTAGATGCTGAGGGAGAACTTGTCGGAGGTGAGGCTTGAGAGGCTCTTTTGCATGAGCTCTTCAAGTTCTTCCGAGGCTACGCGCATGATGGCCTGGCTTTTGAGGTCCTGGATGGTCTCCATGCTGGGCATGGGACGCTGGCCGCGGGCTTCGGCGAGGAGGGAGACGTAGTAGCCGGTGCTCTGGTAGCGGTAGGAGCGGCAGAGGTTGAAGATGCGGCGCTGGCGCGGGACGGAGTAGGTGGGCTGGGTGAGGTAGGTGCGCGCGGAGACGACTTCAACGTTGGGGATGTCGAAGGGCCAGCGGTCGGGGTTATCGACGATGATAAGAGGGTTCATTTGCGGTTGCCGGCGGGGACGGCTGGCCGGGAGACGGCGGGTGACAGCCGTTGGGGAGGCCGGGGGCAGCATACCGGCATCGCGAACGGGAGTGGCAGCGGAACGGTGGAGTGCGGGTGCATGGATTCCTGCTTCAGCAGGAAAGGGCGGGTACGGCACGTGCCGCCGGCTGGGCGCTCAGACGCACGCCGTCGAGGGATCGGCGGCGGGTGTCGTGGTCACGAAGGGACCTGGGAGCGAGGCTCATGGAGGGAGTTCCCTGTGCGGGGTCCTTGAGGTGGCGTGCTGCGCCGACCGCGGCTGCGCGGGGCGCGGGCGTCAAGGCATGGGGACGGTCCGCGTGAGAGGGAATGAGGGTTGTGTTAGCAGAGTCCGTCCCGACGGTCTAGCGGATTTTCGGGTCAGCGAACAGGAGTGTTGGCGGGGTGTGGAAAAGGGGGAGGGGCTGGGGATTCGTGCAGGAGGGCGTGGGTGG
>CAZQIE010000118.1:0-7698 GCA_964593675.1 uncultured Opitutales bacterium
GGGTGGCGGGGGCTCAAGGCTTGACGGGGGGGCGGTGTGTGGGGCATCGGTTGGGTGAGTGGCATGGGCGTTTTGGCGTGGCAGGTGCGGGTGTGCCTGGTGCCGGGCGCGCGTGTGTGTGTCGATCTCCCCTACCCTTCTTTTTTGCGCATGGCTGTTGTTGGCTCCATTATCGCGCGGCTTGGCAGCCGGCGTCTGACGTACAAGAACATTCTTCCTTTCGGGGGGGTGCCGATGATTGGCCTGGGGCTGCAAAAGCTGCGGCAGGCGCGGTGCGTGGATGTGGTGGTGGTGTCGACGGAGAGTGAGTTGATCGCGCGGATTGCCTGGGATTTCGGGGCGACGGTGTTGCGGCGTCCTGTGGAGCTGGCGGGGGACAGTGTGCCGTCGGTGCCGGTGTTCCAGCACATTGTGGCGCATTACCCGTGTGAGGTGCATGTGAACTTGAATGTGAATTTCCCGTTGTGCGATCCGGAGGTGATCGACCGGGCGGTGGCGCATGCGCGGGCGCACGGGGAGGCGCTGTCGGTGCCGTTTGCGGTGTGGGCGCAGTCGGCTGAGAGGCTGGCGAATTATTCGGACCCGTACGATGGGCCGTGGAAATACCCGCATTTGCAGTTTGAGGATGCGCGGGCGGGCGCAATTGATGTGCATACGGAGGCGGATCTGCTGGAGGTCTACCGGCAGAAACAGGGTCCCCTACCCGGCTGGCCCCGCACGGCGGGGGCCGACAGTGTTGAGGTGCACGGATAGGTTTGTCGCTGCGCTTAACGGCGGGTTCATGCGCACGGCGGGGGCCGATTGTGTTCATGTACACGGGTGGGGCTGTTGTTGCGTGGTTTTACGGGGTTTCGAGCGGTTCTCTTTCAAGGTGTCTCAGCGTCGACGCTGCGGTGGGTGTGTGAAAGGGGGGGGTGGCGGGGTTTGGGTAAAGTTCGGCGCGGGGTGGACGACTTAGGGAGCACGAGCTGCCCCCGAGGGATTCCCGGACACACAACCGGCAACCTTTCGTCGGCGAGGTTCGGGGGCGCGGCACCCACGCGTCCCAAAGAGCTCCGGCACCCGCCTATCGCTCCGGGCTGCGCCGCTTCGGCGGCGCGGCCTGCGCGCGTCGGTGGGGAGGGTTGCTGGAGGTATGTTGTTGCGGAGCCTTGCCCCGGGGTCTGGATTTAGTGAGAATGAGAGTCGGGGTGCATAACCCGAACGCCATGCGCGACAAACCACAGAGTCTTCGGCGAAGCGTTGTGCTGCTTGCGCTTTCGGCGCTGCTGATGGGAGCGGCGTCGGTGCATGGGCAGTCGCGGCATGGTGCGGGGCAGCCGTCGGCGGCGTCGAGTGCGCCGGGCGCGGTGATGCCGTCGTTGCGGGCGGCGCCGCTTGCGGCGCTGGACCCGGAGTATGCGGGGTATTTGCCGACGCTGGGGCCGATTGGGCTGTCGTTGAATGTGCCGGCGTTTCCGTTTGACCGTGGGCGGTTGGTTGCGCTGCACCGGCCGAGCCTGAAGGAGCTTCAGGATGTGGGTGACGTGCCGGGGGCGGACGCGGGGAACGCGGTGCCGACGCTGGACAACATAGCGGGGGTGGACGGGCCCGCGCCGGAGGAACCGACGGTGGTGGCGAAGGCGGCGTCGAAGCCCGCTCCGCCGTCGGAGCGTCCGCTGAACGCGGATGATGTGTTCGGGTGGCTGACGGCGCCGACGCCGAAGGGGGATGTGACGATTGCCGTGCCTTTCACGAGTCCGAACGCGGGTACGCCGCCGCCGCCGGTACAGAGCCAAGCCGTTTTTGAACGCCGCTAATGCGACCTCGCCACACACCACACGAGACGAACCGGACGGAGAGGTTCGCTAAACGCGCCGTGGAGCGCAGCGCACGTTTGCCGGGAGGTGCGGGCGCGATTGTGCCGGCGCTGGCGCTGCTGGCGTTGTCTGCGGGCGCGGTGTCGGGGCAGGAGGCGGCGGTTGAGGACAAGACGCCGATTTATGTGCGGCCGCGTGAGGCGCAGGCCGGGGAGACGCGGCCCGAGATTTTGGTGACGCCGGGTGAGGAGGGGCCGAAGAAGGGGTCGATTGCGGAGTTGCTGATCAGCCCTGAGGGGGAGAAGCCGCGGATTTTGTTGCCGGAGGGGAAGGAGTCGCGTGGGCAGCAGATTTTGAGGCAGGCGCGGATATCGGCGCGGATTCGGGATATTTCGAACGCGGAGAACCTTTTCAACCAGGCCTTGGGGATGTCGCTTCCGGACGAGGACCGGAAGACGGCGCTGCTGGAGATGGCGGCGATGTACGAGGGGGAGGAGATGTATGCGAAGGTGGCGACGATCCTTGAGCGGTACGCGGAGTTGTATGGGACGGACACGAAGCTGCCGCAGGTGTATTTGAGGCTGGGGCGGATCTACCGGGACATGGGGATCTACAAGCTGGCGATCACGCGGTTCTACAGCGTGTTGAACATCGCGCTGAAGATCGACGAGACGGAGCTGGGCTTGTACCGGGACTTGTCGATGCAGGCGCAGATGGAGATTGCGGACACGTACTTCCTGATCGGGGACTTGCATAACGCGATGGCGTTTTTCAAGCGTTTGCAGATTTTGAACCTGCCGCCGGCGGACCGTGAGCGGGCGCATTTCAAGATCGGGTATTGCCAGTACGCGCTGAAGGATTACGCGTCGGCGATAGGGACGCTGAAGAAGTTTTTGCAGCAGTATCCGCAGAGCCGGCTGGCGCCGGAGACGTATTGGATGCTGGCGGACTCGTACAAGTTGACGCACCAGTCGGAGGAGGCGCTGCGGGCGATCATTGCGCTGATCCGGAGTCAGAACGCGAACACGGACCCTGGGGCGACGGAGACGTGGGCGTATTGGATACGGCGGGCGCGGAACAAGTTTGCGAACGAGTATTTTGAGGAGAAGGACTACAAGAGCGCGGCGGACATTTATCAGGCGATGTTGCCGATGAACAGTTCGGCGGACTGGCAGTGGCCGATTCTGTATCAGATCGGGCTGTGCTACGAGCGGATCGGGTATATTCCGCGGGCGAAGGAAATTTACGAGATGATCGTGAAGGCGGAGCAGTGGAAGAATTTGTCACTGACGCCGAACTTGCAGACGATCCAGGACTCGGCGCGGTGGCGGCTGGAGCACCTTTCGTGGGATGAGACTTACAAGCCGCGTGTGCAGGCGATTTTGGACCCGTCGAGCCCGCTGCCGCTGATACGTTTGAAGAGTGCGGACGCGCCGGTTGCGGAACCGCCAAAGCCGGCAAAGCCTGCGGGGGCGGTGGCACCGCTGGGTGGAGCGGCACCTGCTGCCCCTGCACCTGAGGCTGCGCCGACACAGGCCACGGCGGCACCGAAGGGTACGGCGCCGGAGGCCCCTGCTGCGGTGGGGAAGCCCACGGCGGGGACGGCGGCACCGGCACAGCCCGCAGCGCAAGGCCCGGCGCCGACAACGGCAGCACCGGGTGGCGCGGCAGAGGCGCCCAAGCCCACGGGAGCGGCGGCGACGCCGCAACAGGGGCGGGCGTCTGGAGGGGCTGTGGGAAACGGCGGAACCCCGACGGAGCAGGCGCCCGCGAAGGCGGCTGGGACGGCGGGGAAAGCGGCGGGTGGAGCCGGGGCGGCGGGAGCTACGGCTTCGGCAGCGCCAGCGGCAAAGCCTGAGGGCACCAAACCTGCACCGGGGGCACCGGGGGCACAGCCTGCGGCGCCCGCGGCCACGCCCCAAGCGGGCCCGGAGGCTGCGGCGCGTGCGGTGAATCTGCCGCCAGGAGCGTTGCGGCAGGTGGACCCGAAGGCTCCGGCGCCGGCGCAAGCGGCAGGACAGGGAACGGGGGCTGCGATGCCCGGTTTTATTCCCGGGAGCCTTACGCCGCTTTCAGGGGCGACGGCCACGCCGGCACAACCGGCGGGTGGTGCGGCTCCGGCGACGTCGCCCGTGTCGATACCGCAAGGTGCGACGGGGGCGGCAGCTGCGGCCGCGGCGGCTCCGGTGGTGGCTCCGGCTCCGGTGGCTACGGTGGGGGCACCGCAGCCTGCGGGGTCTACGGGCTCGGGAGCAACGGGGGCTCCGGTGGCGGCAGGGCCGCAAGCGTCTGGTGCGGCGGCGCAGCCTGCGGGGTCGGCTGAGGTGAAGGCGGAAGAGAAGCCGGCGCAACCGGCGGAGACCGCGAGGGCACCGGCCGCACAGGAGGGGGCGCCTGCGGCGTCCGCGGGGTCGGCTGAGGGTCCGGCTCAGGCTCCGGCGCCCTCCCCTGCCCCACCAGCGGCGGCAGAAGAGAGGTCGGCACAGCCCGCTCCAGCGCCAGCGGAAGCGCCGGCACAACCGGCAGCGGGCGCGGGAGAGGGGTCGGCGACAGCGAAGCCGGAGAATCCTCCGGCGGAACCGGCACCCGCACCGTCTCAGCCAGCACCTACGCCGGCTCCGGATGAACCTGGACCGGCTCCGGCACCTGCGCCCACCCCGGCTCCGGTTGAACCGACGCCAGCGCCGACTCCCGCGCCAGTAGAACCGGCTCCCGCGCAGCCGCCTGGAGAGGGTCCGGCGGTACCGACGCCGACGCCAACGCCCGGACCGGCCGAGCCTGCACCCGCGCCCGCACCGGCACCGGCTCCGGAAGTGCCGCTCACGTAGCCACGCGCGGCGTGGGCCGTTTCTATTGAGCTGCACGGGCTTGGTCTGCCGCTTCGCTGAGGTGCGGGTGTTGGGCGCACGCGTGAGCCGATTTTGTTCGGCTACATGTGTGGAAATGCGGCCGGTGGGGGTTGCGGATGCCCGACCCTGGCGTCGGCGCGGAGGGGTGGGATGGCGTGAACGAGTGCGACGACTTGGAAGTGTAACCGCTGTAGTGAGGCGACTTGAAGAGGAACTGCTCTAGCGTTGCCATGGGGCGGGTGGTTGCGCAGAAAGGTGTGTGGTTCGCGCGCGCTTGCGCGGGACCGTTTTCCTTTAGCCGACTTTCGCTGCCCGCCCATCCCCCCCATGAATCACGAAGACGCCTTGAAGCGCCACATTGAGCTGTGCGACGAAGCCTATGCGCTAATGCTTGAGGAGAATGCGCATCTGAAGCATCACAACGCGTCGCCGGAAGCGCCGTTTCTGGACCGGAAGAAACAGCTGCTGGCGGCGTTGGAGGCGTCGGTTGCAGACTTGCGTGCGGCAAACGAGGCGCCGGTGAGGGGGAATCCGCGGGTGCGGGCGCTGGCGCAGGCGGCGCAAAAGAAGCTGATGAAGATTTTTCTGCTGGACCGCGAAAACGAGCAGTTGCTTTTGAAGACGTCCGTGCGGGGGCCGGGGGCCGTGGCACAGCGGCCTGTGACCGCGAATCGTGTGCGGAGCGCCTACCGGGCGTACGGCACGCCGGGGGGGCAGCCACCGCGTCCGCCACAGGGCTAGCCACGCACGGCGTGGGCCGTTTCTGTTCGGCTGCACGGGTTGGTCTGCCGCTACGCTAAGATGTGGGTGCTGGGCGCGCGGCGTGGGCCGATTTTGTTCGGCTGCGCGGGCTTTAATCTGCCGCTTCGCTGAGATGTGGGTGCTGGGCGCGCGGCGTGGGGTTCACACGGTGGGCGGGGGAGGTGCTGGCGTGCGGGAGGCGAGGCGGGGCGCGGCGTATTCAGGAAAGCACTACGCGTGGTGGGTGGGGGTGCTGTCGAGGGCGTGGCGGAGGGCGCTGGCGATTTCCGCGGCGGCGCAGGGTTTTGCGAGGACGCGTGCGGCGAGGCCGGCGCCTTCGGCCTGGACGCGTTCGCGGTGGCCGGGGGCGCAGGTGAGGATGATGGGGCCGGCAAAGCCGTGGAGGCGGGCGCGGCGGACCCATTCGAGGCCGTCGAGGTGGGGCATGCCGTAGAAGACGATGGCGGCGGCAAACTGGGCGGGGGCGGCGCGTACGGCTTCGAGGGCGGCTTCGGCGTCGGTGAAGCCTTCGGCGGTGTAACCGAGTTCGGTGAGGAAGCTGGTCCCGGCTTCGACGACGAAGGCTTGTTCGTCGGTGAGGAGGACGCGTTCGCCTTTGCCGCGGGGGGGAGGTTCGGGTTTTTCTTCGACGATTTCGGGGTCGAGGACGGGGAAATAGAGGTGGAAGGCGGAGCCTTTGCCGACTTCGGATTCGACTTCGATGAGGGCGCCGTGGCGTTTGACGATGCCGTGGACGACGGCGAGGCCCATGCCGGAGGCTTCGGAGAGGCCGCGTGTGGTGAAGAAGGGCTCGAAGATCTGGTCGCGTATGTCGGGGTCGATGCCGCGGCCGGTGTCGCGCACGGTGAGGCGGAGCCAGGGGACGCGGCGGCGGAGGGCGAGGGAGCCGGGGGTGGGTTCGCGGTGCTCCAGGGCGACTTCGAGGCTGAGGGTGCCGCCGCGTTCGCGCATGGCCTCGATGCCGTTGTTCATGAGGTTGAGGAGGACCTGGTTGATGTCTTCCGCAACGGCAAGGACTTTGGGCGCGCGCTCGGGGGCGTTGCAGGTGATGGTGACGTTGGCGGGGGCGAGTTCGCCGATGAAGCGGACGGCGTGGCGGACGATGTGGGAGACGTCGACGGGGCGGAGCTGCGGTTCCGCGCGTTTGCAGAAGCCCATGAGTTGCTGGACGAGGTCGCGGCCGCGGTTGGTGGCTTTGAGGATTTTCTGGGCGCGTTCTTCGATGGAGGCGGGTTTGCCGAGGCCGAGGGTGAGGAGCTCGGTTTGGCCGGCGATGCCGGCGAGGATGTTGTTAAAGCTGTGGGCGATGCCGTTGGCGAGGTGGCCGAGGGCGTCCATTTTCTGGACTTGCTGGAGTTGGCGCTGGAGTTGGCGTTCGCGAGTGATGTCGAGGCAGACGCAGGAGTATTGGACGACGCGGCCCTGGGAGTCGCAGCTGGGGGCCATGACGGCCTGGACTTCAACCACGCCGCCGTCTTTGCGGCCGAGGGTCATCTGGCCTTCCCAGGGGCGTGAGGACTGGAGGGCGGCGAGGAGTTCGCGGACGAGGGAGGCGTCTTCGGGGACGCTGATGAAGGAGATGGCTTTGTGGCCGACGACTTCGGAAAGGCCGTAGCCTGTGGCGGCGAGGAAGGCGGGGTTTGCGTAGAGGACGTTGCCGTGGGCGTCGGCGATGACGACGAGCTCTTTTACGAGTTCGACGACTTGGGCGAGTTTTACGGCTTTGCCGCCTACGTAGTCGCGGAAGTCGGTGATGTCGCGGCCGGTGACGAGGAAGCGGGCCTGGCCGTCGTCTGCGGGGGGGAGGCGTTTGCCGCGCCAGCGGACGAGGCGGCGCGGGGCGTTGGCGGGGCCGAAAATGGTTTCGAGGACGAAGGCGTTCTGGCGGACGGCGTCGAGCCAGGGGCGTTCTGGGGAGGCCTGGCCGACTTCGGCGGCCCAGAAGGCGAGCCAGTCTTTGCCGCGGAGGGTGGGCACGTCGTCTCCGGCGAGGGAAGCGAAGAGGGCGTTAGCATCCTCAATTAATCCGTCGCCCCGGATGATAGCGGAGGGCACGGGCAGGTATTCGAGGACCTCCCCCAGCGCCAGCAGGGTCTCACGCGCCATCGACATCAGCAAAGAGGCCTTGGTTGGGTGGCCTGCGAACGCGCGTGGTGTGCGGTGCAGGGCCGAAAGGCCTAGACGAATGCCACAGGTCTTTATACTGGACCCAGAGGCGGAGGTGGCGCAAACGAAATTCCGCACTCATTTGCACCCAAGGGTGTCCGGGGGGTGGGCGGAACTTGGGG
>CAZQIE010000119.1:0-7632 GCA_964593675.1 uncultured Opitutales bacterium
ATGGTGGTGTAGGCGTGGGGGGTGGGCGGGCGAGTGGAGGGGCACGGGCTAGTCGGAGTTCTCGGCGTCGGTGGCGAGGGATTTGAGGTAGCCGGCGAGGGCTTCTTCGACGAAGCCGGCGATGAAGGACTTAACGACGGTGGTGGCGTAGGTGGCTCCGATGAGGACGTAGTAGCCTGTCATGCGGTCCTCAAGCTGCTGGGCGGTGAGGGTGGAGGGGAAGATGGTCATTTCGCCGGTATGGACCATGCGGCTTTGCCACCAGGGGCCGGGGAGGACGTCTTCGAGGAAGCGCCAGCCGGTCATATCGGAGGAGCGTGGGCTGCCGAGGATATAGTAGGGTTTGGAGGAGCCCATGGCGATGAGCTTGTGGCCGGTGCCTGTGCCCATGAAGCCGGTGAGTTTGAGGTTCTGGGGGGCGGTGATGGCGACGACGGTGGCTTTTTCCTTCACTTCGGCGTCGTGGACTTGGATGAGCCAGAGGGTCCAGATGGGGCGGTCAACGGAGAGGCTTACCGAGCTTTGCATGTCGATATCGACGCCGGAGGGCACGCCGATGCTGGAGAGGAACTGGTTGACGCGGCCGGTGAGGTCGCTGGTCATGCCGGGGCTGAGGACGTCACACGAGGCCTCAAGGAGGTTGAAGTTTTGGCCAACGAGGGCGATTTGGGCGCCGTTGGCGGCGCCGATGCCTTCGGCGACGGATTCCGCGGCGATGGGCACGGCGAGGAGCACTTTGTCCTGGATGCCTTTGGTGGTGGTGATGTTTGAGATGTCTTCGCCGATTTTGATGAGTTCGCCGATGCCGCCGCCGATGTCGAGGGAGGCGAAGTGTGCGATGGCGGAGGTGAGGTCAATGGGGGCGTCTGCGAGGGCCCAGAGGATGAGGTCGTTGGTGATGGTGATGAAGCCGAGGGCGAGTCCCTGGAGGCGTGTAACGCCCATGGCCGCGGCGTCGGCGGCCTGCTGGACGCGGATGCGGTCCTGGGACATCTGGCCGATGTTGAGGGTGGCGGCGAAGATGCCGATCATCATCATGGTGAGGACCAGGAAGAGGATCATCACGGTGCCGCGGCGGGTACGCAGGGAGGCCGGGGGCCGGCAGGAACTGGCCCAGGCGGGTGGCGTGTTTGTGGGTGCCGGTGGCATGTGGGGCGTTAGTCCGCGGACATGGCGGCCCAGGCGTACATGGAGTATTTGCCGTCAGTTCCGCCTTTGACGGGGACGCCGACTTTCGTGACGAGGATGGTCCACTGGTAAATGGGCGGGCCGTACTGGTCGGCGGGTGTGCCGTTGGCCGAGGTGGGGACCATGGTGGAAAAGGAGAGGGTGCCGCCGAAGGTTTTCAGGAGGCCGTAGTCGGGGCACTCGGAGATGGCGGGGGGCGTGCGGTCGAGGGGGAACTTGTGGCGGGTGGTGTAGTACTTGTTGGGCCAGGGGTCTGTGGACTGGATGTTGTCCTTGCTGGTGGTGCCGGGGAAGTAGCCGGTTACGGTGGAGTCGTGCTTTTTGTGGCTGTCGGTATAGGTGCCTTTGATGGTGTAGCGGTAGTCGACCCACTGCCAGCCGTACTGGGTCTTATCAATGACGGTGATGGTTTCGTCGGGCTGGATGGTGATGGGGTTGCCGCTTTGGTCCTGGAGGTTGTAGGGGTTGGGGAGGGAGGATGAATAGGACTCGATGGTGCGCTGGTCCGGGACGGTGTAGGCGTAGTCGGGGAAGAGGAACTCGACGAGGGGGAGGGGGAGGAGTTCGGTGGTCATGGCGATGCGGACTTTGAAGGCCTGACCGAAGGTGGAGGGTTCGTTGGTGACGAAGATGGTGACGTCGTCGTCGCTGGCGACGGGGGCGAGGTAAAAGGCGGCGATTTTGCGGGCCTGCTCGGTGTTATGGGCCCAGTCTCCGGCGTCGTCCTGTGTCTTTGCGGTGGCGAGGAAGCGGGCGGCGCCGTAGGCGGCGGTATTGAGGAGGGAGTGGCAGATGGCGAGGTAGCACCACTGGAGGCCGTACATGAAGAGCATGAGGAACGCGATGCTCACGAAGAGCACCTCGACCACGGCCTGGCCGCTGCGGCGGGCGCGGCGGGAGCGGAGGGGCGGTGTGGTCCGGTGGTTCATCGGCTTATTCCCCTTCCGTGGAGATGAGGAAGATGGGCTTGTAGAGGCTTTTGGACCAGAAGCCGTCGTAGATGCTGTAGAAGAAGCTGGGCTGGAGGTAGCTGACGAGGCCGTGGACGATGACGAGCGCGAGGAGGGCGAGGACGAGGAGGTATTCGGTCAGCGCCTGGCCGGGCCGCGCGCGCGTTGTGCGGCGTGCGGGTTTGGCAATGGGCTTTGTGGCGCGGCGGCCCATACGCGGTCAGGGTTTGTCGGCCTGGGAGGGGTAGGAGGTGAGTTGGGAGAGGTCCGTGGCCTGGGCTTTGCGGATTTCGTCGAGTTCGCGCTTGGCCTGGTTTGCGGAGGGGTAGAAGGCGCTGCGTACGGGGGTGCCTTCTTCGACGATGACCGGGTAGCCGGGCACGCGCTTGGTGGCGCCGGTGACGACGGTGGCGTCGGTGGCGGGGGCGGGGGTGGCGGCAGGGGCGCCGGTTACGCGGGAGTAGTCGTAGGTGAAGATGTCGCCGCGGTTGCGCAGGAGGAAGGTGAGGGGGCCGCGGGCTTGGGCTTGGACGAGTTTGAGGGCTTCGTCGGGGCTGACGCGGACGGTGACGGTGGAGACGACTTTGGCGGTGCGGCCGGCAGGGAGGCGCGGGGCTGCGGACTCAAGGGTGCCTTCTTTTTCGGTGGAGGTCTGGACGGGCGTGCTGGCGCGGGTTTCGCCGTCGACGGCGAGGACGAGGACGTTCTGGAGGAGGACGGTGGCTTCGGTGGGGGAGCGCAGGTTGTCGGCGCGGAGGGCGGAGATGATGTCGAGGCGGTCGCCGGGGTTGATCATGTCGGCGAACGAGTTGGTTTTGGAGACGTTGAGGGTGAGGGCGCGTTGGTTGACTTCGAGGGTCTGGGAGAGGGCGGTGCGGGCTTCGAGGTCAATGTCGGTCCAAAGGAGGATTTCGCCGGGGCGCATGGCATGGCGGAGTTTGAGGCCGTAGGCGGTGGTGAGGTCGGGCTCGGTGACGGTGCGGCCCTGGCTGACCATTTCCGCGGGGACGGTGCGGAGGGTGAGGTCGGTCTTGTCGAGGATCTCGCCTGCGGGGAGGGCCTTGGCGATGGAGACGACGCGGACTTTGGTGCCACCGGTGGCGGCGGCGATGACGCGGTTGACGTGGGCCTTGACGAGCATGGTGGCAAGGAGGCCCAGGGCGATGGCGACCGCGAGGAGGCGGATGCGGGGATCCTTAAGGAGGCCGAGTGGGGATGACTTCATGTTAGTGCTGTGCTTTCGCGGCGAGTTGCTTGCGGGCCCAAATGAAGGTTTTTTCGTGGGGGTCCTGGCTTACGACCATGAGGTCTTTCAGGAGATCCTGGTAGTCGTCGGCGTAACCAAGGCGGTTGGCGATGAGGGCGCGGACCTGGAGTTCGGCTTTGGCCTGGGTGAGGGCCGTGCGTGCTTTGTCGAGGCGCTTGTTGAGGGCGTCGAGTTCGGCGGGGTCGTGGGGGACGGAGGCCATGAGGGCGGTGGCGTGCTGGAGGTCGCGGACGGCCCAGAAGAGGTAGCCGGCGTTCATGCGGGAGAGCGCGATGTGTTCGTCTGCCGAGGCCGCAAAGAGGCGGGCTTCGCCGATGATCTGGTTCGGGGTGAGGGGCTTTTCGGGCTTGGCGGGGACGAGGTCCGGCTTGGCGGGCGAGGCGGGAAGGTGGACGATGGGCTTTTCGGGCTGTGCTGGGGCTGCTTTTTGCCGGGAAGGAGGATGGTGGCGGCGGCGCAGGCGAGGGCGGCGACGACGGCCACGGCTTTGAGGACTTGGAGGCGTGCGGCGTTGCGTGCGGCCTCTCCGGCAAGGGCCTCGAACTTGTATTCGCCGGCTTCGGTGACGATGGTGTCGCCGGGTTCGAGGAGGGAGAGGCTGGTGAGTTCGCCGTTGACGAGGAGCTCTTTGCCGCCGGCGGCTTTGAGCATGACGGCTGTGCCGCGGGGTTCGAGGAGGATGCGGTTGGAAACGGTGACGGGGGTGGCGCCGAGCGGGAAGACGGCGCCGCGGTCCACGCCGGAGGTGCCGCGGAGGCGGAAGCCGGCGGTGGGGGCGGGCGGTGGGTTGGCGGGCGTTCCTTGCATGGCTTAAAATTCCCCGCGGACGTAGCGGAGGATCATGGGGGCGAAGAGTATGACGAATACGCAGGGCATGATGAGGAGCATCAGCGGGGCCATGAGTTTGAAGGGGGCTTTCTGGCCTTGTTCTTCGGCTGCCTGGAAGCGGCGTTCGCGAACTTCGTCGGCCTGGCTGGTGAAGAAGGCGGACATGGAGACGCCGGTGCGTTCGCCTTCGATGACGGCGGTGGCGATGGTGTCGAACTCCTCAAGGTTGAGGCGCTGCGCCATGGCGCGGAAGGCTTCGGCGCGGCTTTTGCCGAGGCGCATTTGGGAGCGCAGGATGTAGAATTCCTGCTGGAGGGGGTTGCGGTCGTCGTCGTCGATATAGTAGTCGATGGCCTGGCCGAGGTCGAGGCCTGCGCGCATCATGAGGGCGAGGCAGTCGAGGGCTTCGGGGAGGGCGAGGCGCAGTTCGGTGACGCGGCGCTGGGCGATGTCGCGGATTTTGAGGTCGGGGAGGATGAAGGCGACGCCTGCGGCGAGGAGGGCCCAGTGCCATTGCTGGGTGCCGACGGCGAGGAAGGTGAGGGAGAAGGTGAGGATGGGGGCGAGGAGTTTTACGACGTAGAACTCGTCGGGCGAGATGAGGCCGGGCATGCCGGCGCGCTGCATGGGGAGGCGGTAGCGGTCGGCCTGGCGGTCGATCCAGCGGGCGATGGCGGGGTTGCGGCGGAGGACGAGGGTGATGTCGTGGACGAGGGGGCGGAGCTGGGCCCAGGGGCCGTTTACGGAGGTCTGGTCTTCGGGGGCTGCGGTCTGGCGGGCGACCTGCACGCGCAGGACGGCGCTGTGGAAGGTGCTGCCGGCCCAGTAGCAGAAGAGGGTGACGGCGAGGAAGACGAGGGGTGCTATGAGCTCGGATTCCACGGGTTAGACGCGGACGGTGACGATTTTGTTGATGATGAAGAAGGCGACGCACTGGGTGATGACGACGGCGCCGAGGAGGATGTTGCCGGGGACGGTCTTGAACATGACGTCCATGTACGCGGGGCTGATGACGCGGAAGGCAAAGAGGAGGACGAAGGGGGCGATGGTGAGGATGAGGCCTTGCATGCGGCCTTGGGTGGTGAGGGTGCGGATGCGGCCTGTGACGCGGTTGCGCTCGTTGATGGTGTGGGCGATCTGGCGCATGGACTCGGGGAGGTCGGAGCCGGTGCGGAGGGAGACGAGCATGGAGCGGACGGCGAGCTTGATGTCCGGCATTTTCACGCGGGCGACGAGGGCGTTGAGGGCGGCTTCGACGTCGAGGCCGAGCATGACGTGGCGGGAGGCGAGGGTGAGTTCGTCGGCGAGGGGTTTGGGGAGGGCGCGTGCGCAGTCGTCGATGGCTTGGGGGAGGGTTTTGCCGCCGCGCATGGAGTTGGAGAGGAGGTTTAGCATGGGGACGACTTGGGCGTCCATCTGGCGGCGGCGTTTGCCTTGGCGGGTGGCGGCGACGATGTGGGGGACGACGCCGCCGAGGGCAAAGCCGGCGGCGAAGCCGAGGACGCCGATGCGCAGCACGAAGGCGCAGAGGACGCCGGCGATGAGGCCGAGGAGGCCGAAGAAGAGGGTGCGGGACTGGGGGTCGCGGGAGACGATGGCGGAGGCGGTGGGGGGCTTGGCTCCGTGGGCGGCGCCGAGCCACTGGGTCTGGAGGACCTGCACGCGCTGATGGACGGCGACGAGGAGGACGTAGAGGGCGGCGGTGAAGGCCAGGAAGAAGAGGAGGATGGCGAGCGGCATGGGCGTGTCAGGCCTTGGCTGCGGCGGGGGCGGGCGGGGGTTCGGCGGGCTTGAAGATGGACTGGTCTATGGGCATGCCCATGCGGGCGAATTCTTCGACAAAGCGCGGGATGTAGCCGGTGGCGGTGAAGTAGCCGGTGACGTGGCCTTTGTCGTCGAAGCCGGTGCGGCGGAAGACGAAGATGTCCTTGAGCTGGACTTCGTCGTTTTCGACGCCGACGACTTCGGAGACGTTCATGACGCGGCGTGAGCCGTCGGTGAGGCGGTTCTGCTGGACGAAGATATGGACGGCGGAGGCGACTTGCATGCGGATGACGCGCACGGGGAGGTCGAAGCCGGCCATCATGACCATGGTTTCGATGCGCAGGACGGCGTCTTTGGGGTTGTTGGCGTGGAGGGTGGTGAGGGAGCCGTCGTGGCCGGTGTTCATGGCCTGGAGCATGTCCAGGGTTTCGCCGCTTCGGCACTCACCGACGACGATGCGGTCGGGGCGCATGCGGAGGGCGTTTTTGACGAGTTCGCGGATGGGGATGGCGCCTTTGCCTTCGATGTTGGCGGGGCGGGATTCGAGGGAGACGAGGTTGGGCTGGTAGAGTTTGAGTTCGGCGGAGTCTTCGATGGTGACGACGCGTTCGTTGTCGGGGATGTAGTTGGAGAGGACGTTGAGGAGGGTGGTTTTGCCGGAGCCTGTGCCGCCTGCGATGACGATGTTGCGTTTGCCGTGGACGGCGAAGCGCAGGAAGGTGGCGATGGCGGGGGTGACGCTGCCGAAGCGGATGAGGTCCTCGTCGGTGAGGCGCTTCTGCATGAACTTACGGATGGTGATGCTGGGGCCGCGGAGGGCGAGGGGGGGGATGATGGCGTTGACGCGGGAGCCGTCTTTGAGGCGGGCGTCGACGAGGGGGCTGCTTTCGTCGATGCGGCGGCCGATGGGGTGGACGATGCGGCCGATGACGTTGACGACTTGCTCGTTGGAGGTGAAGGAGAGTTCGGTGTCGCGCATGAGGCGGCCTGCGCGTTCGACGAAGATCTCGTCCTTGTTGTTCACCATGATTTCGGAGACTTCGGGGTCGGCGAGGAGTTTTTCGATGGGGCCGAGGCCGAGGGCTTCGCGGAGGACGTCGAGTTTGAGGCGGGCGCGGTCGACGGTTGCGGGGAGGTAGGAGTCGGCGAGGATGGCGTCGACTTCGTTTTCGCAGCGTGTCCAGAGGTCGCGGTCGGAGAGTTGCTCGATCTTGAGTTTGCCGAGGTCGAGTTTTTCCACGAGGTCGCGGTGGAGGCGCATGCGGAGCGCGGTGAGGTCAACGGCGGCTTTGTCGCCTTCTTCGATGAAGGCGATTTCGTATTCGCCGACGCGTAGGAGGTCGGTAAGGGCGAGGACGGCTGAGCGCGTGCGCAGGCCGTTTACGAGGAGGGCTTCTTTGTGGCTGAGGCGCTGGATGCGCAGTTCCTGGCCGTTGTAGGAGAGGCGTGCGTGCTGGCCTTCGACGGAGTGGTCGTTGAGGCGGAGTTTGCAGCCGGCGTCGCTTCCGATGAGGAACTCCCCGGGTTCGAGGGGTAAGCCGAGGACCGGCAGGCCGTCCCGCTTTACTTCGATGAGGTGGGGCATGGCTCGGGTGGGTGCGGCTCAGGTGGGTTAGCGGGCGCGGGAGGGGAGGG
>CAZQIE010000120.1:0-7591 GCA_964593675.1 uncultured Opitutales bacterium
TTCAATCAGCGTGGCGAACCTTTGTACACCAAAAAGTGCATAACAGGCTCTAGGGCCGTTCTGCTTCAGGTTGTCGCATGCGCCGACGCTGCGGTGAGCGTGGACGCCCCATCCTCGCGTCCGCGGGCGTAATGGAATGAAGTGAACAGCGCGGCAACTTGAAATGGAAACGCTTTGGAACCGTTCTACCTTAAGTTGTCGCTTGCGCCGACGCCGCGGTGAGCACGCACGACGTGGCACCGGGCGGCTGGCTTTAGCGGAGGTCGAGGGAGAAGCCGCGTTTTGGGCGGGGGATCTCGACGGTGACTTCCGTGCCGGCACCAGGGGCGGAGTCCACCCAGATGTGGCCGCCGTGGCGCCGGGTGGTGATCAGCGCCTTTGCCACGCCGAGGCCTTCGCCGTGGGTGCGGCGGTTGCTTGCGTTGGAGGCGCGGAACCCCGGCTGGCCGATGCTCAGGATCTCTTCGGGTGGAATGCCGATGCCTTCGTCATGCACGACAAAACGGATGGTGTTTCCATCATCGCGCAGGCCGGCCACGATCACGCTGCCGGGCGGGCTGTATTTGCGGGCATTGGCGATGAGGTCGCGCATCACGTCCTTAAAAACAGGGGGGATGCGGATGTGGTCACCGTCCACGCTATCAATGCGTAGACTGATGACGTAGTCCGAGGGCGTGCGGCGCGCGAGGTTTTCGACGATGCCGAAGCGCCCCTGACTGTTTAGGGCGATGGCGGAAAAGACGCGGCTGAAATCCTCGTGGAGGTCGCGGATGTTGAAGTCTTCCCAGGCGTCGGGGTATTCTTCGCGGCGGACGAGTTCGGCGGCGCGGATGCGGAGTACGGAGAGGATGTTCCGGACATTGGCCATGGCGGCCTCGAACTCCTTGGACGGGGTACCCGGGGGCATTCCGTTCTCGATGCTCGACAGGAAATCGTTCTCGAAGGAGGCGATGTCCCGCAGGCGCCGGAGGGTCAGGTCGCGGTTACTAAGGTCTCGGGCGAAGCGGACGGTGAGGGTGACATTGGGTTCAAAAATCTCGGCGTCGCCGACGAGCGCACCCATGTAGTACATCGAAGTGCTGAGCACCGACAGGATGTTCAGCACGCTGTGCATCTCTACCCTCGACAACTGTTCCGGGGAGAGATCCAAGTCCCGGGTAATTTCTACCTGCATTTGGGGGAGCGGGGGAGAGGGAGGTTAGCCTCAGGGTACTTCAAGGGAAGCCCCCCCGTCAATGGAACGTGCCCGATCTGTTAGGCCCGGGCCAGAGGTTTTTGACAGGAATTAGACGGGCTTATCAAAAAAAAGCAGCCATTGGGGCCATAGGGCTCCTGTGCAGTCGGGCTGTTATACCTTGGGTCGCCGCGTAGCCGAGCAAAACGGGTGATCCTCGGCTGGGGTTGCCGTCCTTTTTCGTAAGGCGGTCTTATTACTACAGGTTACTCCCTGAGAAGAGCTCCGGCGCGGGAACGGCCAGCTTAGGGTTGGTCGGGTCCACCCAGGAGACGTCCGTGAGCTCCAGGGCGCCGTCTGCCGTGGCTATGCGCAGTGGCGCGGTGGAGAGCACCTGGCCGGGGGTGGCCTCGGAGGGGACGTGAGAGGCGGGAAGCACGCGTGCCCACCAGACGACGAGGCGCGCGCCCCGGACGTCCGTAAAGGCGCCGGGAAAGGGGCGGGTGACGGCGCGGATGAGGTTGAAGACGGCGCGGGCGGGCAGGGCCCAGTTTATGCGGCCGTCTTCAGGCGTGCGTTTGCCGAAGTAAGTGGCCTTGCTGTGGTCCTGCGGGTGGCGGACGGCCTTGCCGGCCAAAAGGAGATCGAGCTGGCGTTCGAGGACGCGCACGGCGGCGTCGCGGATGCGGTCGGTGAGGGCGGCGGCCGGTTCCTCGGGCCCGATGGGCACTTTCTCTTGGTCAATGACGTCCCCGGCATCGGCTTCTTTGACCATCACGTGCAGGGAGACGCCCGTGTGGTCCTCGCCGTTGATGATCGCCCAGTTGAGCGGGGCGCGCCCACGGTAGCGCGGCAGGTAGGAGCCATGCATGTTGTAGGCCCCCAATGGCGCCAGGTTCAGCAGCCGCGTGGGGATCATGTTGCGGTAATACATCGAGAGGATGAGGTCGGGGCGCAGCTCGCGCAGCGTGGCCTCCCACTCGGGCGCTTTGAGGGACTCGGGCGTATAGACGGGAATTTTGGCGTCCTGGGCGAGCTTGGGGACCGACCGGAACCAGGTGGTCTCGCGGACGTCGGCCTCGTGGGTAAAGACGGCGGCGACGTTGCAGCCGCGGCGCAGGAGGAGGTCGAGCGTGGCGTAGCCGACTTCGCTGTAGCCGAAGAAGACGATGCGGGGTCCGGAGGACATGGCGGGGCCTTTGGGGGGCGGGGGGCTCGGTTTGCGCGCTAGCGCTAGGCGTCGAGACCAGGCTTTTCGATGAGCTCGCGCAGGATGTAGCGCGGGCGCTGCTGGACGGCCTGGTAGGCGCGGCCCACGTATTCCCCGATGAGGCCGATGCCGATGATGGCGACGCTGACGAGGAAGAAGAGGACGGCGAAGAGGGTGAACACGCCCTCGGCCTCGCCAACCTTGAAGATGAAGAAGCGGCGGTAAAGGAGGATGAGGACGAGGAGGAAGCTAAGGCCCGACACGAAGAACCCGAAGAGCGTGAAGAGCTGGAGGGGCAGGAGCGTGAACCCGGTGACGAGGTCGAAGTTCAGGCGGATCAGCTTGTAGTACGAATACTTGGACTCGCCGTGCGCGCGGGCGCAGTGCTCAACTTCCACTTCGCCGGGGTTGGCCGCGAACTTGTAGGCAAGGGCCGGGATGAACGTCGAGCGCTCGCCGCAGCGGACGATGGCATCGACGATGTGGCGACGGTAGGCGCGGAGCATGCAGCCTTGGTCGCGCATGCGGATGTTCGTCGAAAACTCGCGGAATTTGTTGATGAGCTTTGAGGCAAATTTGCGGCCAAAGCTGTCCTGGCGGTCTTTGCGGTAGCCGCCCACGGCGTCGAAGCCTTCCTCGACCTTGGCGATGAGTTTGCCGATTTCCTCGGGCGGGTTCTGGAGGTCCGCGTCGAGCGTCACGACGATTTCACCGCGCACGCGCTCAAAGGCCGCGATGATCGCCATGTGCTGGCCGTAGTTGCCGTTGAAATCAATGACGCGAACGTTTTCGGGCCGCTTTGCGTGGAAGCTGCGGAGGAGTTCGAGGGAGTGGTCGCGGCTGCCGTCGTTCGTGAAGATGATCTCGAAGGGCTTCTTGAGGGCGTCGAGCGCGGGCAAGAGGCGAGAGAAGAGGAGCTCCAGGTTATCCTCTTCATTGTACACCGGAATGACGACGGAGATGTAGGGCTTCATTGCGAGCGGTGAGGCTGGCTTTGGTGGAGGGGCCCCGTTTCGCGCCAGCCGGGACACACGGAAGGCCGACCGCACTTCAGGCGGCTTTCCTGCGCTGTGCCTTGGCCGGCGGGACGGTGCCCGCGCCATAAAGGCCCCCTAGTTTTGAGCCCGCTGGCCCGATGGCGAGCCGAAAGCGTCCCGCGCGCCGGGCCGCTTGCTTTGGGGTATGCGGCAGGGGCGGGGAGCGGGGGAGTCGGCGCGGGGGCGTCGGTCCGCGCGGCATTTTAACGTGCCCTAGGCTTCGGGAACGCGCTCCCGCGTCTCAGCCCAACGGTCCACGAGGGCGCGGAGGACGGCATGACCGGCGCGGTAGCCGTTTTCGAGGGAGGGCACCATGCCGGGGAAGTGGTCGTCGCCGCCTTCGCCAAGGAGGCTCTGGATGGCCGTCTGATCCGGCGGGGGCATGGTGAAATTGCTGGCGGCGCGCAGGAGGAGGACGCGGCGGAAGTCGGCCTTGCCGAGGCGGTCAAGGTGCTTGAGCGCGTGCAGCGTGCCGGAGTCTTCCATGGATGAGGTGAGGAAGCGGCCGAGGCCGCCCGTCCAGTGCTGGACCCAGCGTTCGGCCCATGCGTTGAAATGGCGACCGTGCCAGAAGCGCGCGCCCGAAAGGTTGTCGCCGAGCAGGACGGCTGGCGGCTGGAGGGCGGCGGGGAAGCCGGTGTAGCGGGCGCGGTAGGCGGCGAGGCCGGGTGAGTCCGCGAGGGGGAGGTCCTCGGTAAGGGCGTGGGCCCAGCGTGCCAGGCCGTCGTTGAGGCGGCAGACCTGGTAAGGGCGGCCAAAAAGGCTATCGGGCATGGTGGAGCGCCCGAAGGGCTCCTTGGCGCCGAGGGGGAGGATGCCGGTGGACCAGTCCCCCGGGATCTCGCGGGAATCTATTTCAAAGGCGAGGTCTGCGTCTATGCACCACTGCGCCCAGACGGCGCTGCCGAGGGGGCAGGCGTTGGGGTTGACGCCCGCGATGCCGGAAATGAGCCAATAGGCGCGGGAAAGGTCTAGCCCCGAAGCGAGGCCGAGCGCCAGGGTGGAGATGGCGGTGTTCGCGGTGCCCACGCCCGCAACCAGGGCAAGCACGCCGTCGTCCGAGAGCCAGGTTTCGGCGAGGCCGGTGCCGGGCAACTCAATGCGCCGCAGGCCTTCGCGCTGGCGGTAAAGGAGGAGCTCGCCGGGCTGGGCTTCACCGGGATCGAACATGGCGACGAGGACGACTTTGATCTCGGGAAGCGGCATGGGAGGCTTGATTTTCGCGGGTAAAGGGTTTCGGGGCAGAGTGGCCGTAGCGCTTTAGTCTTTGACTTTAGAGGGGGTTTGCCAAGATTTTGAGAACAGCCTCGCGCGCGAGTTTTCCTACGGTGGACCACGCGGCGCCCCGTCAGGATTTTTGAGCGGGCGGTGTCGCGCCCGAAGCGGGTTGGCGGTTCTGAGTCCGCTCCCGGCGTCTCGTGCTGATAGCGGGGCAGGCGCAGTTTGTGAATTTTTTCTCTCCAGAATCCGATGCCAGAGACGGTGCGGGTGCCGGTCCGGCATCCGACCCGTTGGGCCATGCCTTGCTCGGGGAGAGGCTCAGGGCGTGTGCCGGCCTGCTGGAAGGGATGTTTGAGGAACCGTTGTCGCCGACCGGGCCGGTGCTCGCGCGGGCGATGCAACCGGGGGCCCGGTTCTACGTCACGGGCACCGGGGCCTCAGAGGGCCATGCGCGGTTCCTGGTGTATTTGCTGAACACCTACACGCCGGCGCGCGGGGAATATCTGCCGCTGTCGGCTTTCCGTGCGGGCGCGGAGTATGCGCCGGGCGCGACGCTGGTTGTGTTCAGCCAGGGGCTTTCACCGAATGCGCAGATTGCGCTTCGGCGCTGGGGCGCGTTCGGACATGTGGTGCTCATTACGGCCGTGACGACGGAGACGGCGGTGCAGGCGGGGAGGCCGGACCGCGTGCGCATGCTCCAGCAACTGGAGGAGGGCGGGCACACGCTGGTGCGGCTGCCCGTGCCCCGGGAAGAGCGCATCCTGCTGCGCGTGATGGGCCCCCTCGCGGGCTACCTGCTGGCGATCCAGTTTGTTGAGGCGCACTGGCCAGGCTGCGTGCCGCTGTGCGTCCCGGGTGCGGTGGTGGCGGCGGTGCGGAACGCTCCGGCGCGGGTGGGTGTGGTGCCCAGTGAAAGCATCCGGCAGGGCTGCCACCTTGTGGGGGCGTGGCCGTTCCCGGAATTCGCGCAGAACCTGGGTTACAAGTTCATGGAAGGGCTCTTCCTGCCCGCGGCGCCGCTCTGGGACTACCTGTCGTTCGCGCACGGGCCGTTCCAGCAGTTGCTGGCGTCGCCGAGGCCGGTACTGGTGTTGCATGGCAACAGCGAGACGGAACAGATGCTCCTTGCGCGCGTGCGTCCGCTCATCCAGCGCTTCGCGCCGTTCCACTGGGTGATCGAATCGCGGCTCCCGGGTTTCTGGCGGATCTTCGAATACGAGATGATCCTGAACTACTTTGTGCTGCGCGCCATGGGTGCGTGGGGCGTGGATCAGCGCCGGTGGCCGGGGCAGGGGCTGGATGGCTCGCTGTACCACCTGGACGCGCTGCCGCAGTAAGAAAACAGGCGTACCCGGAAACCGGGTACGCTGGTGTATCCGGTTTTCGGGTACGGGTTAAAGGGTGAGGCTTACGCCCGTGTTCTGCCCTTTACCGGGGGGCGTGCGTGACTTTACGCACGGGCCGTTGCCGCGGCGGCGACGGGCAGTTCCGGGTAATTGCCTTCAGCGCGCCAGACTTCGAGCATGGCCTCGTAGGAGGTGAGGGGCATCCCGGTGTAAACGGTGTTGCTGGTGCAGAAGATGTAGCCGTAGCCGGGCATGCCGTGGCGCAGCGAGTAGCGCGCGGATTCGCGCACCTGGTCGAGCGTGCCCGTGTCCATGAGGCCGCAGTTCACGTTGCCGCAGAGGCAGAGGCGGTCGCCGTAACGGGCCTTGATGACCGCAATGTCGATGCCGGCCTGGGGGTCGAGGGAGTGGAGGGCGTGGGGGTTGCACTGCACGATCTGGTCGAGGATCGGCATGATGTTCCCGTCCGTATGCTTGATCGTGTAGAAGCCGAGGTCGCGGTAGGCGCGGATGAGCTGCGCCAGATAGGGGGCCACGAATTCGGAGAACTGCGTCGGGCTGAAGAACGGGGCAATGTTGAAGCAGTAGTCGGACGTCATCACGAAGCCGTCGAGTCCGCCATGGCGGGCGATGATCTCGGCGCGGCGCAGGGCGGCGTCCACCTTGGCCTGGGCTTCCGCCTTGAGGGCTTCGGGTTCCTCGACCATGCGCACGGAAAACTCTTCCATCGTGGAGCCGTCGGGGATGGCGAACGTGGCGTCGCCGTGGGCGAGCAGGCAGTATTTGTCGCCCGACTTTTCGCGCATGACGTCGATGGTGTTCAGGAGCTCCTCGGTCGTCTCGGGGCGCGGGTGCAGGGGGATGGCGGAATGTTCGTAGCGTTCGGCAACACCGATGAGGATGTCGGCCATGTCGGCGCGATGGAGGCGGCGTTCTTCTTCGCGCATCTGGAGCCACTGGGCGTAGTCGCGGTGGCACGGGTGCACGCGGCCGAGGATCTCCATCGTCAGGTAGACACAGAGCTCGAAGTGCGGCACACGGCCGGAGATCGGGCGGCGTTCAAGGGCGGCAATGAACTTTTGGCGGGGCGTCATGGGAATCTTCGGGATTGGGTCTGACTGCTCCTACGTTAGCAGATGCGGCGCCGTCGCCGAAGCCGCCGTGGTGGCAGGGGGTCACCATCACTGGTGCATTTTCGCCGTGGTGGTAAGATCCCGCACAAACCGGGGAACTTTGGAGGTGGGCGGCGTTTGCGGTTGACGCGCCCGGTGCCGGTGCTTAGGTATCCGGGCTCTTTGGAGGTTTCCGTGCGCGGAAACACGCCTGCTGAGACGGCCGTCACGCGGGCGAACCAAATACACGGAGAGGTGACAGAGTGGCCGATTGTGCAGCACTGGAAATGCTGTGCACCCCAAAAGGGTGCCGAGGGTTCGAATCCCTCCCTCTCCGCCATTTTTTCAGACACGGCCGGCGCTTACAGCTCGCGGGCCTACGGTATACCAGGCGGGCAATAGAGCAGGCCGATTTTGAAAGACGCTGCGTCCGCGTTCCAGGCTAGGGCCAATCGACATATGGGTTACAGCCACAGGAGGGCGGAGGCGAG
>CAZQIE010000121.1:0-2782 GCA_964593675.1 uncultured Opitutales bacterium
CGCACACACACCTCCCGCCTTGCGCACACCCCACCCTTCCCCTAGAGCACTTCTGCATTCGAAATGTCGCAGCTCCTGAAATCACACCTTCGCCCACGCCCACGCCAGGAAGGGGAGGCCGCAACCGCCGAGCCGCGCCGTGCGTGTTCCCCACAGCGCCCGCGTAAGCGACACCGCAAAACGGAACTGCTCTAAAACCCGCCGCCCCACCACCTCACCACCTCACCACCGCACCACCATGCCACTCCGCACACCCCCGGCTCTCCTCTTCGTCGTCTCCGGCCCCGCCGGCAGCGGCAAAACCACCCTCTGCGACCGCCTCGTCGAAACCAGCCCCAACATCCAGCGCGTCGTCACCTCCACCTCCCGCGCACCCCGCGGCGCCGAACGCGACGGCGTGGACTACTATTTCTTCGGCGAAGACGATTTCCGCCGCCGCATCGCCGCCGGCGAATTCTACGAATACGCCCAAGTCCACGGCCGCTACTACGGCTCCCTCCGCAGCGAGATCCAAACCAAGCTCGCCCGCAACATCGACCTCCTCCTCAATATCGACGTCCAAGGCGCCGCCTCCATGCGCGAAGCCGCCCGCACGGACCCCGCCCTCCGCGGCCGCCTCGTCACCATCTTCATCCACCCCCTCGACCGCGAACAACTCCGCGAACGCCTCACAGGCCGCGCCACCGACGCCCTCGCCGAAATCGAACGCCGCCTCGTCACCGCGGAACTCGAAATGCGCCAGTGGGACCGCTTCGACTACTGCATCGTCTCCCGCACCAAAGACGAAGACTACGCACGCATCCGCGCCATCTACGACGCCGAAAAACTTCGCGTCCGCCCACCCCAGCCCTAAGAGCGCTTCACCTTCCGGTTGTCGCACAAAAGGTGCCCCTGCCCCTTCCCTCCACGCCCACGCGAGGATGGGACGCCCGCAACCGCCACGAGAGCCACATTCTGAACCGTGCAGCCGGAAAAAACCGGCCCACCCCGTGCGCCCACAGCACCCGCACCACAGCGCGGCGGCAGACCAAGCCCGTGCACCCCAACATAAACAGCCGTACCCTGTAAACGGATACAGCCCGCCCTGACCGCATCGCCCCGGCCCCACCCGGGCCGGCACACCCGCGCAACCCGCGCGTGACCTAACCTTGGCGCTCCAGACCCCACCGGCGCCTCAGCAGACGCTCCCACGGCGAGAACAAAATCTTGTCCGCAAGCAGCCCGATCACGATCACCACCACCATGATCGCCACCACCTGCTCCATCGCCAAAAGCTCGCGCCCGTAGTGCAGCAACTGCCCCAACCCGAAGCCCGTCAGGATCGTCACGTAAATCTCGGCCGCCATCAGCGACCGCCACGCAAACGCCCACCCCTGCTTCATCCCGCCCACAATACTCGGGAACGCCGCAGGCAAAATCACCTTCAGCCACAAGTGAAAACCCTTTGAACCCATCACCTGCGCCGCGCGGATGTACAGCGGCGGGATCGTGCTCACCCCATACTCCGTCGCAATCACCAGCGACCACACCGTTCCCATCACCACCACAAAAAGCATCGCCGTCTCCGTCTGCCCGAACCACAACAGCGCCAGCGGCACCCAGCACACGCTCGGCAACGTCTGCAACCCCAGCGACAACACCCCCACCGTGTCCCGGCACGCCTCAAACCGCGCGCACAACAAACCCACCGGAATCCCGATCGCCAGCCCGATCGCATACCCCAGCAGCAGCCGGTACAACGTCACCCCGATCGCACCCAGCAGCGACCCATCCTTCGCCGCATCCACAAAATACGTCCCCACCGCACCCGGTGGCGGCACCAGCATCGGCGACACCTCACCCCACTTCGTCACCGCATACCACGCACCAATCACCGCCAGAAAAAACAATACCGCTGTAATTACGCGCCGTTTCATTCGGAAACCTCCTTAGACTCATCCAGGTGCGCCTTCAGCGCCTTCGTTGCCCGCGTCGCATGCACCGCCAACTCCGGCGAGTTGATGTCCCGCGGCCGCGGCAAATCAATCTTGAACACCTCCCGCACGCGCCCCGGGTGCGGCGAAAACAAAATCACACGGTCCCCAAGACACACCGCCTCGCGCAAATTGTGCGTCACAAACACGATCGTCTTGCGCCGCTTTTCCCAAATCGCCTGCAAGTCCCCATACAGCTGCTCGCGCGTCAACGCGTCCAGCGCGCCGAACGGCTCATCCATCAGCAAAATCCTCGGGTTCGGCGCAAGACTCCGCGCCAGCGCCACGCGCTGCTTCATACCCCCCGAAAGCTCATGCACCGCCGCATGCTGGAACTTCTCCAGCCCCACAAGCCGGATGTAATAACGCGCCACATCCCGCCGCTCGCTGTCCTTCAGCCCCGGCTTCAGCTTCAAGCTGAACATCACGTTCCCCATCACATCCAGCCACGGGAACAACGCCGCCTCCTGGAACATCACCATGCGCTCACGCCCCGGCCCCGTGATCGGCTGCCCGTCCATCGTAAGCTGCCCGCCGTCCGCCTTGTCCAAGCCCGCAATCAGATTCAAAATCGTGCTCTTGCCGCAACCGCTCGGCCCCACAAGGCAAACGAACTCGCCCTCATTCACCTGAATATTGATGTCGTCCAGCGCCTGCACCGTCCCCAGGCGCCCGTGGAAGAACTTCGACACCCCCGTCAGGCTCAGCTTTGCCGGCACGACGTTCTCTAGTTCCTGCTGCAGCGTCATCGCGTTGTTATAAAAAACGTTTTTCGTATTCACCCCGCCCACCCCGCGCGGCGCCGGCCC
>CAZQIE010000121.1:2792-7422 GCA_964593675.1 uncultured Opitutales bacterium
TACCCCCGCAACCGGCGCCACACGCGCTGGGCCATACACGAGCCAACCCTAAGGCTTCTCGGAAATCCCCGTCACCTCAGCCGACTCCTTCAGGAAGCCCGCCGCTTTCGCGTTCTCAACGAACTCCTTCAAGTCCGCAAGGTTCAACTCCGTCACCAGGTGCATACGCCGCCACGCGTGCGCCACCAGCTCCGGCGGCACCGACCCCCGCGTAAGCTCCTCAAGCTCCTTGCGCACCCGCTCCCTCGCCTCCTCCGGGTTCGCCTTCATCCAGGCCGTAAGCTCACGGTGCGCCTCCACAAATTTCCTCACCAGCTCCCGACGCTCCTTCAAAGCCTTCCCGCTCGCCGTCAGCACCGTCGTAACCGCGTCCGGCTGGTCCAGGAATACCTTCCCGCCCGCCTCACGCTCCAAACGCGACACCCACGGCTCCACCGTCCACACCGCGTCCAGCTTCCCAGCCTTGAACAACGCCAACTGGTCCGGGTTCGGCGTCGGAATCACCGTCGCGTCCCCCCCCGTGCGCGTCACCTTGATCCCGTTCTTGTTAAGCCACGCCCGCGCCGCCACATCCTGCGTATTCCCAAACTGCGGCGTCGCAATCCGCTTGCCCCGGAAATCCCCCGCCTTCGTGATCCCCGCCTCCGGCCTCACCACCAGCGACGAACCCCCGTCCACAGACCCCGCCACAATCTTCGGCTCCTTGCCCCCCGTCTTCACAAACGCGTTGATCGCCGGGTTCGGCCCCACATACGACAAGTCCAGCGAGCCCGCAACCAGCGCCTCCATCGCGCTCGGCCCCGCATTGTAGATGAACCACTCAATCCTTACCCCGGGCCCGAGCCGCTGCTCAAACCACCCCTTCCCCTCACGCGACATGTTGTGCGCCACCAGCGCCTGCGCGTGCGTGATGTTCGGGATGTGCCCCACCCGCAACACCGTCTCCTCCGCAGCCTGCCCCGCGCACGCCCCAACCAAAAGGCCACCAAGGCCCGCAATTATACCCACCAGAAACGCGATAGTGTGTTTCATTTGTCGCTATATGGCACCGGCAAGTTGTCCCGCAAAAGCTTCCGCACCGTCACCTCCACCACGTCCGCCAGCGTGTAACGGTCCAAAATCCCCGCAATCGCGTTGCGCACATCCATCATCAGCATCCGCAACCCGCAATGCGTTTCGTCAGGACAAGAGCATGGCTTGTACGCCGTCTGGCTCACGCATAAAATCGGCGCCAGCGGCCCCTCCAACTCCCTCACCACCTGACTCATCTGAATCTGGTCCATCGGCTTGCCCAGCCTGTAACCGCCAAGCTTGCCACGCCGGCTCTCGAGATACCCGGAACGCTTCAACTCCGCCAGGATCTGCTCCAGGAACTTCACCGGAATCTTCTCCCGCGCCGCCAATTCACCAATCTGCAGCACCGGACGCCCCATGCGCTCCGCGATCCCAATGCTGATCAGCGCCCGCAAGCCATATTCCCCACGCTTGCTCAGCTTCATAGGTCAAGGCTAGGCCAGCCCCCTCCTCGATCAACATTAAAGACCATCACGCCTGCGGCCACTCCTGTTCCCAGCGCCCCCGCCGGAGCCTATGCCCCTGCGCCAGACCCATGCGAGCGTGCGGGGTTCCTCCTCCCGCTCCACCCCTGAAAGCTGCCCGGTAAAACCGAACACCCCCCTGCACGAGCCCTGAAACGCCTCGCTCGATGCCTCCCAGCCCCACCGCGGAACCACGAAGACCCCGCGGCAAGACCCCCCAAAACTGCCATACCCTAACCCTTTTGTCTAGAAAAACAGTAGACTTACCGCGCGCCCCCACATTCCCATTCCCAAATACCCCCGCCTCGCCACCCCAAACCCGCGTTAAAGCTAAACCTTACTAAACAAAAAACCGTTAGGGCCTGTTGGCTCCGGTCATCGCAAACGTTGACACGGCCTCACAGCCAAACGAAACTCTCCCCCGAAGACGAGCCCATCCGCGTAACCATGCGCCCCTCCCCACAGGGCCCTTAATTCGTTCTCAAGTCTCTAAAAATCAGATGCCTACGTCTTCAAAACCCGAACCCGCAAAAACGCGTAAACTCCTCGTCATCGACGACAGCAAAGATATCTGCCGCGTCGTTGAACTCCTCCTGCGCAAAACCTGCGACCTCACCTTCGCCGCCACACTCCAGGACGCCGTCCAGGCCGCCCAGTCCACCCCCTACGACGCCGTCCTCCTCGACCTCCGCCTCCACCGCGATTACTCCGGCATGGACGTCCTCCAGCGCCTCCGCGAAATCCCACACCTGCGCAAAACCCCCGTCGCCGCCTTCACCGCCTGCGCCGGCCCCGACGAACGCACCCGCCTCCTCGCCCTCGGCTTCGACGCCTTCCTCGAAAAACCCTTCCGACGCCAGGAACTCCTCCAACTCATCGATACCCTCACCAACACCCCCACCCAAAACCCGTAAGATCCCCCCTGATACCCCAACCCAAAAGATTAGTTATTCACAGGTTTATCCCACTGACCCTCAAGGCCTCCAGCCCCCTAGCCTCCCCCGGAGAAGCCTTACCATCAGACGCAATAAGCTGGACTTAAAGCTTCGCCTGAACGATAATCGCCCTCCTTAGTCAAAACATAGTAAGCGGCCACAAGCTCACCCACCCCCGCATGACACGCCCGTGCTTCCTGAAGAAGCCCAGGCGGCGGGGGTAATTCTTAACCGGAGCCTGCGGCCATTCCGCAGAATGAACGTCCTCTTGATCTATCCGGAGTTCCCGGCCACCTATTGGAGCTTCAAACACGCCCTCAAGTTCGTCGGCAAACGCTCCTCCTTCCCGCCCCTCGGCCTCCTTACCGTCGCGGCGATGCTCCCCAAAGATTGGAACCTCCGCCTCGTCGACGTAAACGTTAACCCGCTCCGCGACAAGGATCTCCAATGGGCGGACATGGCCCTTATCTCGGGCATGGTCGTCCAGAAGAAGTCCGCCAAAGAAATCATCGGCCGGTGCAAAACCGCCGGCGTCCGCACCGTCTGCGGCGGCCCCCTCTTCACCTGTGAGCCCGAAAGCTTCCCAGAAGCCGATCACCTCGTCCTCAACGAAGCCGAACTCACCCTCCCCCCCTTCCTCGCGGACCTGCGCCTTGGCACACCCAAGCCCCGCTACGAAAGCCGCGAACTCCCAGACCTCCACGAAACCCCCGTACCCCGGTGGGACCTCGTCGACATGAAGCGCTACGCCTCCATGTCCCTCCAGTTCTCCCGAGGCTGCCCCTTCGACTGCGAGTTCTGCAACGTCACCGCCCTCTTCGGCCACCGCCCCCGCATCAAGACCTCCGCCCAAATCCTCGCGGAACTCGACGCCATCCATAAAGGCGGCTGGAACGGCTCCATCTTCTTTGTCGACGATAACTTCATCGGCAACAAGCGCTTCCTTCGACACGACCTGCTCCCCGCCCTCATCAAGTGGCAGCACGCCGACGGCCGCAAAAAGCGCATCCCCTTCTTCACCGAAGCCTCCATTAACCTCGCCGACGACACGGACCTGATGAACCTCATGTCCCAGGCCGGCTTCGACACCGTCTTCGTCGGTATCGAAACCCCCGCCGAAGAAGGCCTCGCCGAGTGCAATAAGAAGCAAAACAAAGGCCGCGACCTCATCGAGTGCGTTAAAGTCATCCAGCGCCACGGCCTCCAAGTCCAAGCCGGCTTCATCGTCGGCTTCGACAGCGACACCGCCACCATCTTCCAGCGCCAAATCGACTTCATCCAGAAGTCCGGCATCGTCATGGCCATGGTCGGCATCCTCCAGGCCCCCGTCGGCACCCGCCTCTACGAACGCATGAAAAAAGAAGGCCGACTCCTCGGCCATGCCAGCGGTGACAACGCCAACGGCGCCACCAACATCAAGCTGGCCATGCCCGTGGACAAAGTCACCGACGGCTACCGCAAGATCTTCGAAAACATCTACCTGCCAAAGCCGTACTATCAGCGCGTCAAAACCTTCCTCAAGGAGTACAAGCGCCCCGCCGTCGAAATGCGCTTCCAGTGGTCCCACCTCCTCGGCTTCGTCCGCTCCATGATCCACCTCGGCCTCATCGGACGCGAACGCTACCAATACTGGCGCCTCCTCCTCTGGACCCTCTGCCGCCGCGCGGACCTCTTCCCCACCGCCGTCACCCTCGCCATCGTAGGCCACCACTTCCGCAAAGTCTACGAATCCCACGCCTACGACACCGTCAGCTAACCCCTGACCCCAAAGGCGTAAACACCACGCGGGCGCGTCTCCTCACAAAGGAACGCGCCCGCGCCGTTTCTACAACCCCCGCCAAAGACCGCTTCACGCCCCTCCCCCACGCAGTCCGCACCTCAACGCAGCAGCGCCCACGCCGTGCGCCCAGCACCCGCACCCCAGAGCCGCCCCACTTCAGGTTGTCGCGCAAAGCCGCCTGGCTTTTCCCTACGCGCCGACGCGAGTTCGTGAAGTTTTGGAGCCCGGCCAGCGTAACCGGCTTTTCCCTACGCGCGCCGACGCGAGGATGGGGCGTCCATACCGCCACCAGCATGCATTCCGAGCCCTGAGGCCGGAAAAGAATCGGCCCACGCCGTGCGCCCAACACCCGCACCCAGCGAAGCGGCAATTCCACC